>CAXUDN010000118.1:0-4753 GCA_964249715.1 uncultured Acidobacteriaceae bacterium
CTCCCTTGATATCTCTTGAGCTTCAGCGTCCATTATGGACGGACTGCGGCTCACAGCCGTCCCGCAGTACGCCCAGTGCGATCGGCATAGCGAGACCTATTGCTCCATCAAGTTTTAGGCCGCGGCACGTAGGGTGGAGTAGGTAGCTGCTCGAAGCTGCCCGGCTTGGCCCTGCTCACGGCAGCCAGCACTGAAGCCATATTGGCCTCCAGCGTGTAGCGGTGCGTGGTACCGAGAATGATCAGAGCGATCTTCCGGTTCTTCAGGTTTTGTTGGTAGGCCAGGTTCTTGTCGCCCGTGATCATCAGCTCGAAGCCGGCGTTCTCGGCCCCTTTTAACAGTGTTCCGTTCGACAGCTGACCCCAGCCCATATGTACAGCCGTCGTCACCTTATGCCTAGCCAAGTGCCGACGCAGTTGCGCTGGCACATTGACGTCGAAAAAGATGTTCACCGGCGAAGAAGTTCCGGGTTCTTGGCAATTGCTTCAGCGATCAAAGATCGAACATCCTCCTTGGGTAGGCCGAAAGACTCTGCAATCTCGTCGGCACTGTCACCGAGCATGTAGTTCTCGATAATGAACTGGGCTGGCATCCTCCAGCCTTTCAGGGTCGGCGTCCCACTCAACTTCGCGGGGTTAACTTCCACCATAGAGTAGCCGGTCCAATCAACGAGATAATGGGCGTCGGCATGATTTAGATCGATCATCGCTTCCTCCTGGCTGACGATTTTACGCCGTTTCCTGGGTGCTCTCTATAGTTCCATCACCCTTTGGACCTGGACCGCAGACCATTCCCCAAGTCTTCGGGGTGTTGGGATCTCGCGGGCGTTGAGTTCTGCCGCGATTGCGCGGAGCGAGCTCGCTCCGGTGGCTTGTATGGCTGTGATCGTCGGAAGGAGCTCCGAGCGGATCTGGCTTGCTTTTTGACTACGCACCTGGCGCGCTGCAGCTCCGATTTCTGCGAATCGCTCAGCCGAGACTCGCCGGCCGCCAAGTTTTGTTCCTCGCGCCTTTGCGGCAGCGAGGGCTGCTTTGGTTCTCTTCGAAATGGCCTCGGCCTCCTGCTCAGCAACTGCAGCCAGGATGTGGACCACGAACCGATTTGCCTGAGGCATATAGACAGCCACGAACTCAACCCCAGACTCTATGAGGTTCGAAATAAAAGCCACGTTGCGGGCGAGGCGATCCAGTTTGGCGATCACGAGCGTAGCGCGTTGCTTGCGGCAGGAGCTTGAGGGCTGTAGCAAGGGCCGGACTGAGAAACCCGGATCGTGGCGCCGATGTCGTGATCGGGTGCGTGGACACGCGTGAAGCCCGTCAGATCATCGATAAGGCCGTTACCGCCTCGTCCCCTGTCAGCTACTGGCTCGACCTCGGAAACAACGCCGCGAGTGGCCAGTTCGTACTTGGACAGCCTTTGAACGCTCTCACCGCCGCCGTTCAGACCGGCTGCGAACCGTCTCGGAGCTCTACCCAGAGATCGTCGACACGAGCAACGGAGAAGATCCACAGCCGAGTTGTTCGGCGGCCGAGGCTCTTGAACGCCAGGAACCTTTCATCAACCAGACACTCGCAGCAAGTGCCCTCGCAATGCTCTCCCGCCTATTTCGGTATGGACGCCTCGAGCACCATGGAGCGTTCTTCAACGCCGCAACTGGACGCATGAGCGCCTTGCCTATTGATTCAAATAGGTGGCGGAAACGGTCGCGCTGCATCGATCCTTCAGCTATCACTTAAGCTGATCACATCACCTGATGCTCTCAAGGATCAGGTGCCTTTACAGCAGCAGGTGCTATAGCAGCACCTGCCTCTGTATTTCAACCTCATGGGCGCATAAGCTTCAGCAACTCGCGAGATCAGTCCTCCTGGAGCTACCAACAGCCTCAGCCAACGCGCGTAATCCGGGTGTTCTTCCTCATGGACGTGCTGTTCAAACCCCAAGCTCGCGGCCTGCAACTCGCGCAGTGAGGTGAGCGGCGGAGCCGCCATCGCATTGTCATCATCCAGAAAGGCGTCTGTGCCTGGGATTCGAAAGCGCAACGCACCGAGCCGCATTTCATCATGCACGCCGAGAAGGTATTCCCGCTCCCCTAGTCGTCGCGGCCGGCGCTCCCCTTGCCTCGCGCGAAGGTTCTCACGGCGTTGCATGAGTACTCGCCCCCAGCGGTCAGGAGCTGAATCGAAAAATACCGAAGTTGTTGCGCGTCTGCGCCGGGTACTGAGGGCCGCTTACCAGCTGCAGGTCCGGATCGAACTCAAACGCCTCGGGCCTTTCTAGCCAGCCGGGGTGGTATTCAAAGAAAAGATCTCGCCGGTGCCGCTCCCTTGGACATGCAGCGCTCCCATCAAGGTAGGAACGCTCTCCTCTGCTGCATCCACGTAAACTTCGACTGTTCTTTGAGCGCCCTTCATGGTGCCGAGCCCTCGGCTGACGCAAGAGTGGACCTACGCTTAGGCGAACGCGCGCGCTTCCCCAGCGCGGCATCCTGAAGTTTTCGCCCCAGGAGATCATCAGAGGCCAAGCCTTTCAGATCCTCTTCTAGTCGCAGGACCTGCAAAACACGTGCGTAGTTGCCCAAGGAGACGCTCGGGTCACCCTGCTCAATGCGGTAGAGAGTGGCTCGGGCAATCCCGGCACGGTTTGCCACCGTCTCAGCGGTATAGCGCCGGCGAAGACGAGCCAGCTTGAGGTTCTCGCCGAGCCCGTCCAAAAGACGGGTCAGGGAGGGAAGCAGCCGCTTTGGAGACGATTCCATAATGTCTCATATTTATAGACATAAATGAGTTAAACCCACTAATGTACAAATACTTACTCCTTGGCACTTGCCCATCTGCAATGACGCGGAAGGTATCGCATGAAAGCAGCGGACCACATGACAGATTCTCGAATACCTGAATTCTGGCAGTTAGTCCTTCACGCAGAACGCAGCGGTAAGGCCGTGGACTCCTTTGATTTACACGGGGATGATCCTCAGTCCCGCATCGGATTTCAACGGCTCTGGGATGAACAGAATGCTGCAGCGCTGAAATTGATCGAGTACGTCGCAGCCAATGCGGAACAGCTGCGCCGCGATCTAAGTGACATGCACTTCACCGCGTGAGCCAGGCTTGCACTCCACAGCAGGGCAGCACTCCCTCCCCTGTCGCTCACTTCCGAGAAACAATCACCTGCAGCCCCCAGGCGGTCCATTCGTCTTCGGAGATTTCTGAACCTGCGGCCTTGAGGACCATAGCGGTCTCCTCCGCCTCGCTGCACGTAAGCCTATGCTCGTTCAGCTCCGCCGACATCACCAGAGCCGCAAGCGCGACTCGCTTGTTGCCATCTGCGAATGGATGATTGCGCAGCAGTGCCCAGGCTAGCGAACCCGCGAGAGCGCCAATGCGCACTTCTCCGGTGTAGTTGTGCAGCTGCTTGGGACGGGCGACCGCAGACTCCAGACCGTTCTCGCTTCGTACGCCCGGCAACCCTCCGTAGGTCTGTATCAATTGCGCCTGAACCGTGCGCAGCACATCGGTGCGTAAGAACGTGAGGTTCACTTCGCCAGTTCGCGGTAGCTGCGCCGGTGCTGCCCTTCCGTACGAAGGAAGGCTTCCACCTGCCGCGAGAACTCAACATCGACGGGTGTCATCTGCAACACACCATCCCGGTTCTCTGCTCGTAGGAGTGAGCCTTCTCCAACAGCCAAATCGTCCAGCAGAGGTTTCGGAAAAATAACCCCATAGCCATTGCCGATTTTGCGCACCTTCAGCTCCATAGAGGCATTATAACGTAGTTATAACAAGTTCAGCTCGTGGAGCTCTGACCTGCTGCTTCTCTCCGGAAGGCAGTGACACGGGATCTACTTAATGGGTTCAACCTCGCATAGAACGGCATTGCGTAGGCGTGTTGAAGGGCAAGGAGCCGGCGACTCACGCAGGACTAGCGAATGGGTGTTTATGGGTGTACATATGGTGCATGTTCCCGCTCGACACTCTCCAGATCACGCCTGAAGTCCTCAAACTGATCGCGGGGATCGATGAGTTCAAAGGGACCTGGCGAGTTTGGGGAACGCTGGCTCCCGAGCGCCTTCGCGCTCTACGGCACGTAGCCACTATCGAGAGTATCGGTTCCTCTACCCGGATCGAAGGCAGCAAGCTCTCGGATCGAGAGGTCGAACGGCTGCTGTCGAACCTTGAAATCGGATCGTTCGCCAGCCGGGACGAACAGGAAGTTGCAGGGTACGCCGAGGTTATGGAGACCGTCTTTCGAGTGTGGCAAGACCTGCCGGTCACCGAAAACGGCTTGCGAGGCAGCCCCGCTCCCATGTGTGCCGGGTTTGCTCCGGTCTCATCCCCGACGAGTGGATCGAGCAGGCTTGGCAAGCGGGGATGGAAGCGGAGTGCTGCAGCCGGCGATGCCAAACGCAGATCGAACAGGAGCGCGAGGGCCAGCTCGCCGATGAGCTCAGCAAGGCATTCATACAGGCCTGATTCGCATCAGCTCGACACCGGACTGTGTTTCTGCTATCCGGAAATATAGGGGAGAAACGCTTGTGAGCCTCGCTGAAGATATTCGCAACGGGCTTGTAGAGGTCAACCCACATATGACCTCCGAACAACGCAAGGCCTTCGAGGCCCATGTGGAGTTTTTCGACCGAGTCGTCGCAGAGGGCATGGCTCAAGTAGAGGCCGAATGCCGTGAGCTGATCGCTGCGGGTCTGATGACCGAGAATGGAAAGCTTACCGAGAAAGCCAGGGAGCCGATGCCACCGAAT
>CAXUDN010000118.1:4853-11297 GCA_964249715.1 uncultured Acidobacteriaceae bacterium
GATGACCGAGAATGGAAAGCTTACCGAGAAAGCCAGGGAGCCGATGCCACCGAATGTCCCGGGTGAGGGGTACTGGCTGATGGAGATGGAGCGGGAAAGTCTTCCTGGATCGGTGACTGTCGCCAACCGGCGTGCACACCAACACCGATCACCCCCATGTACATGTTGCCGTGCGGGGCGTGACACGGGCGGGAAGGGAAGTGCGCTTTGACCGCGAGTTCATCAAGGATGGCTTCCGGTTCCATGCGGAAAAGCTCGCCACCCAGAAACTGGGCTTTCGGTCCGAGCGCGACATCCAGGCTGCCATGGTCAAGGAGATCAGCCAAGATCGAGTGACCTCATTGGACCGGCAGATTGCGCGGGTCAGGCCGAAGCAGGAGGTACGCCAGCAGCCGGCTTCGGGGTACGGCTGGATGATCCACAACTTGCCGGCTACATGCGTAAGGATGTGGTTCATGCTTTTGCGCTGGAGCGACGATACAGCATCTTTCCACCATGGGACTGGCAAAGCCTGTAGGGAGAAAGAATGGGAGGTTCAGGCAGGCTTCCTGAAAACCCTGCGGACGGTTCAGGCGGTCGGGGACAAGCAGAAGATGATGGCGCGGCACATGGAAGCCGCCTCCGACGTCAACCTGCCGGTGGTCTTTGCGCAGTGGAAGGACATTGAACTGCTGCAAGGGCGGGTGCTAGGCCATGGTGGAGAGAGCGGCCGAGAATGGAACTCGCCGCAGTCGGCTCAGCGACAACGTCCGCCAGTTCCACAAAGGAGTGTTCAGGAGCGCCGGCTCAATTCGATTCGGGTTTCCAAAACGTTCCTTGTGCTGTCCTGGCCGATCCCATCGGGAACGAATTACCAGGAAAACTCAGCATTTCAGAATTTCGCATGGGTGAGTGGCCGATCTTGTGGCCGATCTTCAAACAACGGCACGGGAGACGCTGCCGGGCCTCGCGCGTTGAAATCTAACCGCGTCTGCTCGTGTCCTTCGGGGTGCTGTTCACGCCACAGCTCCAAGAGCAGTGGCGGCATCTCCGAGAGCACCACTTTTGTACGATGTACCTTCGCATGACACGCCGGGCAGAGCGAGACGAGCATTTTCAAGGCCGATCGACCCGGGACGCGATGGTGCACGACAATCGAGCGCTTATCACGGCCAGAGGCCGCGCATACGCGGCAGCAACGCCCGTCTCTCTCCAGGGCCTGCTCGCGAAGCCCGCCGAAGTAGCGGGCATCGTGCTGCCTGAGGGTGTAGCAGGTGGCACAGTGGCCGTTGGCGCGGATCTTCTCTCGGCCGCACCGGCAATACAGCGCTCCTTGCAATCCCTTTCGCATATCCCTAGTTAGGTTAAAGCCGAAACCCGTCTGTTGTGGGAGCCCGGTCGGCGTGAGGTCTAGAAACGTTGCGAGGGAGGGGAAGGCGAGATGCTGGTGCACATCCGCGTTGCCCAAGGCAGATCGGAGCCCCTCAAAGAGCAGTTTTATAGGGGTTACTGCTTCTTCGGGAAGTTGAGACAGACTGATCTCTCTGCTACTTTAAAGCTTGAGACGAGGCTACTTGCGCCCACTCTGGAACGCACCTGCGTGCGGCTATCGCACGACGTCTACGTAATGGAGAACACGACGCATGGACGATGCTGAAATTTATCCTCGCTTGACCAAGATCTTCCATGATGTCTTTGACGACGACAGTATTGTTGTTACCCCTGAGCTGACCGCCAATGATGTCGATGGATGGGACAGTCTCACGCACATCCGTCTGGTACTTACTGTAGAGCGTGCCTTCGGCATCAAGTTGACCGCATCCCAGGTAGGCAAACTGGAAAATGTAGGTGATCTCGTCGCACTGATCCGGCAGCGGGCCTGAGCGGCTTCCGAAGGAGAAAAGACGTTCTGTGAATCAGCTTTATGCAGGATTGCAATGGCTACCTCGTCCCTCAAGCAATCTCTCCCAAACCCTTAAAGCTCTGGATCTCAGCTCCGATTCGCTCGGCGCCACACTGCAATCGATAGCAGGCTCGGCGCTGGACCTCAATGCGCTTACCCGTCTTGCGAGGGTCATTACGAAAGCGCACGCTACCGGAGGTTCGCTACATTCGCTTACCAAGTTCAAGTTAGCCATCCTTAGCAACGCCACGATCGATATGATCGTTCCTGCTCTGGTCGCCACGGCTGCGCGTTACGGCGTTGACCTGGAAGTGATTAAGCCCTCGTATGACCAGGTTGCCCAGGAGGCCTTGACTCCGACGTCGCAGGTCAACAGCTCCAAGCCCGACGCAGTCCTTTTTGCCATCGACTTCAGAGCGCTGCCTCTTCGCGTATCGCTAGGCGACAGCGAAGCGGCAGCCAATACCGTGGCAGGCAGTCTTGGCTATCTGACGTCGCTGCGCGACGGGATCAAGGCCAATTGCAATGCTCTTTGTATCTTCCAGACCTTTGTGCCACCGGCCGAGTTGCTCTTCGGCAGCCTGGATCGCAGTCTGCCGGGATCGCTTCGGTTTCTTCTGGACGCGGTGAACCGTGAGCTTGGTGCGGCAGCCCGGGAGAAGGGCGATGTCCTTCTGGATGTCGCCTCGCTGGCTGAAACCGTAGGTCTTGCCGAGTGGCACGATCCGTCGCTGTGGAACATGGGTAAGTTTCCATTCAACGATGCGTTGATCCCTCTCTATGCTGACCATGTCTGCCGTATTGTCGCCGCTATCCGGGGCAAGAGCCGGAAGGTCCTGGTGCTGGATCTCGACAACACGGTGTGGGGAGGCGTGATCGGCGATGATGGCCTCGAAGGGATCCAGATCGCGCAAGGGGATGCCCGGGGTGAGGCGCACCTAGCCGTGCAGCGTCTGGCGCTCGAGCTCCGTCAGCGGGGTGTGATCCTGGCCGTATCTTCCAAAAACACGGATGCGATTGCCCGTGAGCCGTTTGAGAAGCATCCGGAGATGCTTCTGAAGCTCGATCATATTGCCGTCTTCCAGGCAAACTGGAACGATAAAGCCACCAACCTTCGAGCGATTGCCGACGAGCTTTCTGTTGGGATCGACTCGCTTGTGTTTCTGGACGACAACCCGGTAGAGCGAGGTCTGGTGCGTCAACTTCTGCCCCAGGTAGCTGTGCCTGAGTTGCCGGAAGATCCGGCCCTGTACGCCCGGATACTGGCGGCGGCCGGGTACTTTGAGTCCCCCACCTTCGCCGTGGAAGACTTGCAACGGGCGGGTTTCTACCAGGACAATGCCAGGCGCGCCGGCTTAAAAAAGCAGGTGGGCGGCGTTGACGCGTATCTGGCATCTCTGGAGATGACGATTACGTTCCAGCCGTTCGATGCGACCGGGCGCGCGCGCATCGTTCAGCTGATCAATAAGTCAAACCAGTTCAATCTAACGACGCGGCGGTATACCGATCCTGAGGTCAGGGATGCGGAGGCCGATCCCCAGGTATTCACGTTACAGGTGCGCTTGACAGATATTTTCGGGGACAACGGCATGATTGGCGTGATCATCTGCCTTCCCGGAGAACCCGGGACATGGGAGATCGACACGTGGCTCATGAGTTGCCGCGTGCTTGGACGCAAGGTGGAGCATGTGACCCTGGGCGAGATCCTTCGCCATGCCCGTGCCGCAGGCATTAAGAAGCTGGTTGGTGTTTACCTGCCCACTGACCGGAATTCTCTCGTCGCGGAGCACTACAGCCAATTAGGTTTTACGAGCCTCCCAAGCGAGGGATCAGGCGCCTCACGCTGGGAACTTTTTGTCGATACGGCCGAAATACAAACTGTTCCCATGGAGATCAGGTCTCTGGGTTTTGTCGAGGAGCAGGCTGCCGTCGTATGAACTCCCGTCGTGACGACCGTCCGAAGTCCACGATCTCTGATGTAACGCGGCGCGACTGGGTTCTGCTCCCGTTGACAGCGCTCGCCACGATCGCCCTTCTGGTTGCCGTGTCGGAGATGGTGGCGCGCTCCCTCTACCCTGAGAGTAAGGGGGATGCCTGCTACGTTGCGGATGGACCCAGCGGCCCGCACTATCGTGCTAATTGCAGGTCGCGCATCAAGGCAGCCGAAAGCCCATGGGTGGACAATGCTTACAACAGTTGCGGCTACCGCTCGAACGACGACTGCGGAAAGAAGCCTCCACACTCGCTTCGGATCGTCGTTATGGGTACTTCATATAGCTATGGGTACCTTGTCCCTTACCAGGACACCTTCAATGCGGTGGGGGCGAGAACTCTGTCGCGTCAGTGTCACCGCCACGTCGAGTTTCAGAGCAACGGCATGCTCGGCCTTCCCATGCCCGATGTTTATCTTCGAACCGACGATGCGTTAAGCATGCATCCCGACGCTCTGTTGCTCGTCGTCGATCCCCGAGACATTGCCAGCTTCAATGACTTCGATCCAAACCCGGCGTCTCACCCAGCCGAGAAGGAGCCGAGCACCACGCCCTCCGCTCGGCCGGGAGGCCTTCGCAACTGGATTCACTGGCACGTTGTCGAGCCCCTGAAGGCCAGCCGCGCCTTCCTTCTGCTGCAGCACTTCATTCTTCAGAGCCCGGCGACGTACGCGAATATGTACCTCGGCTATGGAAATGCTCCCGATTATCTGCGACAGCCGTTCAACGCCGGGTGGCAGCACCGCTTTGCCAACCTGAAGGAGATGGTCGCGCTGATGCATCAGAGAGCAGAGGCCCAGGGGGTACCCATGATCCTGGTTGTAGCGCCTTCGGTAGCGCAGGCGGCGCTGGTGAATACGCCCGGACGGGTTGGAATCTATCCGAATGCCTTTGCCGATCAGGTGAGCAGGATAGGGACGGAGCTGCAGGTTCCTGTGATCAATACAGTCCCCATGTTCGCTCACAAACCGGATGTGATGAGCCTTTTCTATGTGGTCGATGGGCACATCAATGCGAAGGGACAGCAGATCTTTGCAAGCGGGATTGATGGCGAATTGCTCTCCGGCAGGTACCACGCATTTGCCGGCTGTACATCGCAGTAGACCTGCTTTTCGGCTGAACAGCCCGCTCAGATGAGAGCAAACGCGTGTTATTTTGGTACGGTTTTGAAGGCATAAACGAGCCAAAAAAGGGGTTTGAGGTTGGATACAGCATCGTTATCGTTCATTGTGTTCGGCCTGGGAGTGGCCGTTCTCTCTAATCTCAACCGCTCCCCCGCCTGGCGGACGGCGGTTCTTCTGGTGGCCAGCGTTGTCTTCATCATGGCGATCAACCACGCTCCTCTGACCCTTCTTCCTCTCGTGGTTTTTGTGATCGCCGGCTATGCCGCCGTGAGGTTCGTCCGTGATTCATCAGGCCGGGTTGGATGGACAGTCGTCGCCATTGTGGTCCTTTATATCTGGCTAAAGAAGTACACCTTTCTACCGTCAGCGTCGTTTCTTCGCTTTCCTTACCTGACCCTGGGACTTTCCTATATTCTTTTCCGGGTCCTGCACCTTGTGATCGAGACCGGCGAGAACCGCGAAGCCGTTCCGATAACCCCTGCCTCGTATTTCGCCTATGCCCTCAACTTCACGACGCTTGTATCCGGCCCCATTCAGCGCTACGACGAGTTTGCGCGAGACCAGTTCGCTCCCGAACCTCCTCCGCTGAACGCTGCCATCGTCGGTACCCAGATTGAGCGGATCATTCGGGGCTTCTTTAAGGTGAACATCCTGGCCATGTTGTTCAACCTTGTGCTGCTGGATGCCATAAACAAGGTCCTGCAACCTGGGCCGTTTGCACTCCGGTTCGGGGCTGCCCTGAGACTTGCAGGCGTATACCCGCTATTTCTCTACTGCAACTTTTCCGGATATATCGATATGGTGATCGCCAGCGCGCGCCTCCTGCGGCTCCGATTGCCTGAGAACTTTGATCGTCCCTTTTCCGCCTCGTCCTTTATCGACTTCTGGAATCGCTGGCACATCACGCTGTCTCAGTGGTTGAAAACCTATGTCTATAATCCGCTGCTGATCGGGATGATGCGGCGGGTCCCCTCCCAATCGCTGGAGCCTCTGCTCGGCGTGACCGCTTTTTTCGTGACCTTCTTTCTGATTGGTTTGTGGCATGGCCGCACGTCCGAGTTCGCCTTTTTCGGCGTCCTGCAAGGGGGCGGCGTCGCGGTGAACAAGCTGTGGCAGATATACCTGCAACGCAAGCTTGGACGTAAAGGGTACAAGGCGCTTGCGCAGTCGCCTCTCTACGTAGCCTGGGGACGCGGTTTGACCTACGGATGGTTTGCGTTCTCGCTGTTCTGGTTCTGGTCCACATGGAAAGAGATACGCTCTTTCTCGGCAGTTTTCAGGCCCATACAGTGGGCAGCCGTGTGGCTTGTCGTGTTCGTTGCCGCAACAGTCCTCCTGGCAGCGTGGGAGTGGCTTCGTGCGCGGCTTCTCTCGCTTCAAACCGCGCGCGGCCCGGTGCTTACGAATCGCTATGCCCTGGTGGTTTATGGCTCCGCGATGGTGTTTG
>CAXUDN010000119.1:0-11269 GCA_964249715.1 uncultured Acidobacteriaceae bacterium
CTTCTGGACTGGTCAAAAGTCTCCCCCCTCCGCTCAAGACACTGGGGCGAACGCTAACGCAACGAAACCCCGAGCTTGCGTACTATTCAACCCAAATCATTACAATAGAACCAGACAGAGACCGGAAACCCCAAACAGCAGTCCCCATCCAAGTACCTTCCTAAGTCCTGTGTCGGACGTACTTTAGGAGAAAAGTACCCCCAGGGGGGCCTACTCCACTCCCGGCCGCCACGTATTCCCCTCGGTCCGAAACATCTCCACCTTAGTCGCCCGCAACCGCGGAAACGACCCCGCATGCCGCACCATCTCCAACGCACTCACCAGCGCATCGAAAGCGTCCTCAGACCCCTCCGCCGCCCGCAGCACCGCCCTTGACACCCCCGCAAATACAGCATCCTCCTTCCGTCGCAACGCCAAATACCGCTTCCGAGCCCCCGCATTCGACTTCGCCACAGCCCCCGTCATCAACCGCGTATAGATCTCCACCAGCAAAGGCCTCGGCTCCTCCCCAAAAGCCGCATCGTCCAAAGGCCAAACCGCAAACCCAGCCTCCACCAGCCGCAACAACACAGGCATGGCCCGCAAAGACCCGGTCCCCACGCTCCCGGAACCCCCAATCTGGAACGGACTCTTCGGCGTGATCCCCTTCATCTTCGCCGCCCGCTCAGGATCGCCATTCTCCAGCGCCTGCGCCACCTTGTTATCCCAATCCGCATGACGAAACATCGTCCGGAACCCCTCTCCCCCAAACGCTGCCGGCCGCTTGTGCGGCTTCCCCCAAAATCGCCGGTCCTCACTCGCCCGGTGCAACCACTCCTCCCCTTGGCCACCCGCCACCAACCGCCAGAACCCTAGAAAATCCCCGCACCCACACTCCCGCACAAACCACTCCGGAAAGCTGAAACAGCAATCGATCCCCACAACCATCCGCGGCGTCTCCCGCGCCAACTCAATCAACCAGTCCCCAACCTCCTCCCGCGTCCGGCCAGCCTCCAACCGCACCGTCACCTTACCCGCAGCTGACCGTGTCCAAACCCCCGCCCAGATATGCCTTCGCTGCCCCGAAACATCCACCCTCCCCGACCAATCGATCCCCACAAACCGCTCCACCTGCCCACTCACTCGTCCTCACCGCCCACCACATCCACCTCCTCCACCGCCGCCCCCCAACTCCGCAACACCGCCCACACCGCCCGCGTCGAAAACCCTGCCCCCACCATCCGTCGCATCGCCCGTGCCACCTCTTTCTCGCCCTCCGGCTTGCGCATCCGCTTGCGCTCAACGTACTGCCGCGCCAGTGCCACCTCATCCACCTCGTCATACGCCCTGCCCACAGCCTCATTCACCGTCGCCGCCGCCACGCCCTTCTGCATCAAGCCCTGCTGCACCCGGCGCCGCCCAAACTTTTCATTCTCCTGCCGCAACCGCGTGTAATCGGCCGCAAACCGCTGATCGCTCAAGTACCCCAACTCCTTCAGCTTCGCCATCACAGCATTGATCGCCTCGACCCCCTCCTCCCCCGGTACAGCCCTCGCAGCCATCAACCGCCGAAGATCCCGCTCACTCTTCATCCGGCTCCCCAGCGACTTCACCGCATACTCCAGCAACCCCGCCTCCTCCAGCGGCGCCCGCACCTTCGCTCCCCTAGCCCGTCCAAACGCCATACCCTCTCCAATCCACTAGCCACTGATCACCAGCCCACCAGCAACCAGCCACCAGCCTTCTGAATCATTCTCTCCCCCCGCACGTCTCTAACAACAGCCGGCCTCACGCCGCACTGTCTCCCTCATGCGCATCCGCCACATTTTCGCCTTCCTCGTCCTCGCCGCCGCATCCGCTCACGCCCAGGGCCGCCCCGAGTCCTCCATCGCCGGCTTCGGCCCCCTCGACCCCGCGCAACCCACCGCCCACACCGTCGCCGACATCATCGACCGCATGGGACAACAGGAAGCCAAATTCGAGCACGCCCGCGATCAGTACATCTATCGCCAGTCCGTCAAGATGGACGAAGTCAACGACGACAGCAACAAGCCCAAAGGCCAATGGCAGGAAGTCACCGATGTCAGCTTCGACCCCGCCGGCAAGCGCGTCGAGCACGTCGTCTTCGCCCCCGGCAACACGTTTCAAGACGTCATCATCACCGAAAACGACATCAACGACATCAAGTACCGCCTGCCCTTCATTTTGACCTCCGCCCAGCTCCCCGACTACAACATCAACTACCTCGGCCAGCAAAAGGTCGACGACCTCCAGACCTACGTCTTCGACGTCGCCCCCAAGGTCCTCGTCAAAGGCCACCGCTACTTCCAGGGCAAAGTCTGGGTCGACCAGCAGGACCTCGAAATCGTCATGTGCAACGGCCTCAACGTCCCCCAGGACATGCGCCGCGGTCACGAAGACCTCTCCCCACCCTTCACCACCTACTACCAGCAGATCGACGGCAAATACTGGTTCCCCACCTATACCCGCGCGGAAGGCATCCTCCACTTTCCCGGCTCCAACGGCTCCCTCGCCCAGGACGTCCACCTCCGCGCCACCGTCCGCTACACCGACTACAAGCAGTTCCATACCACCGTCACCATCAAGTACAACGGCGAAGACATTCCCACCGAGACCCAACCCCCAACAGGCAAGCAGCCCCCCGCCAAACCGCAGCCCTAAGCGCCCGCTCTGGTCCGCCACGTACGCATGGCTTCTGCGGTCTCTGCTCTATTTGCCTGCTACAGACTTGTTTCTGGTCATTGACGATGCACCGATCCAGTCAGATCAGGCACATCACTCTTGCGCACGCAAAGGAGCATCATCGCTGAGCTTCCGGTCACCGGCTGCACCCGAGAGAGTGATCATGACATGAGTCATTCCTGCAACGAGGGGTTATCCCCTTCCACCCCACTCCTCTGCGATACCCTCAACCTATGCCGCACCGCTTCACCCTTCCTCTAGCCGCGCTCACCCTGGCCCTCCCCCTCGCCGCGCAAACCAGGTCCGCCACCCGCCCCGTCCCCGCCGCCCTCAAGCCCTACACCTCCTGCAAAATTTCCGGCGGCCCGGACCTGCTTCAAACCACACCCCTCCCCCAATCTCCCATGACCCGCCCAGCGCAAACCCTCATGGGCCCCAAAAACGTCACCATCGCCGAGGGCCTCCTCGCCGCCTTCGGCTACGCCGATGGCGCTCCCTTCGCCAACGTCAAAGTCGAACTCCTCCCCGCCGCCAAATACGCCTCCGAAAAAGCCGACCTCATCAGCGAATTCGACGCTATCAACGCCAAAGGCGAAGACACCCAACGCAACTACGCCCTCAAGCCCACCCTCAACGGCTTCGAGATCAACGGCTTCGACCGCACCGCCCTCGACGGCAACGTTCTCGGCATTTATCTCTTCTTCGACAACGCCCATCACGTCGCCACCACCGCCTACTTCCTCAACGCTCCCGTCAACCAGCGAAAATTCTCAAACATCGCGGAATACAGCGGTCTCCGCGAAGGCTTCCTCAACGCCTACACCCTCTGCATCCGCAAAGCCCTCACCGGCGCCCCCGCCAAACCCACCCCAAAACGCGCGCCCATCAAACACCACACCCGCCACTAGCCGGGTGCCCCGCTCTTTGCCGCAGGCGAAGGGCGGGGTCTATCGCACGCAAGCGATCTGCCTTTTACCAGCTGCACGGCTACCCCTTATGCTTCGGATTCGGCGTATGCGGTTTCCCACCCAGCTCCCGCCAGTGCTTCTCCTGCATCTCCACCCCGTAGTGCCTCGCGGCCGCTTGCACATTCGCAAACGCCTGCTCGCGCTCCGCATCCGTCACATCCTTCACCTGATCGAACCGCGCGATCGCATTCCTTACGTGCGACGCATCCGTCATCGGCTCCTTGCGCTCCTTCGGAAACGCATACACCGTCTCCGGCAACTCGTTACGGTCTTCGCTCGACAGCTTGCCGTGCTCTTCATGCGCCTTCCACGTCGCTTGCATCGTTTCCTCCCCAAGGTCAAAATCCTCGCGCGTAGAACAATCGTATCTCCCTCGCTCCCGGCCAACTCACATCTCATCTCTCCTTCCCACACGGCCCAACACGACGGAAAGCTCTTACACCCCGCTACTATGCAGCGGTGACCTCGCCCTCTTCTTCCGCAACCTCCACCACCTCGCCCACGTCCTCCGCCGCCTGCGCCGCATCCACCCCATAGCGCGCCGCCAGCTCCGGAGCAAACTTGGCCATATCGTTCCGCAGCCGGATCAAGCTCAAATCCTTCGACTTCGACTCCAGCATCACGTCCACGTCCACGTGCTGGATCGACCGCAAAAACGTAATCGTCTCGAACGGGTTGTTGTAGTCCGCATGCCCCGTCCAGATCGGCGGCTGCAGCACCGTCTCCGCCTTGCCCGTCTTCCGGTTCTTGCGCTTCAGCTCCCGCATCTCCGTCCGAGCACAGCTAAAGTGCATCTTCGGCCGAACTCCCTCAGGCCATGTCGCACAGAACCGCTCCAACGTCTCTACCAACGGCAAACCCTCAGGATTGAAGCACCAATGGTGCTGATAGTCCCAAACGCACTTCACCCCCGTAGCCTCGTGCACCTTCAGGACATCGCCCGCCGAAAACCGGATGTCGTCGTTCTCCAGCACCAACCGTCGCCGCACCGGCTCCCCCAACCGCTTCCAGGTCTCAGCCCATCGCCGCCACCCACTCTCACGATCCCCATACGCCCCACCCACATGCACCACCATCACCGCCTCCGGCCCGCACTCCATCAGGTCCAGCATCTCGGCCTGCGAATCCAGATCCCACATGCTCTTCAGCGTTAGCTTCTCGCTCTCCGAGTTCAGCACAATGAACTGCGACGGATGAAAGCTCAACCGCACATCCGCCTCCCGCGCATACCGCCCAAACAGCGCCAGATCGCGCGCACTCTCCTTCACCATGTTGTGGAACTGCGGCATGTCCGGATGCGTCGCATACGGCGCCAGATCCGACCCCATCCGGTACATAGGAATCCCATGCTTGCGCAGATACCCAAGCACATCGCACAGGTACCCCAGCGACACCCGCAGATGCGGATTCGCCTGCCACCGCCGCGTATCACTCGTCTTCAACCCGCCCGCCCCCATCACCTTCACCGGAAACCCCAACCGCATCGCCTCGCGCGGAAACGCCAGCTGCGGCAATCCCTCCAACGCCGCACATTGCGACATCGGTGTCGTCAACATCCGTTGCAACTCCACTTCGGCAACGTCCTTTTTACTGGGCGGCTTCGCCTTCAGTCGCTTCTTTGCAGCCTTCTTGCCGACCCTCTTCGGAAGACGCTCGCTCCCCGCACCTCCGGCCCTCAACGCATCCTGGCCATTGTTCTTCCTATCGCTTTTCTTGTTGTCATTCGGCATAGCGGAATCTGCTTTCTTCGGGCGACCCACCTTCCGCTCCTCTCCCACCTTCTTCGCCATCACTCCCCAACCTCCATCAGTTCCGCCGCACTATCCGCTGCAGTCACCGATGTTCCCGCAGCTTCACTCTCCTTCACCACCATTTCCTCCCCAAACCCAATCTCCCGAATCCACCGATTCCACACCTTCACAGGCAACGCCCCTCCGCTCGCCTGGTTATGCCCCAGCCCATAACTGTTATCCGCCTCCGGTGGCCGATGCCGCGCCAGAAACTCAATTAAATTCACCCCCGCCGGCGCCCGCCCCGAAAAAGTTACCCAACCCGGCCGATACCCCGTATTCACCCCAAACACCACACTCTTCGCGAACCGCCCCCGCCACTGCTGGGCTACAAGCGGGTGTACTTGACAGCCTGTATGCATCCGGATCGCCACCAGGTCCGCCCCTAACTCCTCCCGCACCGCCTTCGAAAACCGCGGAGGCTGTTTTCGCGCCACCGCCAACGCCTCCCCAACCTCCTCCTTCGCCCGCACCAGCTCCGCCGTCTCCGGAAATTTCCCGCTTGTCACCTCTTTCGGCCCATCCGCCTTCAACAAAAGCGCCAAAGCCGCATCGGCACGCCCCTCGTTGGTCCGCCGGGGCGCGTTCAACAAGCTCGTGGCGTCCCGCATAGCCCCACCCCCAAACCGGGCCTTCGCCGCAGCCAGTTCCTCAAACGGCGCCTTGTCCCCCAAATCACTCAGGACTGAAATCCCCGCAAGCCAAAGCCACTCCCCCGCCTTCGCCTCGCCCACCAGCGCCCGCGCACACCACCAGCACAGCAATCCACTGGTCGCCACATCCTTGCCATCCCCCGCCTCGTCTCCCGTGCCATACGACGTAATCACCGTCGAACCCTCCGGCTCCCCGATCGGCCGGTGATGATCGATCAGCAACAAGGGCGTCCCCGCCAGCACGTCCCCATCCCGCACCCCCAAATCCGTCACAATCAACCCACCAATCCCCTCCGAAGCCACCCGCTCCCGCAATCTCCCCCCAATCTCCGCCCCCCACGCCGACTCCCCCTTTCGCCGGCACTCCGCCTCCACGCTCTCGTACCCCGCCTCCCGCAGCGCCCGCACCAAAATTGCCCCCGCCGGCAGCCCATCCCCATCAAAATCGCAAACCACGTACATCCGTGCAGCCAGGCCCTGCGGCAACCCAGCAAGCCACGCCACGAACCGCTGTCCAACCTCATCTGCAAACGCCATTCCTTGCATGGATGCGCTACCCGACGACCTCGCCCGCACCGAATGCTTCATCTCGACCGGACCAAGACAGCTTTACCGTCCCGCGGAGAGGACACACTCGCAGTTTTGCCCCCGCGAATACCGGCCTGCTCTCGGGCAGGGAGCTCGAAACAGTCCCCTTCGCGCAAAGGCGGCACCGCATCGAACTCCCCGACACGCAGGAGCCCGCATGCCCGAACAACTCGCCCTCACCTTCGCCGACCTGCCCCCCAACACCAAAAAGACCGTCACCCTCGCCGACACCAAGATCCTCCTGGTCCGCACCGACGACACCCCCACTGGCCATCCCACCCTCTTCGCCGTGGAAGCCGAGTGCCCCCACGCTAAGGCGCCCCTCGAAAAAGGCGCAGTCTGCAACGGCCGCCTCGTCTGCCCCTGGCACACCGGCACCTTTGAACTCGTCACCGGCGCCCTCCTCGAGCCCCCACCTCTCCGCGACCTGAAGCGCTATCCCATCCGCCTCGACGGCACGAACATCCTCGTCGATCCCGTCCCTATCCCCACCGAAAAACCCACCCCCACAGGCCACGAAAAACACCTCGTCTTCTCGGGAGCCGGCGCAGCCACCGCCGCCGCCCTCGCCTACCTCCGTGACCAGGCCTTTGCCGGCACCGTCACCGTCATCGACCCCATCTCCGAAGAACCCGTCGACCGCACGCAGCTCAGCAAGATGTCACTGACCGGCAAAAAGCCCCTCGACACCCTCCCTATCTTCTCGCCCCCCGGCCAGGAATCGCCAGACAGCCTCGACACCCTCGACCTCATTCGCATGCAGGGATCCGTCACCAACCTCAACCGCGAAGACCGCACTCTCACCCTCGACACCGGCGAAACCGTCCCCTACGACGCCCTCTTGCTCGCCACCGGAGGCCGCCCCAAACGCCCGGACCTCCCCGGCGCCGAACTCCCCCACGTCTTCACCATCCGCCACCCCGACGACCTCCGCCGCATGGAGCCCCTGCTCACCCCCAGCACCCGCGTCGCCCTCGTCGGCGACAGCTTCATCGCCTTCGAAGCCGCGGGTGCCCTTATCCAGCGAGGCCTTCACGTCACCGTCCTCGCCAACAGCAAGCAGCCGTTCGAAAAGAAGTTCGGTCCCGCCGTCGCACAGGCCCTCATCGACCTTCACCGCTCCAACGGCACCAAGCTCCACACCGAAGTCGAGGTCACCGCAATCTCCCCCGCAGCCGTGAGCCTGTCCACCGGCTCTGACATCCCAGCCGACCTCGTCATCCTCGCCATCGGCGTAGAGCCCATCACCGATTACGCCCCCGACCTTCCCACCGGCCCCAAAGGCGGCTTCGCCGTAGGCCGCAACCTCCGCCTCGCTCCCAACCTCTGGTGCGCCGGCGACATCGCCTCCGTTGACAACACCCGCATCGAGCACTGGCGCCTCGCCGAACAGCACGGCCGCACCGCTGCCGAAGCCATGTTCGCCTACGTCACCGGCAACGCCCACGGTCCCGCCACCCCCTTCACCGGCGTCCCTTTCTTCTGGACCTTCCACTTCGGCAAACGCCTCGGCTATGCCGGCCACGCCGACACCTGGGACACCATCCACATCGAAGGCGACCCCGGCACCCTGAACTTTCTCGCCTTCTACATCAAGAACACAGCCGTAGCCGCAGTCCTCGGCTGCGCGCGCGACACCGCCATCGCCGCCCTCATGGAGCCCCTGCGCAACCCCCTCACCCTCGAGCAAGCCCAGGCCATCACTCACTCCGAGGCCTGACCTGCTATCCAAAAACACGCGGGACCGCCTCGATCTCAATTGGTAGCGAGGCGCTCGAGCATGGCATCATGAGTTCTTTCTCCGAAGGGTTGGATGGATCATGTTGACGAGGGCCTTGATCGCGTCGCTTGCTGTTCTTTGTTTCTGTGGGAGCCTTCCATCCAGCGCCGCAGACGGCTCGGGGAAGAACGGGTCGCCCACACCCTTCATCGTCGTCGATCAGTTTGGTTATCTACCGAACGCCATCAAGGTCGCTATCATCCGCGATCCGGCTGTCGGTTTCGATAGTGGATGGCACTTTGCCCCAGGTAAGGTCTACCAGGTCATCAACACGGCCACGGGCGCAGTTGTCTTTGCGGGAACGCCTGTCGCATGGCACGACGGCGCTGTGGATCCCTCCTCAGGTGACCATGCCTGGCAATTCGACTTTTCAAGGGTCGTAATCCCGGGTCGGTATTTGATCCGGGACAAGCAGGTCGCCTACGACTCCGTCACCTTCTCGATCGCGGCCAACCTCTATAAACCCATCCTCATACAGGCCGTGCGCATGCTCTACTACCAGCGCGCCGGTTCTCCCAAGGAGGCACGGTACGCCGGCGCAGGCTGGGCGGACAAGCCAGGTCATCTCGGTCCAGGTCAGGATTCTGAAGCCCGGCTCTATAGCGCGAAGAGCGATCCTTCAACAGCCCGCGATCTGCACGGCGGATGGTACGACGCCGGTGACTTCAATCGTTATACCCGCTGGAGCGGTGACTATGTCGTGGGCCTCCTTCACGCCTACCACGAGAGCCCGAAAGCCTTCACCGACGACTTCGGCATTCCAGAATCCGGTAACGGCATCCCAGACCTGCTCGACGAGGTCAAGTGGGAGGTCGAGTGGATGGAGCGCATGCAAAGCGCCGACGGCTCCTTGCTCTCGGTGCTAGGATCCGCGTCGGGTAGCCCGGCTTCGGCCGCTACCGGGCCCAGCTTCTATGGCCCGGCAACCACCTCCTCGACCTACGCGGGCGCCGAGGCCTTTGCCTACGCAGCGAAGACCTACCGGGAGTTCCCGGCCCTCCGGCCCTTCGCTGACGACCTGAGAAAGCGAGCCCTGAAGGCTTGGGCGTGGTCCCAGGCGCATCCCAGCGTACTCTTCTACAACAACGATCCTCGCGATCATTCCGAAGGGCTTGCCGCGGGGCAGCAGGAGGTGGACGATTATGGACGGGAGATGGGAGCACTGGCCGCCGCGGTCTATCTCTTCGACTTAACCGGAGACGCGATATACCGCGACTACATCGATGCGCACTACCGCGACAATCACATCTTCACCCAAGAAAACACGCTCGATTTCGACTACATGCAGACAGCACCTTTGGTGTACTACGCAAGCCTGGCCGGGGCGACGCATACCGTTTCCTCTGCTATCAAAAGCGCGTTTACCCAAAACTTCGAAAACGACGGTTGGAAGGCCACCGGGAGCGATCCTTACCGAGCCCATATTTCGGCTTATACCTGGGGTAGCAACGCTACGAAATCCGACCACGGCGACATGTTCGGCGACGAAGCGCTTTATGGGCTGGGCAGCCACAGCCCCGCCGATGCCCTGAGTGCCGCTGCAGACTACCTGCACTACCTCGACGGCGTGAACCCACTCGGTAAGGTCTATCTGTCCAACATGAAAGCGTTTGGTGCGAGCAATTCCGTGGACCGCTTCTATCACACGTGGTTTGCCCACGGCAGTCCCCTTTGGGAAAGCGTGAGCGGCTCGAAATACGGTCCTCCGCCCGGCTATCTCGTGGGCGGCGCCAATCCTGAATACACTTGGGCCAAGGGGTGCCCCACCCTCAACCACCGCTGCGGGCAGGCGCCCCCTTCACCCCCGACCGGCCAGCCACCACAAAAGTCCTACGCCGACTTCAACAATAGCTGGCCCATCGATTCCTGGGAGGTCACCGAGCCATCAGTCTCCTACCAGACAGCCTACATCCGGTTGCTGGCCAGGTTTGTTCGCTAGACAGGATCCGTTCTTCTCAAACGACGTCATTGGCTGTCTTCTCGATCAAACGTCAGCGACGAAGTCCGCGCAGCGGAGATACCTCCGTCTCGTGCGCGGCGCAGATCCACCTTCACGGAAACGGTATGGAAGTTGGTCCGGGTGCCTTCCAGAGCGAAGGCGGCCGGCAGGTGCCTGATTTCCGCAGCCACGTCGACTAGGTTCATCAGGCCTGCTCACCTGCAAGAGACAGGTAGAACGAACCACGCGCGGGAGTGCCTTCACGCCCCTTGCGATACCGCGATCTTCGCGTGAACTCTCCTGCCTACGCCGCCGGCTCATTCTCAAAATACAAATACTTCCGCCAGTTCGCATCCGCCGATCCAATCATCCGCATGATGTGCCGGCTCGTATGCAACGTAAACGGCCGCGGCTCCCGTAGCAGCTTCATCTCCGGCAACTCATGCAACAGATGATTTCCCTTGCGCCGGTTGCAGCCCTTGCAGCAGGCCACCAGGTTCTCCCACGTCGACAGCCCACCCCGCGACCGCGGCAGCACATGGTCCAGCGTCAACTCCGCCGCCGGCAGCACCACCTGGCAGTACTGGCACGTATTCCGGTCGCGCAGCAGAATGTTCTTCCGGCTTAGCGCCCGCGTCTGGTGAGGAATCCGCCGGTATTCCAGCAGCCGAATCACACTAGGCATCTGCATCACCGCACGGTGCGAGTGCAGGGTCGTCCCCTGCTCCTCCTCCGTCCGCGCCACACCCTTCAGCACCAGCACCAACGCCCGCCGCGCCCCGCAAATGTTGATCGGCTCATAACTCGCATTCAACACCAGCACCGGCGTCTGCATCGCCGGCTGCCGAAACACCCCCGCACGGATCTCG
>CAXUDN010000120.1:0-11266 GCA_964249715.1 uncultured Acidobacteriaceae bacterium
TCATCGCATCCTTGAACAGCAGCCGGTCCTCAGCCTTCTTGATCGCCTCGAGCTTCGCCCCGATCAGCTCAATGCCCAGGCTGTCCAGCACGCCCTTATCCGCCAGCTCCACCGCCAGGTTCAACGCGGTCTGCCCACCCACCGTCGGCAGCACCGCAAACTTCCCACTCTGCGGTCCAGACCTTGGCATGCGCTCCAACTCCGCCCGCAGAATCGCCTCAAGAAAAGCCTCCGTCAGCGGCTCAATATAGGTCCGGTCCGCGACTTCCGGGTCCGTCATGATGGACGCCGGGTTTGAGTTCACCAGCACCACCTCATACCCCTCGGCCTTCAACGCCTTACAGGCCTGCGTCCCCGAATAATCAAACTCGGCCGACTGACCGATCACAATCGGCCCGGAGCCGATCACAAGAATCTTGCTGATGTCATTTCTGCGTGGCATTGTCTAGCGCACCTGTGCCTGATGTCTCTTTTTCTCGACGCGACGAACGCGTCCTTCTCGCATGAGCGGGCCCAAAATGCTCCAGCTCAGGTAATCCGTGAGCAAACCGCCGGTCGCAAGGGTGCCGAAAGCACGAAGCAATTCAGCTTCAACTCGCAAAGCCTGTTCTGCGGTTAGCTGGTCGACCAGCCGAACGACGGAAAGATCGCGTCCAGCGTCCTTGATCCTCTGTGTGCACTGGCCCTTAAGGCTGTTGTCGGGATGCGACTCATGCTCCCATGCACGAACCCCCGCGCCTCTTGCGATATGGAAAGATAAAGAGGGTGAAGAAATCGGATCCTTCAACGCATATACGTAGAAGCTTCGGGTCGCGATTACTTCTTCCACTCTTCCATCATCCTACGGAAATCCCTGAACAAATAATGTGAGTCATGCGGCCCCGGGCTCGCCTCCGGATGGTATTGCACGCTGAACATCGGGTCCGTCTTGTGCCGCAAACCAGCCAACGTGTTGTCATTCAAATTCACGTGCGTCACCGCCACATCCTCCGGCAAACTCTCCGGATCCACGTTGAAGTTGTGGTTCTGCGACGTAATCTCCACCTTCCCCGTCTCCAGGTTTTTGATCGGGTGGTTGCCGCCATGGTGCCCAAACTTCAGCTTGTAGGTCTTGCCCCCCAGCGCCAGTCCAAACAACTGGTGCCCCAGGCAAATGCCAAACAACGGCTTCTTCCCTTGCAATTCCCGAATCGCTTCCGTCGCATACCCCAACGGCTCCGGATCCCCCGGACCATTGGAAAAAAACACCCCATCCGGCTGCATCGCCAGCACATCCGCCGCCGAAGTCTTCGCAGGAACCACCGTCACGCGGCAGTTCTCCCGCGCCAGCATCCGCAGGATGTTCTGCTTGATTCCGTAGTCATATGCCACGACATGCAACTCGTCCATTGCTCCGGCATTCACCGCCGGCAACAGCGCATCGCCCGTTGCGTTGCGCTCATCGCCCGACGTCCACTGGTAAGCGCTCTGGGTCGAAACGGCACTCGCCAGATCCGTTCCGTCCATCTTGCGGTGCGCCCGCGCCTTCGCAACCAGCGCCTCCACGTCATTGACCCGCGTCGATAACACCCCACGCATCACCCCGTTTGCCCGCAGATGCCGCACGATCGCTCGTGTATCCACATCCGCAATCACGGGGATGCCGCTGCGCTCCAGGTACTCGTCCGTCACTTCGGTTGATCGCCAGTTCGAGCTGATTGGAGAAAACTCCCGCACCACCAATCCCTCGATATACGGCCGCGCCGACTCCGCATCACTCGGTGACGTCCCGTAATTCCCAATCTGTGGACTCGTCAGCACCACAATTTGCCCTGCATAGGACGGATCCGTAAAAATTTCCTGGTACCCCGTCATGGAAGTGTTGAAAACTACCTCGCCCACCCGCTCCACGGGAGCCCCAAAGCTTCGTCCCCGAAACACGCGCCCATCTTCGAGGGCGAGCATTGCCTGCATGAGCTGTCCCTCCTTTAGGGAAACCAGTCAAGTTTACCAGCCCTCTTCGCTTCACCCGGAAACGAAAAGGCCCGGATTTCTCCGGGCCCTCGCGTAAAGTCTTCCTGGCCTAGCGGTTGTAGTGGTGGTGATGATGGTGGTGATGGTGATGGTACTGCGCATGGGCAGAGCCAAGCGTTCCAAACAAAATGGCCAAACCGAAAACGGAAAGCAAAGCACGCTTCATCTTCATTCTGTAATCCTCTCCAGTTGCAATCCTTTAGGTTCTACGGCTAGCGGCAGTAGCGGTGATGGTGATGGTAGTGGCAATGCCGATGATACTGGGCTTCCGCCGGATGCAACGTCCCAAACAAAACCGCAACACCAAAGGCCATGAGCAACGCGCGCTTCATCTTCATTCGTCCTGTCTCCTGTCGAGTGATCGCCTGAGTTTCCACTGACCCGACCTTCACTCAGACCCTAGCATCGCAGCAAAGTTTGTATGCCGCCCAACTTTCTTTGGTAATCAAGAGAGGTCCGCCAGTACCGTGCCACCCTGCGTTGATACCGCGTACACCTTCACCTGTGCCTGTTCCGGCTCCTGCGCCACACCCGTCCGCGTATCGAACGCCCACGCATGCCAGGGGCACACCACCGCCTCGCCCTCCACCCAGCCCTGCCCCAGCGGTCCCTCCCGGTGCGGGCATAGATTATCCATCGCCCGCAATTCCCCGCCAATGTTCGCAAGGCAGATGCCTACACCGTTCGCTTCCACTTCCGTCACCTCACCCGGCTCCGGTGCCTCGTTCACGCCACAAAGCCGCACCCATTGCGCCATGCCTGTTGCTCCTTCGACCCGACGTAAGATGCGAAAGAGGACACTACTGCCTGTGCCACCCGCCAAGTCACCCCGCAACCGGCAACCCGCTCCATCCTCCCCGACCGCTCCACTCGAAATTGTGGATCCCGTCTGGCTGCTGAAAGCTCTTGGCGCCGTGATCGCCCTCGGCTTGCTCTGCGCCTACGTCACCGTGTGCCTTTTCTTCTACAACGGCCAGGCGCAGTTCATCCTCCATCCCTCCCGCATCGTCGCCCAAACCCCAGCTTCGCTTCAGCTTGCTTTCACTCCCGTGCGCTTCGGCGCGGATGTCTCCGGGCAGCCTCAGCTCGCCGGCTGGTGGATGCCCAGCGACACGTCCGCCGAGCCCACCGTCCTTATGCTCCATGACGAAAGCGGCTCGATGAGCGACGCGCTCCCCGCGGCGAAAGCTCTCCACAATGCCCGCCTGAATGTTCTCCTTTTCGACTACCGCGGCTACGGCCAAAGCGGCGGACAACACCCTACAGAATCCCTGATGCAAAAGGACGCCTCGTCAGCCCTGCGGTATCTGGAAGACCTGCAGCACGTTCCCCCTTCCGCTCTCCTGGTCTACGGCTCTGGCCTCGGGGCGTCGCTGGCGGTCAAACTTTGCGCGGAAAACCCCCATGTCGCCGGCCTGATTTTGGAGTCCGCCGATGGCGACACCCTGACCCGGGTTCAGGCCGACCAGCGTTCCCGCATCCTTCCGATCACGCTTCTCTTCCACGAGCGCTTTCCCCTGGCCGACCCTCTCAGCACTCTCCAGATCCCGAAACTGCTTCTCAGCCACACCCGCGGCGCTGCCCCCGTGTATGCCCAGCGTGCCGCCGACCCTAAGCTGACCGTCGAACTCGGCTCTTCCCCAGACAGCGCGAACGTCACCGCCGCGGTTCGGCGTTTTCTCGACACCTACGTCCAGCAACCGGCGCAAATCCTGCAACTCAAGTAGCCGAAGAACGACCAAACGGCGCGAAGGCCCCCGGTATTCTGGGAGCCCTGGAGTGGTGGGAAGGCCGCCGGTCGTCTGGGGCCCCTCAATCAGGATGGGGAGGGGTGCTGCGGATTGGGGAAGCCGGTGGCCGAGGGAGTTGCTGGTCCGGCAATTTCGAACTACACCTCTTGAGACGCAAGTCCTGGAAAAAGGTTCTTCTGTTTTCCACAACTTTCTGATTCAGTATCTACATTTTTCGGTAGAAGCGTCAATACATCCTTTTGGGCATCCGCCAGTCCCCTGAAAAGGTGAGACTTCCGGCGACATACACTCGCCGGCCAACCTCAACGCTTGACTGTACCGCAGGTCAGAACTCCCGGAATACAAGGCGTTCGACCGGCGGAACAGCGCTTCCAATACAGAAGCGCGATCCGCCCACGCCTCTTTACAAGACCTGCAGGAAGCTCCCGGGCACGACGCGAGCGCCCGGAAATACGGCCTCCAGGCGATGCGCTCCAAGAGTTTTGTAAGCCGCCTCGCCCAGAACGTTACGGAAATCTGTAGTTACCGTGAGGTCTCTACCTTCATTCAGCTGCTCGTCATTCAGCCCCGGCCAGCGCCCATACACCTTGCCGCCCTTCACCGATCCGCCCAGCACAAACATCACATTCGCGTGCCCATGGTCGGTGCCGCCGGTCCCATTCTGCCGCGCCGTCCGCCCAAATTCCGACATCGTCACCAGCGCAATCTGCTCCGCGCCATCCCCCATATCCTGCCAGAACGCCGCAATCCCGTCCGAAAACTCCCTCAGCCGGTTCGCCAACTGCCCATTCGCTCCACCCTGATTCTGGTGTGTATCCCATCCGCCCACGTCGGCAAACGCCGCCTCGACCCCCAGATTCGCCTTCAGCAACTGCGCAATCTGCTTCATGCTGTTGCCGAACGGCGTATTCGGGTAATTCACTCCGCTCGCCGGCTTGTACTTCGCCGGATCGGCAGCCTTCAACATCCGCACCGCCTCAAATGTCTCCTGCCCCGTCCCATGCAGCACCGCATCGGTGCTCTGGTCGTACATCGCCTGGAACGCATTTGCCACCGGCGACGCCTGCGGCCCCTTGCCGCCCACTGAAAAGTCCTGCACATTCGCCATCGCCACCGCCGGCACACGCCCCTGCAGCGTCCGCGGCACCTGCGTCCCGAGGGCCACCGCACGGAACGGCGAAGCCTCTCCCCGCAACGTCTCGGCCGCCAGCGCCCGATTCAGCCAGCCGTCCGTCGTCGCCTTCACCCCCGGCGTGCCCGACTCCATGTAGTCCTGCGCATCGAAATGCGACCGCGTCGGGTCCGGCGACCCCACCGCATGTACCGCCGCCAGGTGCTTGGCGTCCCACAACGGCTTCAGCGACGCCAGCGCAGGGTGAAATCCAAACGTTCCATCCAGGTCCAGCACCTCACCCTTTTGAATCGCGATTGTCGGCCGCATCGCGTAATAGTTCGGCTCCGCATAAGGCACGACGACATTCAGACCATCACACGCCCCGCGCTGAAAGATCACCACCAGCTTCTTCCCGCCGGCCACAGCCGAATCCATCTGCGCATACACTGACCGGGTCAAAAAAGCCGGGATCACCGAAGTCCCCACCAGCGCCAGCGCGCCACCCTTCATGAAGCCGCGCCGCGTCACTCCATTGCGCCGGGCTAGGTCGCGCCCGTGCATGTCGCATCCCCAGTCGCTTGCGTCGGTAAAGATCGGCTTGTGTGCCATGGAGTTCTCCTTGATCCTGCGCCACAACGGACGCTCTTTGCTATAACCCGGAAGTTCGGGGCTGGTTGTCCGTCAGACAACCCTCCTCGCCCATCACCGCCGCTGGAAATCCGGCGAACCCAGCAACAGCCCCGCCATCGTAGCCAGAGGCGTCTCCGGTACATTCGCGGGTGCAGGTCCACGCGGAGCCTTCACCCGCAACATGCCCGTTCCACCCTCTTCGCTCCCCACCGGAGGCTTCGCTGAACTCACTGGTGTCGCCCGGAAACTCTGCTCCGCCTGCTGCTGCACACCAGGCGTATTTGCCTCGGCCAGCGCCGCCTCGCGCGTCTGTTCCGCCGCCGGCTGTCCCAGCAGCGTCAATTCAATCTTCCTTTCGGTCGCGGGATCAGGCAGCCCACCGCCGCTCACAGCGCCCCCGCCCAGCAAGGCTGGCCAGTCCACGCGCGTGCCCTGCAAACGGTTCCCTGCCAGCACCAGGGCGAAATTCATCCGTGTCAGCAGAGCATTGCTGCTCACCCACGCGTCTGCCTGCCACGAGTACCCGTTGGGCGTCTGCATTCCGTAAATCGGCATTCCAAGCCGGTCCATCGCCTGCACCAGCGGCACCGGATTGGTCACTTCCGCATCCGTAGCCCGCAAGGCCGAAGCCACAAACTCCACCGGCGTCTTCACCTTCGCCCGGTACACCCCCGGCGACCAGAACTCCGGCGAGTGAAACATCGTCGTCAGCACCGCCTTCATGTCCCCACCGCTCTTCAGAAACGTAGCCGCCATGCGGTCCACAAGCGCGGGCGGCGGGGCATCACTCACAAACCGCTCAGCCAGCTTCAGAGAAACAAAGCGCGCCGTCGAAGGGCTGGTCGCCAGGAGGTGCAACACCTGCAAACCCTCATCCATCCCGCCTTCCTTGATCACGTGGCCCAGCACCGTCTTGTCACCCGGCTCGTGCCGGTTGGGATTAAACAGGAATTCCCCACCCTGATTCGGCCGATCGATCGTCCACCCCGTAAAGCACTTCGCCACCTCAATCACATCCTGTTGCGTATACCCGCCCTTCACGCCCAGCGTGTGCAGTTCCATCAACTCGCGCGCATAGTTCTCATTGATCCCCTTCGGCGTCACCTTCGCGGCCGGTTTCGCACCAGATCCATTCTGCGGCCGGTTCTGCGCTCGCTGCGCGGCCTTCGAGTCCGGCCCAATGCTCTCAAAATTGTCCAGGTACACCAGCATCGCCGGGCTCTCCGCCGTGGCGACCAGCAGATCCTCGAATTTGCCCAGCGCATTTGGCAAAACCGCCTCACGCTCATACGCCGGCAGCAGGTAGGGCTCGTTCTGATTCTTCCGCAGGTACACGCTGAAATGGTTCAGCCAGAAGTCCGCCATCACCGCCTGCAACTGCCGCTCCGAGTACACATCCCGCAGCATCCGCACGCTCAGAGCCTCCGCCCCAATCAAACGCTCCGGCGATTTCATCGCCGCCACCATCTCCGTCTGCTCCGGCGTGAACCCGGCATAGAGCCGTTCCTGATCCGGCCCTTTCAGCGCGTTTTGCAGGCCCTGCATCCCTTCCGGCGTCATCGCAACCAGCCGCTGCCACCGGGCACCCGGCGGCAGATTCAACACCGCATCCCTCTCCGCCGGCGTTACCGCATTCGGATTGTCTGCAGGCGTGGTTCCCGAACCAGTCTTCGAAGCGACCGGACCAGCCAGGGCGGAAGAACGCACCACCGGAGCCATCCCGTTTTGCACCATAGGACCCGGCTGCGCAGCGCCCGCCTGACCGCCGTTCTGCGCCTGCTTGGCCTCAAGTTTCTCCTCGTAGCTCAACGACGCATCCGTGTAGATCGCCCGCTCGATCTGATCGTCCGGCATCACCAAACCGCCCTTGGTGAACTGCCGCAGCATCCCAGGCGTCGGAAACCGCGCCACCAGCTCCGGCTGCGAAAGCCGCATGGCCGGAAACTTCGCCAACCGCGTCTCCAGCCCCGCATCCGGAATCCGCTCCGGATGCAGCTGCTGCTGAAACCAGGCCTCCAACCCCATCCGGTCCACGGTCGCAACATCCCCCGGCCGCGCCCCGAAGGTGAACCTGTTCAACGCCTGCAAGGTCTTCTCTTCAGGCGTCACTTGCGGTACATCCCGCAGCTTCGCGGCGGTACGCGCACTCAAAGCCAGGGAATCGCCAGGCACGATCAGGCCAACACACAGCGCTCCAGTGCTCAAAGCCTGCGTAAGCGGACGAACCCCAAACCGAGAAATCTTCATAGAACGAGCCATCAGCGGCTCCTGCAACGCAACGTACGGCCAAAACAGCCGCCACCCTACTCAACCCACCTTATCGGCAAACAGTTGCGAAACCTTTAGCCCGCCGGGAATCTATTCACAAATCAATAAGCCGCCATCGCCGCCATCGCCTCGAACAGCCGGTCAGCCTGGGGAAGAATCACGTCTTCCAGAATCGGCTGGTACGCCACAAACGTATCCATTCCCGCCACCCGGCGCACCGGCGCGTCCAGATCATGGAACAACTCTTCCCCGATCCGCGCCGCAATCTCCGCGCCGTATCCCCAGCTCAACATGTCCTCATGCGCCACAATCACCTTATTCGTCTTCCGCACCGTGGCCGCAATCGCCTCCCAGTCAAACGGCGTAAGACTACGCAAATCAATGACTTCCACATCGATCCCACGCTCCCGCTCAATCCGCTGCGCCGCCTGCAGCGCCCGCGGCACCACCGCTCCATACGTGATCACCGACAGATCCTTCCCCGCCTTCACCACTTTCGCCTTCCCGAACGGCACCGTATACTCTGCTCCCGGATACACTGCCCGCCCAAACGTCCCGCGGTACAGATTCTTATGCTCCAGAAACAGCACCGGGTCATCGCAACGTATCGCCGTCCGCAGCAAACCCACAGCGTCCAGTGCATTCGAAGGCATCACCACCCGCACCCCCGGCGTGTGCGTGAATAGGCTCTCCCCCGATTGCGAGTGGTAAATCGACCCACCCGTCAGATACCCGCCAATCGGCACCCGCATCACCAGCGGACAGCTGAACGTCCCGTCGGACCTCCACCGCATCACCGATAACTCGTTCCGCATCTGGTGCATAGCCGGCCATATGTAATCAAAGAATTGAATCTCCACCACCGGCTTCATTCCACGCACAGCCATCCCAATGGCCCGCCCCGTGATGTTCGCCTCCGCCAGCGGCGAGTTCCACACCCGGTCGCTGCCAAACTCCTTCTGCAGCCCCGCCGTTACCTTGAATACCCCACCCTTGCCCTTCAACTTGCCCGCACGCAGATCCCGGTCGCGCGTCGCATCGGCCACATCTTCGCCAAACACCACAATCCGCTCGTCCCGCCGCATCTCGTCCCGCAGGCAGGCATTGATCCCATCCAGCATCGTCCGCTCTGTCGCCCCAGCCTCCGCAGCCATAGGCTCCGCCTCAAACACCGCGTCCGTCGGCTTCAGATCCTCGGAGTACACATGCTTCAGAATGCTCGGCGGCAGTGGCGGCGCGGCGGCCAATGCTTTGTCTGAGGCCCGCTGCACCTCCACATCGACGCTCCGCTCGACCTCCCGGATGCGCTCATCCTCCGCAATTCCATGCCCCACCAGCCACGCCCGCATCCGCGCAATCGGATCCCGCAACGCATCCGCTTCCAACTCCTCAGCCGACCTGTACTGCGTCTCGTCATCGCTCAACGAGTGCGAATACGGCCGCACCACATGCCCATGCACCAGCGCCGGTCCCTTGCCTGCCCGGCAGTACGCCACCGCCTCCACCATCGCCTCGTAGCTGGCCACCGTATCGGTCCCATCCACCTCGGCGATATGGAAATTTGGAAAGCTCGCCACCAGCCGAGAAATACTCCCGCCCGGCGTATTCACCTCAACCGGCGTCGAGATCGCATACCCATTGTCCTCAACGACATACACAACGGGCAGCTTCAGATTTGAGGCCGAATTCAACGACTCCCAGAACTCCCCCTGGCTCGTAGAGCCTTCACCGATGGACACATACACCACCTCATCGGCCTCAAAACGTACATCTTTATATAGCCGGTAGTCAGGCCGCGACCCAGTCTCGGGCTGCGCCGCAGCCGCTTTCGGGTGCTCCTGAAAATATCGGCCCGCCTCCGCACAGCCCACCGCCTGCAGGCATTGCGTGGCCGTCGAGGACGAGGGTGAAACGATATTCAGTCGCCGGCTCGTCCAGTGGGACGGCATCTGCCGCCCGCCCGAAGCCGGATCCTCTGCCGCCCCCACCGCCTGCAAAAGCTGCTCCTCCGCCGTGTTCCCCAGCGCCAGGCAAAGCGCCCGGTCCCGGTAATACGGGAAAAACCAGTCGTACCCGGGCTTCAGCGCCATACCCGCGGCTACCAGCAGGGCCTCGTGCCCCGCGCACGAGATCTGAAAGAAAATCTTTTGCTGCCGCTTCAGCAGAATCTCCCGGTCATCCACCCGCCGCGACAGCAGCATCAACCGGTAAAACTCCATCAACTGCCCGTCGCTGAGCCCGCCCTTGTTCACCACCGCCGGTAATACCTCACGCAACGTCGTTGCCGCATCCTCCATGGCCCTGCCTTCCGCTCGCCTTCTTGGTGACACTCCGGCGCGCTCCTTCCGGTCGATTGACAGACAAATTGTACGCGTCGCCGGAGGCGGCACGCCCGTATGAGCCCTCTCGCCCGGCAAGCAGCGGAACTCCTCAACTCTTCATCCGCTCCTTCACATCCCGTGCCAGCTTTTCGATCTCCGCGGCCTTGCGCACCACGTCCAGTGACAATTCATCCTTGGACGCCTTATCCACCTCCGCCTTCAGCTCATTCGTCAGGGCCAGCAGCTTTGCCGTGTCCGCCTCCAGCCGCTTGTGGCGCTCGTCCTCCCGCATATGCTCCAGCTTGGTGGCATTCGAGCCCGCCAGCGGGTTAGGGGCGTCCGCCGGTCCCAGAGGTTCTACGCCAGTGCGGGGCTGGCTATGGCCCGACGAGGACGCCTGCCCCGCCGACGGTAAGGTCTGTCCCACGCCCGCTGTCACCGGCAAGAGGCAGCCGGCAAGCACGCCTGCAGCCGTCATCCGCCGTCCCCACGTACGCACCGTCCGCCTTGGCCCTGCAGCACTCGCCATCCCACACCTCCTGCAACGGACTCCACGCGCCGCACCGGTCCGCCACGTTCGCTATCCTGAGATTCACTCGCAGGACACACCCCATCATGCCCCTACCACCCGTTGTGCCACAAGAAGAACATTCCCTGCTCGCTATCGAACACGGCTGGCACACCGATCTTCTCGACTTCGTCCAAAAGGGCCTTCCAAAGATCCTCGTTGCGCTGCTTATCGCTTTTCTCGCCCAGCGCCTCGTCCTGTTCTTCACCCATCGCCTCCGCCGCCGCGCCGACGCCCTCGTCGGCAATGGCCGCCGCGCCGCCCAGTTCCGCACCGTCGCCGGCATCGTCCGCGCCAGCGCCTACGGCCTTATCGGCTTCTACCTCCTCGTCGAACTTCTCGGCTCCATCGGTGTCCCGCTCGGCCCTTTCCTCGCCCCCGTCGGTGTCATCGGCCTCGGCATCAGCTTCGGCGCGCAGTCCCTCTTCAAAGACATACTCAACGGCGTCTTCATCCTGCTCGAAGACCAGTTCAGCGTCGGCGATACCGTCAAAGTCGCCGGCCTTCAAGGCACTGTCGAGGACCTCACCCTGCGCTGCACCAAGCTCCGCGACGGTGACGGCACCCTCTACATCGTTCCCAACAGCCAGATCGCCTCTGT
>CAXUDN010000121.1:0-11181 GCA_964249715.1 uncultured Acidobacteriaceae bacterium
GGATCAGTTGGGTGTGGGTGGATCGAGGTGGTCGACGACGAGGACTGGGACGGAGGCGTGGGTGCTTTGGAGCTTGATGCCTAGTTGCTCCTGTACCGCGGTGAAGAAGTCCGGGTCGTTGGTTTCGGTGGTGGAGGTGCTGTCGTGGGGGTCGAATTTGAGATCGAAGTCGAAGGCGCCGGGTACCCCGGTTTTGTCGACGACGGTGCGTTCGGAGGGGATTTCGAGGAGGCTGGCGAGGAAGGTGAGAGGGACGCCTTTGCCGGAGAGGTGGCCCCGGTTGAAGGACATTTCGCCGTGTTCCGGGTCGGCGGCGGGCTTCATGCGTAGGCCGCCTTTTGCCAGGACCACGGTGTAGACGCTGCGGTCCCTGGTTTCCCAGTGGGCGCGGAGGCCGAAGCGGTCGGCGAGGATGGTTTGGATCATGAGCATCTCGCCGGTGGGCTGCCTGGCGGTGAAGGCATCGATGGTGTCCTTCATGGAGAGGTTTGAGAGCTTCTTGAAGGCTTCTATGTCGTCGGGGTCGACACGGGCGAGGATGTCGTAGCGGGTGGATTTGGCCCAGTCGGGGAGGCCCAGGATCTCGTCGTCACGAAGGGGCATGACGCTCATGTTGTAGCCCTCGGAGATGAAGTCTTTGAGGCTCACCGCGTGCTCGCTGATGCCGTTGGGCTGGTCGTGGCTGTAGCCGTCGGCGGCCTTGGAGGGATCGGTGACGTGGATGGCGACGGAGGCCCAGGAGAGAGGTGGTTTTGGGGGTGTTTGGGGGGTGGTGGATGGGGCCTGTGCCGTGGCCAGGAGAATCGCGGAGAAGAGGTGATTTCGGGAAAGGAACATTGGTCGTTTCGCTGTGATTCCTACGTAAGGGCGGGGCCGTTGAAGGGATTTTCGAGGCTGGGGCTTTGGGGGGTGAAGAGTTCGGCGGCGGTGTCGGAAATGACCATGCAGTCTTCGAGGCGGATGCCGAATTTCGAGTGGAGATAGATGCCGGGTTCGTCGGAGAAGGTCATGCCGGGTTTGAGCTGGGCGTGGTTGCCGCCGACGAGGTAGGGGGACTCGTGCATGTCGAGGCCGATGCCGTGGCCTACGCGATGAAGAAAGACGTCGTAGCCTGCGCCGTAGCCGGCGTCAGTAATGATCTTGCGGGCGGCGGCGTCGACTGCCTGCATCTCGATGCCGGGGCGGGCGGTGGCGAGGGCAGCGGATTGGGCGGTGCGGACGGTGTCGAAGATCTTGCGTTGCTCGTCGGTGGCCTTGCCGTAGACCCAGGTGCGGGTGATGTCGGAGGTGTAGCCTTCGACGGTGCAGCCGTCGTCGACGGTGACGATTTCGTTGGGATGGATGGTTTGAGGGAGGGCGCTGCCGTGGGGGCTGGCGGTGGCGGGGCCGATGTTGCAGGAGGCTTCGCCCTGGACGCCGCAGCGGGCGTAGGCGCGGGCGATGAGGTCTTCGACGCGGTGATTGGTAGCGCCGGGGCGGCAGGATTGGTAGACGGCGCGGTAGACGTCGAAGGTGATCCCGTTGGCGAGGCGGAGGCAGGCGATTTCGGCGGGGCTCTTGATGCTGCGGCAGCCGGCGATGACGGGGCGGGCGGAGGTGAGCTTGAGGGCGGGGTTCTCGCGGGCGATGGCGTTGGCGAAGGCGTAGCTGACCTGGTCGTCGAGGCCGAGGGTCCCGGTGGTGATGTTGACCTCTTGCAGGCCGCGGCGGAGGGTGATGAAGGGGTTTTCGTTTTCGTTCCACTGGTAGGTGAGGGTGGTTTCCTGTTCGGGGAAGCGGGGGAGGATTTCGGCGAGGTGATCGCGCTCGAGAGCGGGGCAGAGGATGAAGGGCGCGGCGGCCTGGGGGAGAATGTAGGCGAAGAGGCGCTCTGATTGGTACCAATGCGCGCCGGTGAAGTAATACAGCGAGGCGCCGGTGGTGAGAAGGATGGCGTCGATGCCGAACTCCTTCATGAGCTCGCGGGCGCGGTCGTGGCGGGCGGCGCGTTCCTGGGGGGTGATGGGGTGGATGTCGGGGCGGCGGTCGGTGAGGGCTTGGATGGGAGCGGGGAGGGTGGTGTCGGGCGATGCGGGGGGTGGGTTTTGGGGACGTTGGGCGAGAAGGGTGGGGGTGGCGGCTGCGGCGGAGAGGACGAAGCGGCGGCGCGAGAGCATGGGGCTGATTGTAAGGGGCGCTTTGTGTTGGTGTTGCGCGTGGGCGGCTTAGGGGGTTGGTAGCTACTGAAGCGGGGGTGGTTGGCTACCCAGAGAGGGGAAAGTGCGGTAGGGTGGGCCTGTGCGTTCCCGGGACGCGAGGAACCCCACCCTTTCGCGAGGCGAAAGGATGGGCCACCCGGTTCTCAGACAGTAGGAGGTTTCGTGGGTGAGCGGATGACGATGGGGCAGTGGGCGGGGCGGAGTGTGTATCCGGAATTAGGCGCGGTGTTTGGGGCGATTGCAGGGGCGGCGGTGCAGATTGCGGGGAAGATTCGGTTGGCGGGGCTGGACGATGCGTATGGGGCGGCCGGGGCGACGAATGTGCAGGGGGAGCAGCAGCAGAAGCTGGATGTGTTTGCGAATGAGGTGATGACGAAGGCGCTGCGGGGGTGCGGGAGCGTGGTGGGGTTGGTGAGCGAGGAGGATGAGGAGCCGGTGCTGTTTCCGGGGCGGGATGGGGCGAAGTTCTGTTTGAGCTTCGATCCTTTGGATGGGTCGTCGAACATTGATGTGAATGTGAATGTGGGGACGATCTTTGGGGTAAGGATCGTGCAGGCTGGGGAGGATGTGACGGCGACGGTGTTGCGGCCCGGGGCGGAGCAGGTGGCGGCGGGGTATGTGGTGTATGGGCCGAGCGTGGTGTTTGTGGGGGTGATTGCGGGGGGTGGGGTGAGCGCGTTTACGTTGAATGAGGCGGGGGAGTTTGTGCAGAGCGGGGAGGGGATGCGGATGCCGGAGCAGGGGACGTATTACTCGGCGAATGAGGCGAATGCGGCGAGTTGGCCGGGAGCGTACCGCGGATTTGTGAGGGCGTTGGTGGGGGGTGAGTTGGGCGGGAAGGCGTATAGCGCGCGATATATCGGGAGCCTGGTTGCGGACTTTCACCGGACGTTGCTGAAGGGTGGGGTGTTCTTGTACCCGCCTACGGAGAAGACGGCGAAGGGCAAGCTGCGGCTGCAGTATGAGGCGAATCCGCTGGCGATGATTGCGGAGGCTGCGGGTGGGGCTGCGGTGAATGGGGCGGAGAGGATTCTGGAGTTAACGGCGACGGGTGTGCATGACCGGACGCCGCTGGTGGTGGGGAGCCGGCGGGAGGTGGAGATGTTGCAGCGGATGGTGCGAGAGGCGTGAGCGGCGTGGGTGTGGCGGAGAGGCTTTATTACGACTCGGCGGAATTAAAGTTTTCGGCGAAGGTTGCCGATATACGTCTTGTTGCCAACCAGCGTGGCGAAGGGGGTGAGCGGGAGCAGTTATGGCAGGTGGCGCTGGATCGGACGGCGTTTTATCCCGAGAGCGGGGGGCAGCCGTGGGATACGGGGGTGCTGGTGGCGACGGCGCGGAGTGGGGCGGTGTTGGAGGTGGCGGTTGAGCGCGTGGAGGAGGATGAGGCCGGGGAGGTTTGGCACTTTGTGCGCAAGCCGCTGGTGGAAGGGACGGAGGTGGAAGGACGGGTGGATGCAACGCGGCGGATGGAGCATACCCAGCAGCACTCGGGGCAGCATTTGTTGTCGGCGGTGTTTTTGGCGCGGTTAGGGGCGCGGACGGTCTCGTTTCACCTGGGAGTGGAAAGTTCGACGATCGATCTGACGTTGGCGGAGGGGGCGACTGGGATCAGGCCGGAGGAGATTGCGGCGGTGGAGGACGAGGTGAATCGCGTGATCTTTGAGGATCGACCGATGCGGACGCAGTGGCATACGCGGGAAGAAGCGGAGGCGATGCTGGCGCGGGGTGCCTTGCGGAAATTGCCGGAGCGGGAAGGGGTGATGCGTGTGGTGGAGATGGAGGGTATCGAGTTCAATGCTTGCGGGGGGACGCATGTCCGGTCGACGGGAGCGATTGGGGGGGTGATGGTGCGGCGGTTAGAGAAGGTGAAGCAAGGGTGGCGGGTGGAGTTCTGTTGTGGGTTGCGGGCGGTCAAAGTGGCGCGGCGGGATTACTGGGTGCTGTCGCGGGTTGCGGGGGCGCTGAGTGTGGGGGTGGGCGATGTGCCGGTGCGGGTAGAGGCGTTGGGGGAGGAGAACAAGGCGGCTGCGAAGGAGCTCCGGGGTTTGCTGGAGGAGTTTGCGGAGGCGAGGGCGGCGGAGTTGCTGCGTGAGGTGGTTGAGGGTGTGGTGACGGCGGTGTTTGCGAGGAAGCCGGTGGAGTTTGCGAAGCGGGTGGGTTTGGCCGTGGCGCGAGCGGGGCGGGTGGCGGTTGTGGGGAGTGCGGAGGGCGAGGGTGGGGCTGTGGTGTTGGCGTTGCCGAAGGGGGATGGGCGGCATGCGGGGAACTTGTTGCGTGAGGTGGCGGGGGAGTTTGGGATGCGGGGAGGTGGGAGCGCGGAGATGGCGCAGGGAATGTGCGGGGCGGGTGAAGTCGATGCTGTGGTCCAGGCCCTTGTGCTTGCTGCGAGTAAGAAGAAGTCAGAAGAAGTGGCTTAGGTTGTGCGCGCTGAGGAGCGCGCGAAAAAGTAGGAGCGAGCTGCTGGAGGCTCTTGTAGAAACGAAGTCGCCTTCTCAATAAAGCTCATTTTTCGGGATCGTGAGCTTTGCCATCTCGAATGCGAGCATTTCGCCCAGTTCACGAACAGGTCCGGACGTCGGGGTCCAGCGGTCCACGACGTGGTAGCGACCCTTCCTTACGCCCTCAATGATCCATTCGGAACCATCCGTCCCTTTCCCGTCGTTCACAGGGTTGGGCAGGCTCCAGAATTTGAGTTGCTGCAGACGCAAACGAAAGCGTTGGGTCTGCTCTTGCGTCAGGGGAAGCGATGTGTTCTGGCTGAGGAGTCCCGGGCGGAATCCGCCTGCGCCTGAGGCTATTTTCACGGTGAGAACGCCCGTGCCGTCGGGCTTTGGGGTGAGCCTGACCGCGATGGGGTGGTGAAAGGAGCGAAGCCAGGTGAAGCGGTAGGCTTCTGCCGTTGAATCGCCTGCCAGTGAAAACAAGGAGGGTTCCCCAAGGGCAGACAGCTGAGCGCTGTACCACTCGTACTGACCAACTGGTTTCCCTAAAGACGACATTGGAAAGTACTGCCCGAATGCCGCCGGGGTAAGGAGGGCGATCGTCAGGGAAATGAAAAGTGGATGTTGCACAGATTTGATCATCTTCAGGATGAAGGAACGCCTCGTGTCCTAATAGACACCTGTCGGCGACTTGATGTGCCCAACGCCTCTCTTCAACATGGGGCGGGGGAGCGGGTACGAGATCGATGCATGCACAGGGCGTGTGAAGCGGGTGCTGACGCCAGTTGTGTTCAAGAAGCGCTGGGGATCGCATAGGGCGATGGCTTTTGGATTTACGCACCGTGCGGTGAGTTGAATTGTGATGCAGACTGTCTTTAGTCAACGTCAGGACTCGAGCTACGCCCTTCTATGTCACATAGCTGAAAGAAGTGTCTCCTTCCATGCGAAGCCATCTTTGTAGCCAGGGATTAGGCAACTTACTCAGGACGGGCTTTCTATGTGGATTGCTGGGCTCGTCGGCAAGACCGCAGACTTCCGCAGTTGCGCAGTTCGAGGTCGCGTCGGTTAGGGAGAATGTGTCGCACAGCACTGAGTCCGCGATCTCGACTTCCAGTCCGGACCGATTGGTGATCACCAATGTTCCGCTTCGCTTCCTTGTGTTGTACGCGTATGACTTACCGGACCACCGGCTGGCGGGCATGCCTGGGTGGAGTGAGGACAAATCGTTTGACATAGGTGCGGTGTACCCGCAGGGCGAGCGGCCGAGCGAGGAAGAGATTCGCATGATGATGCAGGGCCTGCTGTCCGATCGATTTCAGCTGAAGGTCCATCATGAGCAAAGAGAGCTCCCCGCGTACCGTCTTGAGCTTGCCAGAGGAGACGGACGGCTCGGATCGCAGATGAAGGTGAGTCATGAAGACTGCTCAGGCCCAGTCACCGACAAGCGAGGTGGAGCCGGAGCGCAAGCACCGCGAGAGAGCACAGCTTCAGCGTCCGGCAAGGAGCCCATGTGTTCGATGGCGGCCACCCGGAAGCGACTGTGGGGTAGTGCGGCGAGCTTGGGGCAACTCGCGGCGACGTTGCAAGTGATGGCGGGAAGACCCGTGGTGGATGAGACAGGATTATCTGGCAGGTATGACGTTACGTTGCACTGGGAGCCAATGCAACCCCGCGCCGACAACGGCGTGGATGGGGACGCCGGTGGTGATGAACCTTCTCTCTTCAGCGGCTTGCGGGAGCAACTTGGACTTAAGCTGGTGGCCCACAAAGAAAGTTTCGATGTACTTGTTGTAGATTCGGTAGCTGCCCCGACGCGGGATTAGAAGGGGGCTGGTGAACTGTGTGCCTCGCGGGAAAAACAAGTCCTGAAATCGGTTGGAGCCAACGTAAGACCCGTGAGTCGCCACGTGAGGAGTGTGCCGTGGGGATGCCGAGTATGAGACTGCGGTCCAGGGCGGGGCGAAGGTGGTCAGCGGTCGTGGCAATGTTTCTCTTTTCGCTGGTGGCCCGTTCGCAAGCGGTCGAAATCAACGCGGATCACGCAGGCGGCATAGTGCATCCGCAGGCGGGGCGGCCTTCGTTTGAGTTGGCGGTGGTTCGTCCGAGTGCGCCTGGGGCGGAGTTCCGGTTGAACGGGATTGGGATGTATCCCAACCGGATGGAGATTACGGGCACGACGCTGAAGGACATGATTGAGTTCGCCTATGGCGTGCCGGATGACAAACAATTTACGGGCGGCCCTGGATGGGTGCGGATGCAGCGGTTTGATGTGACAGCGAAACCGGAGGCGGCGGACATCCCTGCGCTCAAGAAGCTTACGTGGACCCAGCAGCACGAGGCGATGCGGCTGCGGTTGCAGGTGCTGCTGGAGCAGCGCTTTGGGTTGGAGGTGAGTTTTGCGCAGAAGAACCTGCCATTGCTGGTGCTGCAGCAGGCGAAGGGGGGTCTCCGGTGTGCGAGGGTTGGAGCCGACAACGCGGACTGGTTCGATAACCCAAACCAGCCGCCCCCGCCACCACCGGAGGAGCGGCGCGTGGCCGGGCATGAGGAGACGATGCACTGGACGACGGCGGGATTTCCCTTTCCGCTGATCGTGTCGTGGATCAGCCAGCAGCCGGAAGTGGGCGGGCGTACGGTGGTGGACAGGACGGGGTTGAACGGTGGGTTCCGCTGCGAGTTGCGGTGGTCGCATGAGGATACGAACCCGGCGGAGTCGTCGTTCTTTACCGCGTTGCGGGAGCAGATGGGGTTGCGGTTGCAGCCGGAGCGTGGGCCGGTGGAGGTGCTTATCGTGGACCGGGTTGAGCGGCCGTCAGAGAATTAACGGGGTTCGGGAGCAAAATGAAGCCGCTCAAGACGCAGATTCCCTTCGGGAATGTCAACAAAGGGGAGCAAGAAGGTAGGGGCGTTAGTTTTCGCTGGGGCGGTCTATGTGGTCGATGACTGGAAGCGAGATCGTGGCGCGGGCGGGTTTGAGCTTGATGCCCAGCTGGTCCTGGAGGGCTTCGAGCATCGTGGGACCTGTTGAGGGCTGGGCCGGTGAGGGTGATTGGGGTGGAGGGGCTTCGAGGGTGAAGTCCCAGAGGCCGGTGAGGCCGGTGCGGTCGACGACGCGGTGGCCGATTTCGTCCGATGAGCCTGCGGCCATGCCTACGAAGTTGGCGAGGAGGTCCATGGTGGTGGCGCGGGAGCCGTTGAGCCAGAGATTGTCTTTGGCAGGTCTAGCGGAGTAGCTGTAGCAGTCGTAGGGGAAGGTTTCCGGGTTGGGTTTCTCGTCGCAGGGTTGGGCCTGGCTGTGGGGGATGAGGCGGGGGCCGGGTCTTCCGGGTTTAGCGAGAACCATGGCGAAGACGGGGGCTTCCGTTTGCTCGAAGTGGAGTCTCAGGCCGAAGCGGTCGGCCAGGAGGGACTGCATCATGAGGCGGTACTGGTCTTTGGTGGCGTGGGGAGGGGCGGTGGCTTCAATGGCAAAGCGTTCTGTTTTGACCCAGGCGGGGAGTTTGGCGAGCAGGGCATTCTCTTCGGCGGGGGTGAGCCAGATTTTGTAGGCAAAGGTGATGTAGGTGGGGAGTTCGAAGTCGGCGTGGAAGCGGCCTTTCGGGTCGTGGAACCAGTCGTCGGCGCTTAGGGCGAAGGAGGGTGGGGTGAAGTCGCCTTTGTCCTGGCGGACGGAGGCTACTTCGAAGGTGACAGGAGGACCGGCGCCCTTTTGCCAGGCTGGTTGGGTGGGTTCGGGCTCTTGGGCCTGAAGGGAGAGAGCTGCGGAGAGGCTGAGGAGCAGGAGGGCTGCGTGCGGTGTCATGTGGTTGTAGGGCCCCCTGCGTTCGACGTGTTGATGGGTAGGGAGAGTGTAGCTTGTCGGCTCCTTACACTAGGGGAGTGAGTCTGTTTTGTGACGTTGCCCTGCCTGTGCCGTTGGACCGGCTGTTTACGTACGGACTGGGTGGGATGACGGTCGAGGTTGGGGCGCGGGTGCTGGTGCCGTTTGCGGGGCAGCGGCTGGTGGGTTTTGTTGTCCGGGTGCATGAAGAGCAGCCTGCGGCGGGGATTGAGGTGAAGGCGGTTGACCGGGTTCTGGATGAGGTTCCGCTGCTGGGGGCGGAGTTGATGGAGCTGGGGCGGTGGGTGGCGGAGTATTACTGCGCGCCGTTGGGGGAGGTGCTGCGGGGGATGGCGCCGCTGGGGGCGGAGGTGCGGCGGCAGTTTGTTTACCGGATCAGTGAGACAGGGCGAAGGGTGTTGTATGAGGGAGCGGCGAAAGGCTCGTCGCGTAGGTCGAAGCTGCCGGTGGAGGAGCAGAACCGGGAGTATGCGGTGTTGAATTACCTGGAAAGTGGGGAGGCGGCGAAGATTTCGGCGTTGCGAAGTGCGGCGGGGGCCCGCAAGGCGCTGCTGGATGCGATGGCGAAAAAGAAGTGGCTGGTGAGGGAAGCGGTGGCGGAGGCGCGGGATGCGCGGCGGGTGGAGATGACGGCGGTCTTGGTAGAGGGCAGCGCTGCCGGGCGTGAGTCGGACCCGTTGGAGGTGGGCGGGAGCGAAACGCAGATTTCCTCCGGGAACGACAAACAAGAGGGGACCGCAGGCGGGCGGCGGTTGCCTAAGTTGAATGAGAACCAGCTGGCTGTGATGGCGGAGTTGGCTGGGGTTGGGGGAAGGGAAAGAGTTCGGGAGTTGCAGCTGCGGTTGGGGCGGCGAGATGTGCCGGAGGGAACGCTCGGGACGCTGGTGCGGCGGGGGTTGGTGCGGCTGGAGGAGGTGGCGCAGGGGTTTCAGGTGAGTGGGTTGGGTTCGGGCGGGAAGAGGTTTGCGCATGAGCACGCGCTGAATGAGGCGCAGACGGAGGCTCTCGCGTCGATTGCGGCGGCGCTGGAGAAGGGCGGGTTTCAGCCGCATTTGCTATTTGGAGTGACGGGATCGGGCAAGACCGCGGTGTATGTGGCGGCGATGCAGCGGGTGTTGTTGGCGGGAGGGAGTGCGCTGCTGCTGGTGCCGGAGATTGGGTTGACGCCGGCGACGGCGGCGCAGATGGTGGCGGCGTTTGGGAGTGAGGTGGCTTTGTTGCACTCGCAGCTGACGCCGGATGAGCGGGCGGAACAGTGGCATCGAGTACGGCGGGGGGAGGCGCGGGTCGTGGTGGGGACGCGCTCGGCGGTGTTTGCGCCCTTGCGGGATCTGGCCCTGATCATCGTGGACGAGGAGCATGATGCGAGCTACAAGCAGGAGGAGACGCCGCGATACCACGGACGCGATGTGGCGGTGATGCGGGCCAAATTGACGGGCTGTGCGGTGGTGCTGGGGTCGGCGACGCCATCGTTGGAGAGCTGGCATAACGCGGAGTTGGGGCGGTATGCGCGGTTGGAGATGTTGACGCGGGTGGCGGACCGGCCTTTGCCTGTGGTGGAGGCAATCGATATGCGGGAGGAGTTCCGGGCGACGGGGTCGGAGCAGATCTTCTCGCGGCAGTTGCTGGAGGAGACACAGGCGACGCTGGGCCGTGGGGAGCAGGCAATTCTGCTGCTGAACCGCCGGGGGTACAGCGCGGTGGTGATGTGCCGGAGCTGTGGGGAAAAGATTGAGTGCGAGAACTGTGCGATCTCGCTGACGTTCCATAAGTCAGGCGATGAGCGGGAGCTGGCGGGGCCGGCGCGGGTGGGGGCTCGGCTGGAGTGTCACTATTGCGGGTACCGGCGGGGGGTGCCGGAGCGGTGTCCGAAGTGCGAGAGTGAGCATTTGTTTTACCTGGGTGTGGGGTCGCAGCAGGGGGAGGAGCGGCTGGCGGAGCTGTTTCCGGGGGCTCGGCTGGGACGGATGGACCGGGACACGGTGCGGACGCGGGGCGACATGGAACGGCTGCTGGAACGGCTGCATTCGGGGGAGATCAACCTGCTGGTGGGAACGCAGATGATTGCCAAAGGGCATGACATCCACGGGGTCACGCTGGTGGGTGTGGTGGGGGCGGATTTTGCTTTGGGGTTGCCGGATTTTCGGGCGGCGGAGCGCGTATTTCAGTTGATCACGCAGGTGAGTGGGCGGGCGGGACGGGGGGAGTTGCCGGGGCGGGTGCTGGTGCAGACGTACCAACCGGACCACTACGTGCACCAGTTTGCGCGGAAGCACGATTTTCCGGGATTTGCGGCGCGGGAGATGTACTTTCGACGGGGCGCCAAGTATCCGCCGGTGACGGCGCTGGCGAATGTGATCGTGCAGAGTGAGAGCTTGACGGAGGCGTTGGACTGGGCGGGGCGGCTAGGAGCGTGGTTGGCGAAGGCGAGGCCGCAGGGGGTGCGGGTGGCAGGGCCGGCGGCGGCGCCGATCTCGCGGCTGAAGCGGATCTTCCGGTACCACTTTGTATTGCGGGCGGAGCGGCGGGATGGGCTGCGGAGTTGCTTGCGGGGGTTGCTGGCGCGCGTGGAGGAGGAGGGGATTCCGCGGCGGGGGGTGGTGGTGGATGTGGATGCGCTGCACCTGATGTGATGAGGAGGTGCGCGCTGTATACGAACAGCAGATTCCCTTCGGGGATGGCACACAGAAAACAGGAG
>CAXUDN010000122.1:0-7697 GCA_964249715.1 uncultured Acidobacteriaceae bacterium
TTAGCGGAAGCAATCCGCTCAGGTCAAGTTGGCGTTCGAACGTTAGCTCTGTTCTTCTGCTCCCAACGAAGGATGAGACCGACGACCAGAAGACAGAGGATAAGCGCCCGGAGTGGGTAGACCATTGCGAGGTAATCTCGTTTGCCGGTGAGGTCTACAACCAGCCCCATCAATGTGATTAGAACGTTGATGCCCCATTTGTCGAATGGTTCAGGCGGGTTCCCGGGCTTCCATCGCCAGAGGCTTTCCAGCGTAGGAAGATATGCCACGGACATCACCGTTTGGAATCCCAGGAAACCCACCCAACCGGCCCTTGTGAGCATCCAGGCAGTCGCAGCGATCGCGGAGACCCACAATGAGAGGCGTTCCTTCGAAGTAAAGCCTACCCTCCGCCGTCCACGACCAAATAGCAGCACGAGAAAAATGACGGTCACCTGAAAGCAATCTGCCACATTCAAAGCGGCCTTGGTCAGGCTGTGATCGTGACCTGCGAGGTAGGACGCCAAGCTCATCGCAACCCCGATCTCAAAGATCAGCCATGTGGCGATCCGCGGTGAGATCTTCCCTTGCAGAAACTGCAGGCAGTAGCGCGCTCCGACGTAGAACACGAGGATGACGACCGTTACAGCCGCCAAGTTCGTTATATTCACGTGCCGCGATCTCCTCGTCAGCTGCGGGACTTGCTGGTCGACTAAGAATAGCTCCCCATAAGTCGCCTTGTGGCAAGGAACAGGTGATCCGGTGACGATCTACTCATGCATCATCAGAAATAGACACTGTATTTGCGCAGCGCAGAGCAAAGACGACCCGGGACGCGACCCCTACCTGGCACTCGCTTCCTGACTCGAACAAACATGTCACGACACCGACCAGCGTCGCGCTTGCCCTATGCTGGGTCCTGAGCCTCATGCCCGGTCCAGCACAATCAATTCGGCAACCCATTCCCCTCTTTATGTCTGAGATCGAGGCCATGGGCGGCGCCGAGCGCTCGGTCCTCGCCCTCGGCCGCTGGCTCCATCAACACAACCACCCCGTCTATCTCCTCACCTACTACGACCGCATCAACCTCGCCCAACACGCCGATTTCCCACTCCCCACCCTCGAACTCAACCCACCCCCCAACGCCCGCGCCAAGATTGCCGCGCTCCGCCAACACCTCACCGCCAACCCGAACCACCCGCCACCCTTGACGTCCGGCTACCAGCCCGCCCTTCATTGCGCCCTCGCCCGCACCGGACGCTTCCACTGCCTCATGCACGACACTCCCAGCCTCTTCGGCGGGGACCGCCAGTCCCTCGAACAACGTCTCCGCTTCACCTTCTCCAACTGGCAGATTGGCCGCGCCATGCGCCGCAGCGGTGGCACAATGATCGTCACCAGCGACTTCCTCCAAAAGGAATGCCAAAAGGACTTCGGCCTGCACGCAGAAATAGCCCGCATGGGCGGCTTGACCAACCAACACACCTTCCAACCCCGCCCCGTGCAGCCTCCAACCCCAGCCGACGCGCAGCGCCAACCCCAGCCAACGCGCAGCGCCAACCCCAACCCACCGCAGCTGAACCTCCTCTCCGTCTCCCGCATCGAGGCCAACAAACGCATCGACTGGATCCTCGAAGCTCTCGCCACCCTGGAACAATCCCCCAACCCACTCTCCGCACGCGCCGACTGGCGCCTCGACCTGGCCGGCAAAGGTTCCCAACTCGAAGCCATGACCGCCCGCGCCCGGGAACTGGGCCTCCAGGACCGCGTCCAATTCCACGGTTTCGTCCCCGACGACCAACTGGAGACCCTCTACAACCACGCCCACGTCTTTCTGATGCCCGCCGTCCAGGGCTACGGCATCCCCGCCATAGAAGCCCTGACCCGCGGCATTCCCGTCCTCCTCCACCGCGATTCCGGCGTCAGCGACATCCTTCTCGACACCGCCTGGGCCAGCGTCCTCACGGACGGCAAAGCAGAACTCCCCCCCAAGCTCAACACCATGATCCATTGGCTCCTGACCGACCAGCACCTAACCACCCCACCCCCACCCCACCTCCCCACCGAAGACACCTGGGCCGAACGCGTAGCCACCCTCTGCGGCTATCTCTAATCCTGTACCGCCACCGCTGCTGTCGTTTGCCTTTGCATCTGCAGTTGCCTTTGCCTCTTACGCCAACATCCCGAAATCCGCTTTCCCCCAACATCACGGAATACCTTGCGCACAATTCGGCACAGACCAACTAAACTGGGATAAGTTCACTGAGGTACGCGGGACCCGCGGCCAAAACCGACAAGTACACCCGTAAACCATCTACTTTGAAGACTTTGCAGAAAAGTACGGGGAGGGTAGGGTACCCGCTACATCTTGTAACGCCCCATCTCATCATCACCAAGATTCTCCAACCACCGCCGCATGTCCTCCGCACTCACGGAAGTGCCGTTCCCCGAGGCCTGCCGCGCATGCTCATACACCTCACGACTCACAAAGATCGGACAATCCGACCGCAACGCCAACGCAATCGCGTCCGAAGGTCGCGAGTCAATCGCCACCACCTCACCCGCCTGCTCCAGCCAGATCGTCGCGTAGAACGTGTCGCCCCGCAACGCCCCCACCACCACCCGCGTCACCCGCGCATTCAACCCAGCGATCATATTGCGCAGCAAATCATGCGTCATCGGCCGGGGCGTCGTGGACTTCTCTATCTCCAGCGCGATCGCATTGGCCTCAAACAACCCCACCCAGATCGGCAGGACCATCTCCCCTGCCAAGTCGTTCAGCACCACGATCGGCGACCGGTTTGAAGGGTCCAGCATCAAGCCGCGGATCCGCACCTCCACCTCAGGCGCGGTCGCCTCGTCAGTCTCAGCCTCGGATTGAAAGCCCGGAAGATGCATACCCTTCCCTAGTCTAGCGAACCTACGCCCCAGCCCGGTAACGTGGCAAGAGCCCGAACGTGTACACCAACTGCTGTATCAAACTCCCGCTACAGGAAAGCGCGCATTGAGCGCCTGGTGCGCCAGCAACGCCGCCGAGGGCGCCACGGACCCCCCTACCGCCTCGCCCACCAGCGAGTTCGGAAACACCTGCGTCACCCGCACCTCCGCATAACTCCCCACAACCGGCACAGCAGCCGCCGTGAAGTTCACCGTCTTGTTCTGCGTGGACCGCCCAATCGCCTGCCCCCTGATGGCATTGAACCCCTCCACCATCACCGTCATCACCTCACCCAGATGCCGCCCGTAACTGGTCCGCTGAATCTCCCGCTGCCGCGCATTCAGAATCGCCAACCGCTCGACCTTCACCGCCTCTGGAATCGAGTCCTCCATGTGAATCGCAGGCGTGTTCGGCCGAGGCGAATACTTGAACCCGAAGATCGCGTCATACCGCACCGCATTCAGCAGCGTGATTGTCTCCTCGAAATCCTTATCCGTCTCTCCCGGAAAGCCCACGATGATGTCGCTTGTAATCGCAATATCCCGTTCCGCCGCATGCATCCACGCGATCCTTTCCAAATACCACTCCCGCGTATACTCCCGCGCCATCGCCTTGAGCGTCGCCGACGACCCCGACTGCACCGGCAAATGCACATGATTGCAAAGCTGCGGATACGCCTCAATCGCCTCCACAATGTCCTTCGTAAACTGCCGCGGATGCGACGTCGTAAACCGCACCCGCTCAATGCCCGCGACCTCGCCCACCGCGACCAGTAATTCCGCAAAGCTTCGCTTCCCGCTTGGGTCCACATAGCTGTTTACGTTCTGCCCGAGCAGCTGAATCTCCGTATACCCCAACGCAGCAATCCGCTGCGCCTCCGCCAGCACCGACGCCGACGTCCGCGAACGCTCCTTACCCCGCGTATACGGCACCACGCAGTACGCGCAGAACTTGTCGCACCCTTCAATGATCGTGATGTACCCGCGATGCGGATTCGACCGCGACGTGAACTCCGTGTCGAACGTCTGATCCGTCCCCCGGTCGTCCAGCCCCGTAATCCGCTGCTCGCCCGCCTCCATCCGCTCCAGCATCTCCGGCAAATTCCGGTACGACGCCGAGCCAGCCACCATCGTCACATACGGCGCCTTCTCAAAGATCTTTTCCCCCTCCTGCTGCGCCACGCACCCCAGCACGGCAAACTTCTTGCCCTCGCCCTGCATGCGCTTGTACTCATTCAGGCGGTGGAAGACCTTCTGCTCCGCCTTATCGCGGATCGAGCACGTGTTGTACAGAATCAGCCCCGCCTCAGCCTCATCCGAGACTTGGCGGTATCCCTCGCGCTCCAGCGTACCCACGACCTTCTCCGAGTCGTGGGCATTCATCTGGCACCCAAAAGTCTCTAGGTAAAACGTCTTCGCCATCATCCAAACCCAACACCCAGTATATCGTTCGGTCTCGGCTCTCACGCAACGAACACCGTGGCGAACCTTTGCGTCCTTCGCGTTCTTGGCGTTCGTCTTTCGGTTTACAGTAGCTCCTATGGTCGACACCGAACTTCTCGCTAACCAGCTCCGCTCCTACGGCCACACCGTCACCCACGTCCATGGCGTTCCCGAAAACGCGGGCGAATACGAGTTCACGGTGGACGGCAACAACCTCAGCCTCGAAGAAACCCGCGACCTCCTCGCCGCCGACGAAGAAGCCGGCCGCCCCAGGCGCGACCGCTAGGCGCAAGCTTGCCCTTCCCACTTCCATCCCCGATCCTCCCCATGCTCGCCAAGCGCGTGGACGCCATTCCCACCGAGGGCGACTGGCTTTTCGAGCCCAAATGGGACGGCTTCCGCGCCCTCATCTTCCGCGACGGCGACGATCTCCTCCTCCAAAGCCGCGACACCAAACCCCTCGACCGCTACTTCCCCGAACTTCGCGCCCCGCTCCTCGCCCAGCTCCCCGAACGCTGCATCCTCGACGGCGAAATTGTCATCGCCGGCCCACACGGCCTCGATTTCGACGCCCTCACCCAGCGCATCCACCCCGCGGCAAGCCGCGTCAACCTCCTCGCCGGGCAAACCCCCGCCTCCGTCGTCTTTTTCGACCTCCTCGCCCTCGACAGCGAAGACCTTCGCACCTACCCCTTCGCCGAGCGCCGCGCCCGCCTCGAACACATTCTTGCCAAGGCTAAACCGCCGCTCCACCTAACCCCCGCGACCCCCGACCGCACCCAGGCTCAGGACTGGTTCAGCCGCTTTGAAGGCGCAGGCCTCGACGGCATCATGGCCAAATCCCCCACCGGACCCTACGAACCCGACAAGCGGACCATGCTCAAGGTCAAGCACGAGCGCGACTGCGATTGCGTCGTCGCCGGCTTTCGTTGGCACAAGCGCGGCGAAAACACCCTTCTCGGCTCGCTTCTCCTCGGCCTTCACGACGCCCACGGAAAACTTCAGCACGTAGGCACCTGCGCCAGCTTCACCGAAGCGAAACGCAAAGAGCTAGTCACCTTCCTCGCCCCCTACCGCGAAGACGCCGCCCAGTCCCACCCCTGGGCCTTCTGGGGCGGTCAAAACGAATCCGGCTCCCGCATGCCCGGCGCCCAGAGCCGCTGGTCGAGCGGCAAAGACCTTAGCTGGGAACTCCTTCGCCCCGAACTCGTCGTCGAGGTCGCCTACGAACACATGCAGGGCGACCGCTTCCGTCACCTCGCCCACTTTCGCCGCTGGCGCCCTGATAAATCCCCCGCCGAATGCACCTACGCCCAGCTCGAAACCGTTCCGCCCGAGGAACTCAACGCCATCTTCCCCTCCGCGACCTAGACCTACTTCCCCTGCCAAATTCCCGGCTGCGCATCGATCACGCCCTCCAGCTTCGCCGCAATCACACCATCATCCGCAACCGACGGATGCGCATGGCATCCGCCAAAGCTCAGCCCATCGATCGGCAAAAACGCCACCCGCTTTTCACCGCCCGCCTTCAATCGACCAACCACCTTGCCCACCTCAGCCTCAATCTCCCCATCCGCCTTCTCCGTAGCCCACAAAACGAAGTAAGCCCCGGCATTCTCCGCCCGGAGCTGCTGCACAAAGCGCACATACGTCCCCTCATAGTCAGCATGCAGCTCCTCACGGCTCTTCCACCGCTCACCCGCATGCAGCGACGTGGAAAAATCATTTGTCCCCAACGCAATCACGATCACCTCCGGCTTCCACGCAGGGTCCTCATACCGCTCCCGCTTGTCGAAGAGCACATACGGATAAGCCACCGGCACCGGATCTCCCGCACTGCCGTCATAATTCCGCACCACGCCATGCCCCGAGATCGCGTTGACCTGGTAGTCCGCCCCGTAGTGCCCCGCCACCATCGGCCCAAACGCCGCCGCACTGTCCGTCGTCGCCCAAACCTCCTCCGTCGTGCACTCCCGCTTCACCGACGTATTTCCGTACCCCACCGTGTGTGAATCCCCAATAAACTCAATCTGCCGCGAGCGCTTCGGCGGCGCCGTCGCCGTCCCCTCAGCTCCAATCCCAAATCCGCCAAACACATTAGGCTCAGGCTGGCTTTCCGTGATCACGGACACCCGCACCGCGTGAGCCCCCGCGCGCAACCCTGAAACCCGGTACACCCCCACCGCCGGTTTCACCAACTTCACTGGAGCTTGCCCATCCACGGCAACATCCAGAGCTTCGTCGTTCTTTCCCAAGCGAAAGTACACCTCCGCACCCCGAAACCCCGCCTCAAAGTAGCTTCCCGGCCATTGCGTCTCGTACATCTCCGCGCCTAATCCATCGACAGCATCTCCGCGCATCACCAGCACCCGCCCGCCCGCATGCATTGGCAAGGGGCGAAGCAAAAGCGGCTCACGCATCGCCGTCACCTGGATAACCTGAGCCCGGAATGAAGCGCAGGAACCCAAAAGAACAAGCGCGATGGAAGCCTTCTTCAGCAGGCGAAAGAACTCCATCACCGTTCGTTGCCCTTCTGGTTCGCTGTTGCAGTCGCAATTCGCCCAAATCACAATTCCACTATCTCCGAAAATGAAATCGTGCAGAGTTCTGTATGCTGTGGAGAAATCACCTCCATACGCTGAGTCTCACCGGGACCCCGATGATCGCCCTGCATACCGTGTACGTGGTCTCGCTCATCTCTCAGACCACGTCGGCCTCCATATTGTGGCTGCTGGCCGCAGGCGACCGTCGCTCCCGTGGACTCATCCCGCTGGCAACGGCTTGTTCCCTTCACACCGCGGCCATTTTCCTGATGCCGATGTGGAGGGGATCCAATCGCTGGGTTCCCGAAGCCATCAGCGCCGCGATCCTGCCCGTCATGTTCTATCTCATCTACAGGGGCCTGTCCCGCCTTCTAGGCGAGGGAGGCAGAACTGCTCTCGCCGTATTCACCGTTGCTGTAATCTCGGTCCTCGCAGCAGCTGTCGCCCCTTGGAGCAGGCTCTGGTCCAGCCAGATTGCGTGGGTAGCCGCCATTGTCATCATGGCCTGCACCGTCAGGATGCTTTGGCGACCAAGGGGCGCCGCGCCCTTCCTTCCTGCCCGCATCACAGCCGTGTTCCTTTCGACAATCCTGGTGACCTTCACCTTTCGCTTACCGCTGGAACCCCATTCCGCATCGTCACCCCTGATGATCGTGCTGCGGGAACTCACGATGATCGAAATCACGCTGCTCGCCTTCTCCTTTCTAGCTGTCTATCTCGCCGAAACGCAGCGCCGGCACCACGAGGAAACCCGCCTCGATCCCCTCACGGGCCTGCTCAACCGCCGCGCCGCGG
>CAXUDN010000122.1:7797-11155 GCA_964249715.1 uncultured Acidobacteriaceae bacterium
TCACGAGACCTTACCCTCCCGCCAGGCTCGCGTCGGATCCTCATCCGGGTCCGGCGTTTCCTGTACCGGCCGCGTCTCCTCCGGCACATGCCGCAGATTCACCCGGATCCGGTACCAGACATAGGCCGAACCCCGCATCCGGTCCACCAGCACATCATCCACCGCCAACAGCGCCGCCGCCTCCGGATACCGCGCCTTCCATCGTTCCAACCCCGCTATCGCCGCTTCCTTATCCGGCGACTGCGCCACCGCAATCAACGGCATAGAAGACACCCGCCGTCCCGAACTCTTCGCCGTTGTCGGTGCATTTGCCGTTGTCGTCAGTTTCGCCGTTGTCGGTGCGTTTACCGTTGTCGTCAGTTTCGCTCTTGTCGTTGCTTTTGCTGTCGCTTTTCTGGTTGTCATTCCCGCAGGGAACCTGCTGTCTGCCTGCCCAGCCTCAACTCCGTTCTCAACCCCAACCTCCGCCGCCTTCGACCGCCGCCGAAACCGCTGCGCCCCAAAGCCCTCTCCTAACTGCAACGCAAAATCCTTACCACCCTTTTCCTCCTTCTTCGCCCGCGAAGGCGCCACCCGCTTCCCCTCACCCTCACCCTTGGCAAAGTGCGGCGGCCAGGGCGCATCCCCCAACCCGCTCACCTCATCCCGCGCAGCCAGCTCCAGCAGTCCCTCCAGCGACCCTGCCGAGGCGCCCATCCCCTCGTGCGGATCGCCCTCACGCGCAAACCGCGCCGGCATCGTCAGTACCGTGAAATCTCCCGGCGCACACGTCATGACCTCATCCCACCGCAGCGGCGCACTCACCCGCGCATCCGGCAGCGGTCGTACCGAGTACGCCGAAGCCGTCGTCCGGTCCTTCGCATTCTGGTTGTAATCCAGAAACACCCCATGCCGCTCTTCCTTCCACCACTTGCTGCTCGCCAGCGCCGGCGCCCGCCGCTCCACCTCCCGCGCCAGCGCCAACGCAGCCCGCCGCACCTCCGTAAACCCCCACCGAGCCTCAATCGGCGCGTTCACATGCATCCCCCGCGACCCACTCGTCTTAACGAAACCCGTCAGCCCGTACTCCTCCAGCACCGCCCGAGCCTCCAACGCCACCCGCCGCACATCCTCCCACTCCACCCCCGGCCCAGGGTCCAGGTCCACCCGCAACTCATTCGGATGATCCAGGTCCGCAGAAACCACCGGGTGTGGATGCAATTCCATGCACCCCAAATTCACAATCCAGGCCAGCCCCGCTTCCTCATCCACGACCACCTCTTCCGCCGTCCGCCCCGACGGAAAACTCAACGTCACCGTCCGCATCCACCCCGGCATGTCCCCCGGCGCCCGCTTCTGATAGAACGGTTCCGCCTCCGCCCCATTCACAAATCGCTTCAACACAATCGGCCGGTCCCGAATCCCCCGCAACGCCCCCGGCGCGACCGCCAGAAAGTACCGCACAACCTCCAGCTTCGTCAGCCGAACCTCACGCGAAAAATACAGCTTGGATGGGTGACTGATCCGCACCTCCCGTCCACCCACCGACAATACTTCCGCTTCATCCGTCGACTTAGCCACGCCCACAGCCTATCAGTGCCGTATGCAATCAAAAAGTCAAAAGCCATAGAGCGCCGGGTACGGCTCGCTCTACGGCTCTTTACGAATCGTTTGCCAGAATCTATGCGCCTTCAGTATTCAACGTGGACATATCGATGACGTACCGGAAGCGCACCTCGCCCTTTTCCACCTTCTTGTAAGCGTCATTAATCTCGGCGATGTCAATCACCTGAATATCAGGCGCAATGTTGTGTTGCGCGCAGAAGTCCAGCACTTCCTGCGTCTCCGCAATGCTGCCAATCAGGGAACCGGCGATGCTGTTACGGTGCGAAGCCGTTTGCATGTTGCTGATCGGCTCAAGCGGACCCAGATCTCCGCAAATCACCATGGTCGCATCACGCTTCAACAAAGGCAGATACGGGTTCAAATCATGCTTCTCAGGCACGGTGCTAAGAATAAAGTCGAACGTCCGGGTCAGAGGATTGCTCGGGTCCACCTCCTTCTTCAGTTCCTTTTCCATCACGGCAGTCGCGCCAATGCGGGCAGCCTCTTCTTTCTTCTCATTCGTACTGGTAAAAAGCACAACCGTCGCTCCCATCGCGACCGCCAGCTTGGCCGCGATATCGCCCAAGCCCCCGAAGCCAACAATACCCACCTTGCTCCCGGCCTTCACGCCCCAGTGCTTCATAGGAGAGTAGGTGGTCACTCCAGCGCAAAGGATAGGTGCGGCCGTCCTAGGATCGAGCGACGCAGGGATCTTCAGAACGAAGTCCTCCGGCACCACAACCACATTCGAATATCCGCCAAAGGTATTATCCCGGCCATAGGGATTTGTCTCGTCAGGTGACTTCTTCGCAGGCACCATCGGACCGTTGTAGGTCGCCAGCCAACTGTTCGGTCCTTCGCAATAATTCTGATCGCCGGAGCGGCAAGGCTCGCATTGCCGGCAGCTGTCGATCATGCAACCGACACCGGCAAGATCGCCAACCTTGTGCAGCGTGACTTCATCGCCAACAGCCATGATCCGGCCAACGATTTCGTGACCCGGCATGCACGGGTACACGGTGTTCCCCCACTCATTCTTTGCCTGGTGAATATCTGAATGGCAAACACCGCAGTACAGCACTTCGATGGTGACTTCGTTCGGCTTGGCGTCCGGCCGTTCAAACTTGATGGGCTTCAGGTCGGTGAAAGAGTGGTTGGTGGCATAGCCATAGGACTGAATCATGAAAAACTGCTCCTGTCTGAACGAGCCAGACGTGTAGGTACGCTAAGCGCGTAGGGAAAGGGTGCTGGACCGCTGACGTACCGGACGGCGTTGCAGTGAGCAGGCACGAGGCGAAAATCGGCCGCTCGTGCTGGCCCTTCTTGGGATGCGCGCGACGACGCTGACGTCAAAGGCCCGCAGATATCATCACCCCGGTCCGGCACCGAACACCGGCGCTGACCACCAACATCGGCTGCAAATCGCGGAGATCTGACCACAAATCGCTCTCCTCAGCTATCCTCATACCCGATGCCCAACACGCTCTCGATCCGCGACCTCGACCTCCGCAACAAGCGCGTCCTCATCCGCGTCGACTACAACGTCCCCCTCGAAAACGGCCGCATCACCGACGACACCCGCATCCGCGAAACCATCCCCACCCTCGAGCTCGCCCTGCGCCAACAAGCCAGGGTCATCCTCGCCGCCCACCTCGGCCGCCCTAAAGGCAAGCGCGTCGACGCGCTCAGCCTCCATCCCGTCGCCGTCCGCCTCCGCGAACTCCTCGACCACCTCCTCAGCCCCGACGAAAACGTCGGCTTCTCCCCCGACTGC
>CAXUDN010000123.1:0-10993 GCA_964249715.1 uncultured Acidobacteriaceae bacterium
CCGAAGTGAACGCCCGCTTCGAGCAGCTCCTTCATCGTGATACTTGCCATGGTGCTTCCGATCTGGGCATCGCTGTCTGTGTATCCGGCTCCCGTGAGGCTTGCCTTGGCGACAGACGATTGATCCCTGGGTTGGGGAGATTGAATTCCTGGCCCTCGGCGCGTTGCTGAGGGGTGGTACGAGAGTGCCTGGTTCTTGGTGGAGGCTAGTGCCTGGACGTGCTTACACCAGGCCCAAAGCACCAGCCACCGGAACTTACCGTTTGCTGAACTGGAAGCGAGCGCGGGCGCCCTTCTGTCCGTACTTCTTACGCTCTTTCCCGCGCGAGTCGCGGGTAACAAAACCCTCAGCCTTCAACGTCTTGCGGAGTTCGCTGTTGAACTCCATCAGCGCACGCGCAATACCCAGCTTGACCGCATCGGCCTGCCCGTTCACGCCCCCACCCTTCACGGTGGTGTACACGTCAAAGGTCTCGTTGATGTCCGCAATGCCGAAAGGCTGCTTGGCCGCGGCACGTTGCGCCGGGGTCACAAAATACTCTTCAAAGCCTTTGCCGTTCACCTTCCACTCGCCCGAACCGGGACGGAGGAACACGCGAGCAATGGCGCTCTTGCGCCGCCCCGTGCCGTAGTACTGAATCAGATCTGCCATCGATATATCCCTCTTGGAGCCTGGGCTCCTCAAATCCCCTACGGTTAGCCGCGCAGTTCCAGCGCGACAGGCTGCTGTGCCTTGTGCGGATGATCCGCGCCCTTGTACACCTTCAGCTTGGTCGCCATCTGCCGGCCCAGCTTGGTTTTCGGCAGCATGCCCTTGATCGCCTCTTCCAAAATCTTCTCCGGCCGGCGGGCAAGCAGCTTCAGGTAGCCCTCTTCGCGCAGACCACCGGGAAACCCGGTATAGCGGCGATACACCTTCTGCTCCGCGCGCATGCCGGTCACATGGATCTTCTCGGCATTGATCACAATCACGTGGTCGCCCATATCGATATAGGGGACATACAGTGGATTCCGCTTGCCTGCGAGAACGCTGGCGGCCTCCGAAGCGAGGCGGCCGAGGGTCTTGCCCTCTGCATCCAGCACAAACCACTTGCGCTGAATGTCCTTGCCGCTGGGGATTACAGTCGACATCATCGGTTACTCCTTACCTCTGCCGTCTTCGTGGCCGGCGTGAAGCGCGAAGATATTGCGCCTACCCTGACATCCAGGGGTTTGAGCAGCCACCACACGCGCGGCCGGGTGCCGGACGAGAGGAAAGCCAACGTTTGTTTGGGGCGCACGGAGCCTGCTCGACAAACAGACTGGGGAGCGAAAAACTCTCGGTCCTACCTCAGACCACAGTGACTGGCACCCTCGCAACGGGTACCGGAGAGCTTCTCGCCACATTGCCTCGCTACCGCAACCTCCCTCATTTCAGCCCTGGCATCCGGGCGCACAGAGGTGCGAACGCGAAACTGCGCGAGGATTCAGTGTAGGCAATAGGAGGATTGAAGTCAATACGGCAAAATGTTCATCATGCGCTCGTGGCACGCACTCCTGCTCATCCTGTTTCTTCCTGTTTCCACAGTCTTTGCGCAATCCGAGCCGCAGAACATCCTCAACCAACTTAAGAGTAAACCGCTCTTTCTACGGGGCTGCTGGCACGGTGACGATCTCGCCTTTGCCCACGACGGCACTGCTGCGGAGCACTATGCTCCCTGGTCCTTTACGCTTTCCGGTATCGATGTCGAAAAGGCTTACTTCCGTGGCGATTACCTCGAAATCCAGGGACACAGGGTCGGTCTGGAATTCGAGCGGAACGGAACACCCCACCGAGTCCAGCTGAAATGGATGGGGCACAGCGGAAAAGTCACGGTCCGCATCTTCGGCCAGCCCGGCGACGATTTCGGCCCGGCTCTCCACGCCATCTTCGCGCCCGACCTACCCACGCTCCTACCCGCCCCGCAGACCTACTGGAAGGCTGTAGGAGACCGCTACGTGCAGGAGGTCTCAGCGAACACCCAGGCCGAAACGGACGCCGGCGTTCCTGCCAGTGACCCCGCCCCAGCAAACAAAACCGCCGAAAGCAGGGCAAAGCACATCGGCTCCGGCGTGAAACCACCTGTGCTGCTCTCCCAGCTCAATCCCGGATACTCCGACGCAGCCCGTGGTCTCAGCTACTCTGCGAGAGTAGAGGTGTATATGTGGGTAGAGCCCTCCGGGCGGCCCTCTCACCTCACAATCGTAAGGCCTGCCGGTCTCGGGCTGGACGAAAACGCCCTGGCTGCTGCCGCGCAATATCGCTTTAAGCCGGCCACCAAAGACGGAGTACCGGTGAAGGTCGATCTCTATGTAGACGTGAACTTCCAGACCTACTAAACGGGGCCTGGTGGGCTCTCTTTCTCCCGGTTCGCCGCCCGCCAACCTGGAATCACCGCCGGGCGCTCTGGTACACCTCCGGCGTCACCAGCCAGCGCGGGTCCAGCGACACAACCCCGACCGAATCCAGAAAGGCCGTCACGCGCGAGGGCTGCCGCTGGTGGAGATGATCCGCCCACACCACCTGCCCAGCCCCGAGCACGCCCCCCGCAAGGCTTTCTTCAAGTTCGGAGCCATTCATCTCGGTGTAGGGAATACTGTGAAGCGCGACATACGACTGCTTGAAAAGCTGTGGCTGGGCCATGAAAACCTCGAAGAAAGTATGATCTGCAGTGAACTCCGCGGTGCCTACCCGGTTGTGAGTCAAGGGCTTACCCTCAACTAACTTCCCGGAATCTACAGACGACCGACTTTCTCCGCTCCGAGCAGACTGACGTAAGTCTCCCTTGCTCCTACATCCAAGAGCTATCCCTCCGTAGTTGTAGGCGATGACTGCATACACCCCGACCCGCTATCATCCGCGGTACCAGGAGAAATTAGTTGCGAAACATCATCGGCCTGATTACGCTCGGCTTGGCAGCCACCGTTGCCCCCGCCCAAAGCCCTAACCCGGCCCCCGGCAACTGGATTGCCTCCTGGGCCACCTCAGCGCAAGGCCCGGAAGCAAGCCAGCCCCCCGTAGAAGAAGCCAAACTCAACGACACAACCGTTCGTCAGGTGATCCGCCTCTCCGCCGGCGGAACCAGTCTGCGTGTCCACTTCTCCAACGCTTTCGGAACGCAGCCGCTGCGCATTGACACCGCCGCCGTGGCGCTTACGGCGCCCGACCTCAGCGGCATCCAGCCGACCACGTCGCACCCCATCACCTTCGCCGGCCAGCCTTCTGTCCTCATCCCCGTCGGTGCCGGTTTCATCTCCGATCCGGTCGGCATGCCCGTGAGTTCTCTCAGCAATCTCACCATCTCCTTCCATCTGCCGGCTGCTCCCTCCGTCCAAACCGCCCACCCGGGCTCCCGGGCCACCTCGTATCTGCTCGCGGGCAACCACGTGAACGACCCCGAGCTACCCGGCGCCGAGAGAATCGTGCGCTGGATGCAGATCACCGAAGTGGATGTAACCGGGCCGGCGAATCGCACCGTCGTTGCGCTCGGAGACTCCATCACCGATGGCCACGCCGCCACAACCGACGGCAACGATCGCTGGCCGGACGTCCTCGCCGCTCACCTTAAGTCGTCTGGCATGACCCAGGTGGGCGTAGCCAATGAGGGCATCGGCGGCAACCACCTGCTCACCAACGGCCTAGGCCAAAGCGTTCTCGAACGGTTCGACCGGGACGTTCTCGCCGTAGCCGGCGTCCGCTCTATCGTTCTGCTGGAGGGCATCAACGACCTCGGCGCCCTCTCGCGCACGCCCAACGCCACGTCGCAACAGCACACCGACCTCGTCGCGCGCATGCAAGCCGCCTACGTCCAAATCATCGATCGCGCCCACGCCCACGGTATCAAAATCTTCGGCGCCACGATCACACCCGACACCGGCTCCGACTACTACCACCCCACGCCCACCGACGACGCGGATCGCCAGGCCGTGAATGCCTGGATCCGTCAGCCCGGTCATTTCGACGGCTTCGTCGACTTCGACGCGCTTCTCCGCGACCCCGCCCACCCTGACCGACTCCTGCCCGCCTACGACTCCGGCGATCATCTACACCCGGGACCCGCCGGCTATCACGCCATGGGAAACGCCGTACCACTTGGCTGGTTCCGCTAAACGGATCCCTCCAAGGAGGTATCCAAGCAGCCTCGCTGCGACTGCTATACTCCACCTGCCTTTCACCTCAAACCATTCCCGGGAGCGCCCTGTTGTTACGGATCGGTGTCATGCTGGACTCCCTGCAGACCAGCGCGTGGGTCGCTTACATCCTCGAACAGCTTCAGGAGTCCAGCTACGCGCAGATCCAGTTCGTCATCCTCAACACCCCCATGCCTTCCACGCGGAAGCCCCTCGGCAAGCGCCTCGAAGCCTATTGGAAATTGGCGCTCTACAGCCGGTATGAGCAATGGGACTATCGCCGCAATCGCACCGAGCCCGATTATCGCGCCACAACGGATGTGACCAATCTGCTTCACCCGATCCCAACCCTCACGGTCACCCCCGACCGCAAGGGTTTCTCCGACTACCTGAAAGAACAAGACGTCACCGCCATCCGCGAAGCAGGCCTCGACGTCATCCTGCGCTTCGGCTTCCGGATTCTTCGCGGACCGGTGCTGGACACCGCTCGCTATGGCATCTGGTCTTTCCATCACGACGACAATCTCGAGTACCGCGGCGGTCCCTCTCTCTTCTGGGAGGTCTATGAGAAGAACCCGGTTTCCGGAACCATTCTCCAGATCCTGACCAGCTCCCTGGACGGCGGAAAGGTCATCTACCGTGGTCACTCTGCCACCAACCAGCGCTCACTGAATCGCAACCGCAACCCTATTTACTGGAAAACCGCAGAGTTCATGCTGCGGCGCCTACGCGACCTCCGCCACCACGGCTGGAGCTATATAGAGAGCCTGCCTACCTACAGCGAAGCGCAACCAATCACACCCAAAATCTACCGGACGCCCCACGCCGGTCAGATGCTCCACTTCCTCGGGGGTCAACTCTTGCGCACGGCCACTGCCAGCCTTCGTTCCCGCACCATGGGCGGCTACACCCAGTGGTTCCTTGCGCTCCGCTCCCGCTCCCCAGCTCACGCCTTCGATTCCCCCAATGGCTATCAGCGCCTTCCCGTCCCGCACGACCGCTTCTACGCTGACCCTTACCTCATCAGCAAAGACGGCAAAACCTGGCTTTTCTTCGAAGATTACCGCTACAACGAAAGCCGAGCGCTCATTTCCTGCTGCGAGCTCGCCCCGGACGGCACACCCGGTGAGCCTTTTGAGGTTCTGCGCCGTCCCTACCACCTCTCCTATCCCTTCGTCTTCGAGCACGCAGGCGAAACGTACATGATTCCGGAAACCCGCGAGAACCAGGCCGTCGAACTCTACCGCGCCGAAGACTTTCCACGCCGTTGGGTCTTCGACAAGGCACTGCTGGAGAACGTCGCCGCCGTGGATGCAACGCTTCACCACGATGGGCAGCGTTTCTGGATGTTTGTTGGCCTCTCCACAGGCCGCTACTCCACGTGCGACGAACTCGCCCTCTACTCTTCCCCTGCGCTCCACGGCCCATGGCAACCGCATCCCCAAAGCCCGGTTGTCTCCGACGTCCGCCGTGCACGCCCCGCCGGTGCACTCTTCAAAGACGGCGACAAGCTCATCAGGCCCTCACAGGACTGCGCCAAGGCCTATGGCTTTGCCCTGAACTTCTTCGAGATTGTCACGCTCACCGAGACCCAATACGAAGAACGCCTCCTCGGCCGCATCACACCCGACTGGAGTCCCGGCAACCTTGGCACGCACACCTACACCCGCTCAGATCACTTCGAAGTAATCGACGGCAACGTCCCCAAGAAGCTCCCCAAGAGCTGACGCAAAAAGTGAGAGGCCGCCCAAACGAGCGGCCTCTCACTTTCCTAAGCATTGACTTACTGCGTGCGCTTCCAGTTGATGAGGTCGCCGAGAGTCGTAGAAGAAGAGTTGCTCGAGCTCGACTGGTTGCTCTTGCTCTTGCCTCCCTGGCCCACGGACTCCTTGTAGCTCTCCACTTCGGCGCGGCTGGCTTCTTCCCCAATCGCCTTCAGGCTGAGACCAACCTTCTTTTCTTCCGGGCTCATCTTGACGATCTTGAACTCGTGCTCGTCACCCACATTGAGGGTAATCGGACGACCGTTCTCATCAGCTGCCTCGGAGACGTGGCACAGGCCCTCGACTCCTTCCGCAATCTCAATGAAGGCACCAAACTGCGCAGTCCGGAGCACCTTGCCGTGGACAATGTCGCCCGCGCGGTGCTGGTCGAAGAAAGTATCCCAAACGTCAGGCTGCATCTGCTTGATGCCCAGCGAAAGCCGACGATTCTCGGGCTCAACACCCAGAACAACAGCCTTCACCTTCTCGCCCTTCTTCAGAACCTCCGAAGGATGCTTGATGCGCTTGGTCCAGCTCAGGTTCGATACATGAACCAGGCCATCAATGCCGTCTTCGATCTCAATGAACGCGCCAAAATCGGTCAGGTTGCGTACACGACCCTCAACGATCGCACCGGTCGGGTATTTGTCCTCAAGCGCCTCCCAGGGGTTGTCCTGGAGCTGCTTCATGCCCAGCGAAATACGCCGGTCATTGGGATTTACCTGCAGAATGATGACCTCGACCTCATCGCCGGGCTTCACCATCTTGCTGGGGTGCTTCATCCGCTTGGACCAGGTCATCTCGCTGACGTGAACCAGGCCCTCAATGCCCTGCTCCAGCTCGACGAATGCCCCGTAATCGGTCACAGAAAGCACCCGGCCGCGAACATGAGCGCCAATCGGATAACGCTCGACAGCATCCAGCCACGGATCCGGCGTCAGCTGCTTGAAGCCTAACGAAACCCGCTGCTTTTCCTTGTCGAACTTCAGTACCTTGACCTGGATCTCGTCACCGACATTCACCAGATCGCGAGGATGCGTCAGCCGGCCCCAGCTCATATCGGTGATGTGCAGCAAGCCGTCCAGGCCGCCCATGTCAACGAACGCACCGTAGTCGGTCAGGTTCTTCACAACCCCAGTGAACACCGCGCCTTCTTCCAGGTTCGCGAGCGTCACGTCCTTCTTGGCGTTCTGCTCCTCTTCCAGAATTTCCTTGCGGGAGACGACGACGTTGCCGCGCTTCTTGTTCAGCTTGATGACGCGGACATCGATCTCGGTGCCGATGTAGGCATCCAGATTGCGCACCGGACGGACCTCCACCTGCGAGCCAGGCAAAAACGCCTTGATCCCGATATCAACGGTGATGCCGCCCTTGACGCGTGAAACCACGATGCCCTTGACCGGGGTCTTGGTATTGGCGGCTTCTTCCAGCTTGTCCCAGACCTTGTGGCGCAGAGCTTTCTCGTGGGAGACAAGGTAACCGCCACCCTCCTGCTCTTCACGCTCGACCACGACCTCGACCTGGTCACCCACCTGAAACTTGGGCGCGCCGGTGTGGTCGACAACCTGATCCAGGGGGAGAAGGCCTTCGGACTTCAGGCCGATGTCAACGACAACGTGCTTGTCCGTGATCTTCACGACCGTGCCGGTCACGACAGTTTCTTCCGAGGTCAGCGACTGCGCCGCATCCTTCTCGGCTGCCTGCTCGCGGTCAAAGCTTTCGAGCGCCTTCGCAAAATCGTCGGCGTCGTATTCCGGCTCTGCATCGGTTCCGCGGTTGACGGGACGGGAAGAGGCAGACGGCGTCCGGACGCTTTGCGGGAGAACTTCGCCCTCCGGTGCCTGAGCACCATGCACAGCTTCGGGCTGATCCTGGATCGGACCATCCGCGACTTGAATCTGGTCGTCAGAGGCGACTTCCTGGTTGGGGAGCTGCTGGCCGAGCTCGGGGGAGGTGGTTTCAACGGTTTCGGGCGTGGTAGGTTCCAGTGTTGTGTTCAGGGCTGTGCTCTCGGTGATGAAAGGATTGTGGTCGAAGTCGGCCATTGAGGTATTGCTCCGGGATTCAGTGAGACTCCGGTTCGGACTTCGCGTCCGTCTTTTATGGACGGCAAAGCGTTCGCCCAGATTACATCGTCTGGCGAACTATCCGCGATTGTCGAAAGGAGTCTGGTGAAGCATTCAAGAGCGGCTGCGACTGAATCCCACACACAGCGGCTATTCCTTACTCTAGCAGTGATTTCCACACCCGGTCAACGCGCCATGGATCCGCTGCGGCAAATTGTGCATTCCGGAACCCTCAACAGGCTCTAGCACTTTAGATGTGCGTAGTCACCCGTTCGACGCATACGCTTCCCGCACAAAACACTCCCAAACACATCCAGGCTGCGCCGCTATACTCTCCGGATGGAAAGGCTCTGGACACCCTGGCGCTACGCGTACATCACGGGAGAAAACAAGGCGAGTGCACGAAAAGGGATTCCCGAGCCGCTTGAAGGTTGGCCTGGTGACCACGATTGCCTCTTCTGCAACATGATCGGAGCCCTGGACTGGGCAATCAGCCAGGGTATGCCTCCAATCGAGGCCGAGCACGCGATTTACCTGCTCGAGCGTGGCGAACACTGTTTTGCCGTCCTGAACGGCTTCCCCTATAACAACGGTCACCTCATGATCGTGCCGTTTCAACACGAAAGCAGCCTCGCCGCGTTACCGCTCGAAACCGCCGAGGAGATGATGCGCCTCACCCGGCGCGCAGAGCGGGCCCTTCGAGAGGTTTACAAACCGGATGGACTGAATCTGGGGATGAATCTTGGGGAATCAGCCGGAGCGGGCGTCGCTGCCCACCTGCATCTTCATGCCCTCCCCCGCTGGACGGGCGATACCAACTTCATGACCGTTGTCGCGGAGACCCGGATCCTCCCGGAGATGCTGGAGGAGAGTTGGACAAAGCTCCGGAAGGCACTCTCGAATCTGCCTGCGGAGGCCCTCCACCCCGCCGCCCCACATGCGTCGCCTCAAAATTCGTAATCTTCCATCCATCACCCGCTTGACGCTGGTAAATCCGCGTATACCGGTAGGCTCCGTGCAAAGGCGACCCGTCCGCCACACCTTCAATCTGCGCCAGGGAGGTCACTACGGCAAGATTGCCGCTGATCTTGATCTTGGTGTCTGACAAATCCAACTGGTGAATATCCAGACTGCGCTTACGCATCCTGTCCAGCTGCTGCAGCTTGGTCACTACCTGCCCGGAGGCAGTGACTCCAAGAAATTCCTCCGACAGCAGCTTGTCCATGGTGCTGGTGTCGTCGGAAAGCTGAGCCTGCCGCCACTTCTCCTCTAAACTCAGGATCTCCACGCGCTCCACCCGTTTGCGCTCGCGATGCTGCGCAAAGACCGGCGTCGCCAACGCCAGAAGCATTAGCACCGCAAGGGAACGCAACACTCCGGAACACCGCCACATGCGCGGATAGTAGCCCCAATCCAAGCCGCCAGTCAAAGGAAACTCTCTGCCACAATTGTGGGACGAGGCAGGCGCGAAATCGGCCGCACCTGCGAACCGCAACCTAGGCGAGAGCTGTCAAATTCTCCACCGAGCGGTCCAGCATGCGCTGGTACAGCCCGCCTACCGCCCATTGCTTGAAGTGCACCGATGCCCGGTGCGCTTCGACTCCGGCCTCGTCGCGGTACTGCTCATAGATCAGCACGGTATCCGGCTCGGATTCCACAACATGCGGCACATACGTCACACACCCGGGCTCGGCCCGCGAGGCCCTCGTCAACTCCCGCAACACGTTCGCGATCTCCTCACGGTCTTCAGAACGGAACCGCATCCGCACCGCGAAAGAGATCACCGGAGCGCCTCGTCGAATCCCGGCTGCACCATCGTCTGCGCGCGATCCGGCCCCGTGGAGATCATGCCCACCCGCGCACCGGACTCCCGCTCGATAAACCGCATATATTCCTGAGCAGCCTTCGGCAAATCCTCAAAACTCGTAATCCCCAGGGTGTCACTCCGCCATCCCGGCAGGGTGGTGTAGACCGGCTCGATGGCCTTGAATCCGCGCACATCCGCCGGGATCTCCTCGGTCATCTTGCCATCGACCCTGTAGCCCGTGCAGACAGGGATCTCCGCACACTCATCCAGCACATCCAGCTTCGTCACCACCAGCCACTCCGTCGCATTGATCATGTTCGAGTAGCGCAGCAACGGCAAATCCAGCCATCCGCACCGCCGCGGCCGTCCCGTGACTGCGCCAAACTCCTGCCCGCGCGCGCGCAGCAGATCGCCCGAATACCCATCCACCTGCGTCGGGAAGGGTCCCTCGCCCACCCGCGTCACATAAGCCTTCGTCACCCCGATCACCGTCCCGATCCGCGTCGGCCCCACACCCGTCCCCGTCACCGCACCCCCCGAGGTCGCCGACGAACTCGTCACAAACGGGTACGTCCCATGGTCGATATCCAGCAACGCCCCCTGCGCGCCTTCAAACATCACGCTCTGCCCTTCATCGATCGCTTTGTTCAGCAACACCGCCGTGTCCGTCACATACGGCGCAATCTGCTCCGCAAGCCGGGCATACTCCTCGTACATCTGCTTCGGATCCAGAGGCTCCGTGCCAAACAGCGCATGCGCGATCGTGTTCTTCTCATGGCATGCATTGTTGATGTGCGTCCGCAACAGCGACGTATTCAGCAGATCCACCACCCGCAATCCATTGCGATGAATCTTGTCCTCATATGCCGGCCCAATCCCACGCCGCGTCGTTCCAATCGTCTGCCGTCCCGGCGCCGTCTCCGCCGCAAGCTCAATCATCCGGTGATACGGCAAAATCACCTGCGCGCGGTTGGAAACAAACAGCTGCCCATCGATCGGCAGCCCGGCCTCCTTCAACTTCTTGACCTCGCCCAGAAACGCCGCCGGATCCAGCACCACCCCATTGCCGATGACGCCCTTGCACCCAGGCCGCAGCACCCCGCACGGAATCAGCTGCAAAACAAACTTCCGGCCCTCAATAATGACCGTATGCCCCGCATTGTGCCCACCGGCGTACCGGGCAACGATGTCAAACTTCTCGCTGAGCAC
>CAXUDN010000124.1:0-5581 GCA_964249715.1 uncultured Acidobacteriaceae bacterium
ATGTTGAAGTCGGGCCAGTGGTAGCGGAGGATGTGGACTTCGAGGAAGTCGACGACGAAGTGGAGGTGGATGCGGTCGTAGAGGTTGCCGAGGGCGCCGCCGAGGATGAGGGCGAAGGCGACGGTGGAGGGGGTGAGGCGGCGGCCTGTGCGGTAGAGCATGACGAGGACGGCGAGGACGGCGAGGATGGAGAAGGCGATGAGGAAGTAGCGGACGACGAAGGGGTTCTTGGCGCCTTCGAAGAGGGAAAAGGCGGCGCCGGTGTTGAGGACGTGGGTGATGCGGAAGACGCGGGGGATGACGGGGATGGCGTGGCCGGCGGGGAGGTGGTGGACGATCCAGAGTTTCGAGAGGCGGTCGGCGAGGATGACGAGGAAGGCGAGGAGGAGGGCGTAGGGGCGGGCGTCGCGGGGGGTGGTGGTTTGGGGCATGGCGCTGGTATGGCTTCCTGAGGCTGGTGGATGCGCGGGTAGAACGGCAGATCTCTCCACTACGCTTCGCTTCGGTCGAGATGACGGAGGTGGGTTTGGCTCCGATTAAGAAGACGATGGGTTGTTGGGGACGCAAACAGCAGGTTCCCTGCGGGAATGACAAGCAAGAAAGGCAACGGCAAACGCGGATCCCCTGCGGGAATGGCAAGCGAGAAAGGCAAGGGCGAAGGCAAACGCAAATTTCCTCCGGGATCGACAAGCGAGAGAGGCAAAGGCAACAGCAACAGCAGATTCCCTTCGGGAATGACAAGCAAGAAGAGCAACGGCAAGAGCAACGGCAACAGCAACGGCAACAGCAACGGCCGAATGCAGATTCTGTTTGAGAATAACGACTAGGAAAGCAACGGCAACGGCAACAATAAAGGCAAGCGCAGATTCCCTTCGGGAAGGACAACCATCAGGGCTAACCGGGGCTTTCGGGGGGGTAGTTGATGGCTTCCAGGGCGGTGGCGCAGCGGGTGCAGACCGAGGGCCAGCGGGGGTCGGCGCCGATGTCGGGGAGGATTCGCCAGCAGCGGGCGCACTTGAGGCCGCGGGCGGGTTCGGCCTGGATGAGGAGGGAGGTGGCGTCCTGCGTGGCGCCGATGACTTGCACGGTGGCTTGCGAGACGTTGAGGAATTCGGGGAGGGCGGATTCGTAGTCGCGGAGGGTGATGGCTTCTTCGGTGCCTTCGGCGGCGAGGATCGTGACGGCGGCGTCGAGGCCTTTGCCGATGGTTTTGTTGTTGCGGAGGACCTCTAGTTCTAGGTTGACGAGTTCGCGGATGCGGAGCAGGCGAGCCCAGTCTGCTTCGAGGGGGGCGACGGTGCCGGGGACGATGTCGGCCAGGTTGGGGAAGAGAGACAGGTGGACGCTGGCGGGGCGGTTGGGGAGGGTGGGGAGGTAGTGCCAGACTTCGTCGGCGGTGAAGCTGAGGATGGGGGCGATGAGGCGGGTGAGGGCTTCGGCGATGCGCCAGAGGGCGGTTTGGGCGGAGCGGCGGCGGGTGTCGTCCGGCGCGAGGGTGTAGAGGCGGTCCTTGGTGACGTCGAGGTAAAGGGCCGAGAGGTCGGTGTTGGTGAATTCGTTGAGGGCGGCGTAGGCGCGGTGGAACTCAAAGGTGTCGTAGGCTTTGCGCATCGATGCGTCGAGTTCGGCGGTGCGGGCGAGGATGTAGCGGTCGAGGGGCTGCATGTCCCCCCATGGGACAGCGTTCAAGGTTGGGTCGAAATCGTCGATATTGCTTAGGAGGAAGCGGAGGGTGTTGCGGAGTTTGCGGTAGTTTTCGCCGACGCGCTTCATGAGGTTTTCGCTGGCGATGACATCTTCGCGGAAGTCGACGGAGGCTACCCAGAGGCGGATGATTTCGGCGCCGAGGCGGTCGGCTACGTCGACGGGGTCGACGCCGTTGCCGAGGGATTTGGAGAAGGCACGGCGTTGTTCGTCGAGGGTCCAGCCGGAGGTGGCGACTCTTTTGTAGGGGGCGCTGTCTTTAAGGGCTACGGCGGAGAGCAGGGAGGAGTGGAACCAGCCGCGGTGCTGGTCGCCGCCCTCGGTGTAGAGGTCGGCGGGAAAGCGGAGCTCGGGTTCGGTTTCGAGGACGGCGTTCCAGCTGGCGCCGGACTCGAACCAGACGTCGAGGATATCCATTTCCTTGCGGAAGGTGGTGTTGTCGCAGTTGGGGCAGGCGGTGTTTTCCGGGATAAGGGCGGTGGGGCCGTGCTTGTACCAGGCGTCTGCGCCTTCCTTGGCGAAAAGTTGGACTATGGAGCGATTGATGTCCTCGATATTGAGGGGTTCATGGCATTTTTCGCAGAGAAAGACGGCGATGGGGACGCCCCAGATGCGTTGGCGGCTGATGCACCAGTCGGGGCGGGTGGCGATCATGTTGCTGATGCGTTCCTGGCCCCAGGCGGGGTCCCAGGTGACGTCCTTGATTTCGTCGAGGGCACGCTGGCGGAAGGTGGTCTGGTGCGTGCCTTCCTTGGGCGAGAGGACGGGAGTTTCCATGCGGATGAACCACTGCTCGGTGGCGCGGAAGATGAGGGGTTTGTGGCAGCGCCAGCAGTGGGGGTACTGGTGGACGAGGTCGTGGGCGCCGATGAGGGCGCCGTGGTCGCGGAGGAGCTGCTTGATGGGGGCGTTGGCTTTGTGAACATAGAGGCCGTCGTACTCGGGGAGGCCGTTGCGGAGTTTGCCCTGGGCGTCGACGTTGCAGGTGAGGGGGAGGTCGTAGCGGACGCCGGTGGCGAAGTCATCGGGGCCGTGGGCGGGGGCGGTGTGGACGGCGCCGGTGCCCTGGTCGGTGGTGACGTAGTCGGCCATGACGCCGAGAATTTCGCGGGCCTTCCCGTTTTCAGACAGGAAGGGGTGTGCAAAGGTGGCGCGATCGAGTTTACTGCCGGGGAAGGTGGCTGCGGGCTGGGCGAGGGCGAAGCTTTCGCGCTCGTTGGCGGCTTCCATGACCTGGGGCGCGAGGGGGACGGCGACGATGTAGACGCAGTCGTTGTCGTCGAGGGCGACGTAGTCGACTTCGGGGTTGAAGGCGATGGCGAGGGAGGCCGGTATGGTCCAGGGGGTGGTGGTCCAGATGATGGTGTAGACCTCGCGACCAGCAAGGCGGGGGTCGAGGAGGGCAGGATCGCTGGTGAGTTTATAGCGGACGTAGACCGAGGGGGAGGTGTGTTCGGCGTACTCGACTTCGGCTTCGGCGAGGGCGGTACGGTCGTGGGAGCACCAGTAGACGGGCTTGAGGCCTTTGTAGACGAAGCCTTTTTCGTAGAAGCCGAAGAAGGTTTCGAGGATTTTGGACTCGTAACCGAAGTCCATGGTTTCGTAGGGTTTATTCCAGCGGCCGAAGACGCCGAGGCGCTTGAATTGGGAGCGCTGGAGGTCGACGAAGCCGGCGGCGTAGTCGCGGCAGGCCCCGCGGACGGCGACGGGGTCCATTTCGAGCTTTTTGCCACCGAGTTTTTCGTCGACTTTGATTTCGATGGGGAGGCCGTGGCAGTCCCATCCGGGGACGTAGGGGGCGTCGAAGCCGGCCATGGTTTTGGTTTTGACGACGAAGTCCTTGATGCACTTGTTCAGGGCGTGGCCGAGGTGGATGGCGCCGTTGGCGTAGGGAGGGCCGTCATGGAGGATGTATTTGGGGGCACCGGCGCGGGCGGCGCGGATTTTGCCATAGAGGTCCATGGCGTCCCAGGCAGCGAGGCGGCCGGGTTCGTTGGCCGGGAGGTTGGCCTTCATGGGGAAATCGGTTTTAGGGAGGTTGAGGGTGTCTTTGAGCGACATTTTTTGTGTGGCCGCGGGGGCGGTGTCCTGCATTGGTGCACTCCGGCTCCCGAGGACACGGTGAGACGCGGCGTGCCTGCGGGTAGACTCTTATTGTAAGGGTCTGCGGAGCGTGTGGTGTAACCAAGCGCCGCGGCAGATTCGGGTGAGACGACGTGGGGAGCATCCGCGTCTAATGTAGAGATTCGGGTTAGGCGGGGCTCCCTGTGTCCGGGCGACCCTGCTGGACGACCCGACAGAGTGATTATGGCTGCTGCTCCGAATGTTCAACCCGAGATGCCTCCCGCCCTTCCAGTGGCGGCTCCTTCTGTGCCATTTCTTTCGATGGCCAATGGCATCAAGTCGCCGCGTTCGCAGGCGTCGTTCTGGACCGCGATTGTGACGCACGGGGTGGTGATTGCAATACTTGCGTTTTTGATCGCACGGCATGTGCAGTTGGCTGCGCCGACACCGCCACAGGTGGTTACGCTGGTGGCACCGATTCCTCCTCCGCCACCGCCGATTATGCCGCGGGCGGAGAAGATGGGCGGTGGTGGCGGCCAGCATGATCTGGCGCCGGTAAGCAAGGGGCATCTGCCGAAGTTCGCGGATACGCAGATTGTGCCACCGAAGGCTCCACCGATGATTCCGCCGAAGCTGGCCATCGAGCCGACCGTGGTGGTGCAGAAAGATTTGAAGCTGGCGGATAACAAAATGCCGGACCTGGGGCTGCCGAGTTCGACATTGGCCGGGAATTCGATGGGAAACGGGAATGGGACCGGAATTGGGTCTGGGTCGGGTGCGGGGATCGGGCCGGGGTCGGGCGGCAATTATGGTGGCGGGGTAATGCATATTGGCGGGTCGGTACGGCCGCCGGTGCTGGTGTCGCAGGTGGATCCGGAGTTTTCGGAAGAGGCGCGTAAGGCGAAGTTTTCCGGGAATGTCGAGGTTTACCTGTGGGTAGATGAGAACGGCAACCCCAGTCATGTGAAGGTTGTGCGGGGCGTGGGGATGGGATTGGACGAGAAGGCCGTCGAGGCTGTGCGGCAATACAAGTTCAAGCCGGCGATGCAGAATGGCAAGCCGGTCAAGGTGGACTTGTATGTGGATGTGAATTTCCAGATCTTTTAGCGCTTCGTGCTGGTCGAGAACGGTGCGCCGTGTGTGGCTGATTGCAACCGGTACACGGGTTTTTTTGATCTCGACCTGAGGCATCAGTTCTGCGGCTAGGCTGGGACGGGCATCTGGATTTCATCGAAGGTGAGGTTTTCGGCGGGGCTGCCGGTACGTTCTTTCCAGTCGAGGAAAAGGGTGCCGTAGCTCTTTGTGCTGCACTCGTCGGCGGGGACGGCGAGCCTGGCGAGGGTGGTGTCGATCCAGGCAGGGTCGCCTTCGAGTTCGGCCCAGGTACCGATGGGGGTTTCGTCCAGGACGAGGTGGCCGCCTTCGGGAGCCTCCCATTCGGTGCGGTACTTTTCGTAGCGGAAGGCGGGGCAGAAGCCTAGCTGGCAGAAGACTACCGCCATGGCGGGGCCGTCTTCTACGTCGGTTTCGGTTTCGATGCGGGTTTTATATTTGGTGTCGACGGCGTTGGGATCGGTGAGGCGCTTGTGGGTGACGACGTGGCGGGGGCCGTAGTCGCGGAGGCGAAGGATCTGGCGTTTGGCGCGGAGTTGGCGGTCCGGGGTGTCGAAGAGGGTGTTGGCTTCGAAGGTGCGCGGGGTCTTCAGGATGAGGCCGAGGCGTCCGATGTGGGCGTGGAACTCGGAGGTGTCGTGGACTGCGAATTTGAGCTCGATCTCTGGGGCCTGCATGGGGGAAGTATAGGCCTGGGACG
>CAXUDN010000124.1:5681-10898 GCA_964249715.1 uncultured Acidobacteriaceae bacterium
TTGCTGTTTTAGGATGGGTGTTATTGCCAGCGACGCTTCATCTGTATGCAAACCGGACAGCCGACGTGGATCGGGCGGCGGCGATCCTGCGCGGTGGGGGGCTGGTGGCCTTCGCAACGGAGACGGTGTATGGATTAGGGGCGAATGCGCTATCGGCGGAGGCGGTGGCCGGGATCTTCGCGGCGAAAGGGCGGCCGGCTTGGGATCCACTGATTGTACATGTGCCTTATTTGCAACAGATGCAGAAGCTAGTGAAGGTCGAGGGTGAAATTGAGGGGCGGGTGAGTAAGTTGGCCGAGGCGTTTTGGCCGGGGCCGCTGACACTGCTTTTGCCGCGGACTCCTATGGTGCCGGAGGCGGTTACGGCAGGCAGGCCGCTGGTAGGGCTGCGGGTGCCGGGGCATGCGGCGGCGTTGGCTTTGCTGCGGGCGGCGGGTGTGCCGGTGGCGGCGCCGAGTGCGAACCGGTTTGGGCATGTGAGCCCTACAACCGCAGAGCATGTGCTGACGGATCTGGATGGGCGGATCGATGCCGTGCTGGATGCGGGGGCTTGTGGTGTCGGAGTGGAGTCGACGGTGCTGGAGGTGGGGGTGACGCCGATGATTGTGTACCGGGCAGGGGCGGTGACGGCGGAGGCGATTGCGGAGATCAGTGGGGTGGCGGTGGAGGTGTTTGTGCCGGTTGAAAAGTCCGGAGTGCCGGAGTCTTTGCCATCGCCGGGGGTTGGCTTGCGACACTATGCGCCAGAGGCGGTGGTGCGGTTGAGTGAGGGAGGGCCGGAGGAGTTATGGGCTTTGGCGGAGGAGCTTCGGGGAGTGCGGGTGGGGGTACTCCTGCCTTCGGATTGGGCTCCGCGGGAAGTTGAAGGACTTGTGGTGCAGCGGTGGGGCCGGTGGGAGGTTGCGGCGGAGCTGGCGGCGAGTCTGTTCGCTGGGATGCGGGCGTTAGAAGGGCTTGGGGTTGAGGTGATCGTTTGTCCGCTGCCGGGGCCTGGCGGGATACGGGATGCGCTGCGGGATCGGTTGATGAAGGCGGCGAAGCCCGATTAGTTGAGGTGGTGGGGTGCGCCGGACGGAGGTTTGGGGACACGGGGTGGTGCCAGTGCTTCCCACTTCCATAGGCTGGAACCGACGCTCGGGGGCAGTGGGAAGCCGAGCTGGTGGGCAAGCAGGCAGACCTGGCCGCGGTGGTGGGCTTCATGGGTGAGCATGTACGTGAGCATTTCCAGGCCGGCTGGCCAGGGAGGGGCCCAGGCGTCGCGGCGGAAGGTGGGAATGCGGCTATGCGGTTGCAATGCTTCGGTGAGCATTGCCGTGCAAACCGTGGCGCTTGCGGCCAGGCCTGCGCGCGCCTTCTCCGGGGTGCAGTGGGCGCGGTTGAGTTGGGGCGGGACCTCGAGGAAAGGCGCGGAGAGACGGATCCACTTGCAGCGGATGTTGTGGATGTGCGTGAAGATAGCGGCGATGGTGCGAACCTTGCCGGGTGGTTGGGTCCGCCAAGCGGCGGCGTTGAGGTGTTCTATGACCGCCTGGTGAAGGTGTTCATTGAGAGCGAAAAGGTGGGCAGCGGTTTGGCTGAGGGTTGCGTCGGCGACGGTGGGCGTTCGCATGGAGGCGGTCGGTGTGGGTTATGCTACGCGCGAATTTGGAAGTTGGGGCAGGAATCAGCTTCGAGACTGCCTGCATCAGAAAACGCGGGAGCCAGGTATGGGACGGTTTGCGAGCTTTATTTCAGTGATTCTTTTGGGGTTGGGATGGAGTGCGGCGGCGGAGACGCAGACGGCACCCGCGGGGCAGACACCCGCGCCGGCAACGATGCAACCGCAGGGCCGGAGTGCGGGCGGCGATGTGGGTCATGGGGCGGGAGATGTTGGCAAGGGAACGGCGAAGGGTGCCGGCGCGGCGGGCAAGGGCGTAGGGAAGGGTGCTGCGGATCTTGTGACGTTGCATCCAGTGAACGCGGCGGGCAATGTGGGGAAGGGCGCGGCGTATGCGGGTAAGGATGTCGGGGTGGGTGCGGCGAAGGGAACCGGAAAGGTCGCAAAGGGCACAGGCAGGGCGATCAAGCATATGTTTTAGGTTGGTGGCAGTTGGTTTGCTGGATAGGAGACAGGACGATGGTCGGCGAACGCAGGCGGCGTGAGCTTATGCTCCTGCTCCTGGTGGGCGGCAGCCCTCGGGCAGGTGGGCAGTCGATTCATCCCGCTCCTCAGGAGAGGAAACTCGCGTTTGAGGTGGCTACGGTGAGGCCGAGTCGCCCGGGTTCTACGGGCGCGGATTGGGATAGTCAGGGCGACCGGGTTGCCATTCGAGGCTATTCTTTGGGGAGCCTGATCAAGGCGGCCTACAACCTAAGGAGTGACGCTCAGGTGGTTGGGGGGCCTGGCTGGCTGCGAGAGCAGTTCTTTGACGTGTCCGCGAAGATCAGCGATGAGGAGATGGCGGGGTTCAAAGGGGCAGATGCGGATCGCGAGGAACAGAGAGACGTCGAAGGCATGTTGCAAACGCTTCTTGCTGAGCGGTTCAAGCTGCGGGTGAGGTTTGCTGAAGCGGTGTTGCCGGGGTTTGAGTTAGTCGTAAGCAGAGCTAAGGTGAAGCTTTTTTCTGACGCGGTGAAGGGGCGCAGCTTGTTGAGTCAGAATGGTCATTTGATTGCGGTCGCCACTTCAATGGATGAGCTTGCCGAGGGCCTCGCCAGGATGCGGGAGGTTAATGAAAGGCCGATTACCAACGGAACAGGATTGGCTGGGCGGTATGACTTTGAGGTGCGTTGGACTCCGGCGCGTGGCGGCGGCGATGTCCCTGCGGACGCGACTTATCCGGGCTTGTTCACGGCGCTCCAGGAGCAGCTTGGTCTGAGGTTGAAAGCTGATAGGCAGCCAGTCCGAGTTGTTGAAGTGCTTGCGGCAGAACTGCCCGTTAGTGACTGAGAGCTGCCTGTGGGCGACTGCGGGGTGGTGAGGCTTTTGGGGTCTCACTTTGCGCAGAAGCGGCGAAGTGCCTGGGTGAGCAGCCTGCGGCTCGGGTGAAGGCCGTGCTGAAGGCGCTGGCCGACTGGAAACCGATGGCGAGGGCGATCTCGCCGATGCTCTGCTTGCCCTGGCGGAGTTTGTCTTTGGCAAGGGCCATGCGCCACTGGAGCAGGTAGTCTATGGGGCCCTTGCCGACGACTGCGCGAAAGCGAGCCGACAGGGTGGATCGTGAGACGTTGCAGAGTTTAGAGAGTTGGGCGAGGGTCCAGGGGTGGGCGGGGTTGCGGTGCATGGCGGTGAGGGCGCGGGAGGTTATGGGGTCGGCGAGGCCGGGGAGGAGGCCGGATTGCGGTCTCTGATGATCTGGGCTGTGCTGCTGGGTGTTGTCCGTCGTGGAGCTGCTGCGGAGGAGTTCTACGAGGATGAGTTCCATAAGGCGGGTGATGATGAACTCGCTTCCGGGGCCGGGAGTGAGGGACTCGGTTTCGTTGATGCCGAGAAGGGAGCGCAGGCGAGCGGAAGCTGTATCGCCGGCCGGTATGTGGACGAGGGAGGGAAGCAGGCCCGTCAGGAGGTGCTCGTTGGCGGTGTCGAAGACGAATCTGCCGCCGCGGAGGGTGACGAGAGAGGCTGCTCCCTCGCCGACGATCATGCGGGTGGTCCCCGTGGTGGCGACGAGGGTTTCGCTGTCCTGTGGCGCCAGGGACGGGTCTGAGGTGAGGGTGAAAGGGTTGGAGGTGCGGACGAGGACGAAGTCGTTGGGGGCGAGGTGGATCGGGGCGTGATGCGGTCGGCTGAGTTGGCAGGTGCCTGCTTGCACCCAGCAGAAGAGGATGTCATTTCGTTTGCGGAAGGCGACGCCCCAGCGGCCGGCGCCTTCGATGCCTGCCCAAAGCGTGGCTTTTGGGCGTAGCAGATGGATCAGGTCGAGGAAGGGGTCCATGCGAATTGGACGATGTGTAAAGGATTGCGGCCGATGCGTTATTTACCGTGCAGGGATTGCGACCTAGTCTTTTGGAAGGCGGGCAAACAGGAAAGGAAGCACAGATGACGATTGAGACTCTTCAGGAGATTTGGAAGGACTATCAGGATGCGTGGGCCGATGTGCCGGCGGCTGAGCGGGAGCGGCTGCTTCGGCGAAGCGTAGCTGAGGATGTTGTATTTACGAGCCCTAACGCAGATGGGCAGGGCTTTGGGAAGCTTCTGGCGCATATTGGGGAGTTTCAGCAGCAGTTTCCGGGGGCGCACTTCCGGAGCAACAAGCTGTTTATGCAGCATGGACAGATGCTTTCGGAATGGACAATGTTGAACAAGAACGGGTCAGAGTTCCTGACAGCGCATAGTTATGCGCGATTCAATGAGAAGGGGCGGTTGGTGCATCTGGCTGGATTCTGGCAGCTTTAGGTGGAGTAATCGGCGTTGATGCTGACGTACTCGTGGGTGAGGTCGCATGTGATGAAACGGGTGCGGCCTTCGCCCTGGCCCAAGTCAAGGTTGATGGTGTATTCGCGGGCGCTCATGGCGGCGTGGGTGGCGGCTTCGTCGAAGTGAGGGGAGCGGGTGCCGAGCGTGAAGACGGGGAGGCCGGCGATCGCGATGGAGAGCTGGGCGGGGTCGAAGGGGATGCCGGCGCGGCCGGCGGCGGCGAGCAGGCGGCCCCAGTTGGGGTCTGCGGAGGACCAGGCGGTTTTGCAGAGGGGGGAGCCGGCGATGGTGCGGGCGATTTGTTTGGCTTCAGCGTCGTTGCGGGCTCCGGTGACCTCGAGGGTCACGACGTGGGTGACGCCTTCGCCGTCGTCGACGATCTGGTGGGCGAGGGACTCGCAGACGAGGCGGAGAGCTTCGGCAAAGGCCTGGAGGACCTTGTCGGTGGCGGCGACGCCGGAGCGGCCACTGGCGAGAAGAAGGACGGTGTCGTTGGTGCTCATGTCGCTGTCGATGGAGATGGAATTGAAGCTGGTCTCGACGGCGGGGGCGAGGACGGACTTGAGTTGCGTGGGAGTGGCGTCCAGGTCGGTGAAGAGATAGACGAGCATGGTGGCGTGGGGGATGAGTTGGGGGCCGATCATGCCGGCGCCTTTGGCGCAGCCGAAGAGCTGGACGGGCTGGCCGTGTTCGAGCTCGACGGTGGCGCGGGCGACTTTGCGTTTGGTGTCGGTGGTGAGGATGGCGTTCGAGAAGGCGAGGAGGTGCTCGGGGGTGTTGCCGAGGGCGGCTTTGGCGGCGGGGAGGGCGGCGATGAGTTT
>CAXUDN010000125.1:0-10713 GCA_964249715.1 uncultured Acidobacteriaceae bacterium
CAGGGCCAGGGGCGGAGGGCGTAGTGGGCGATGTTGAACCAGAGGGTGGCGCCGAGGGAGTTTTTTTCGTCTTTGGCGGAGAAGATGCGCTGGGCGATATAGCCGCCGCCGCCGGGTTCGGCGCCGGGGTACCAGCTGGCCCACCAGTTGAGGCTGAGCAGGACGAGAAAGCTGAGGAAGAAGCCGGTGCCGGGGGCGGGGATGAAGGCCATGGTGTCGCGGTTGCCGTGGGCGGCGTCGAAGGCGCGGACCTGGGTGGTTAGGGCATGGAGGCCGCCGACGGCGCGGACGGCGAAGATGGCCAGGAGGATGACCATGGAGAACTTGAGGATGAATTGGAGGACGTCGGTCCAGAGGACGGCCCAGAGGCCGGAGATGGCGTTGTAGGCGAGGGTGAGGGCGAGGCAGATAAAGACGGCGGTGAGCTGCTGCCGAAGCGTGTGAAGGCCCAGGGTGAGGGTGAGGACCTTGACCATGGCGAGGTTGACCCAGCCCATGATGATGGTGTTCACGGGGAGGGCGAGATAGAGGGCACGAAAGCCGCGGAGGAAGTTGGCGGGGCGGCCGGCGTAGCGGAGTTCGGCGAATTCAATATCGGTGAGGACCTGGGACCGGCGCCAGAGGGGGGCGAAGAAGAAGACGGTGAGCATGCCGGAGAGGGCGAAGCTCCACCAGAGCCAGTTGCCCATGATGCCTTGCTTATAGATGAAGCCGGTGACGACGAGGGGGGTGTCGGCGCCGAAGGTGGTGGCGACCATGGAGGTGCCGGCGAGCCACCAGGGGACGCTGCGGCCGGAGAGGAAGAACTCGCTGACATTGCCCGAGGCGCGGCGCATGTAGAAGAAGCCGATAGCCAGGTTGAGGGCGAAATAGATGGCAATGACGATCCAGTCGAGTGCGGTTACTTGCATCCAGGAGAGCCTTTCGTGCGACGGGGAGCGGAGGCGATCCAGCCTGCGCAGATATTGAACAGAGTAAGCGACGATATCCCCCAAGGGTGGGAGTGGGAATCAGGAAGAAGTCGGCTATGATCGGCGTACGTTGACTTACGTTGTTTCTTCGCCTTGCAGAGGAGTTGGATTAGGCGCGTGATGGACGGTTTTCATAAGCGGGTGGACCGCTGGTGGGTGCTGCTGCGGGTGGGACTCTGCTTGCTGGCGGCGGGGGCGGGTGCGGCTGCAGGGCAGACGCGTACTGCGCGGCTACGGATCGCGTCGGCGATCGCATTTGATGCCTTGGGGACTTTGTATATCGCGGATGCGAGTGGGAACCAGGTGTTGGAGGCTACGCTGGGTGGGGCCCTCGTGGTGGTCGCAGGGACGGGGGTGCAGGGCTTTGCCGGAGATGGAGGGCCGGCGACGTCAGCGCAATTAAATCAGCCGCAGGGGCTTGCGTTTGGGGCGGATGGGACTTTGTATATTGCGGATTCAGGGAATGAGCGCGTTCGTGCAGTGAGTGGCACCGGGGTAATTTCGACTTCTGCCGGCAGTGGGGTGGCGGGTTTCAGCGGGGATGGGGGTTCGGCATTGACGGCTGCGATGCGGAATCCGACGGCGCTAGCGGTGGACGGCGCGGGTGGCCTGCTGATTTGCGATCTGGCCAATAGGCGCGTTCGGAGAGTCTTGAGCGGGGTGATTTCGACGTTTGCGGGGACTGGGGTGCAGGGTTTTGCGGGCGACGGTGGGCCGGCGACGACCGCGCAGTTGGACACGCCATCGGGGATTGTTGTGGCTGGCGATGGGCGGGTTTTTCTTGCGGACACTCACAATCAGCGGGTCAGGGTGGTCGGCACCGATGGTTCGATTCAGACTTTTGCAGGAACTGGGGTGCGCGGCTTTAGCGGGGATGGCGGAGCGGCTGTCGCGGCGAAGCTGTGGGACCCGCAGGGGCTGGGGTGGGCCTCGGATGGGAGTTTGTTGATTGCGGATGCGGGGAACGAGCGCGTTCGGGAGGTCAATGCTGCCGGCGTGATTACGACGTGGTCGGGAAGCGGTACGGAGGGTGTGAGTGGGGACGGAGTGACGGGGCTGCAAGCGGCGATGCGGGCTCCTCGCGCGGTTGCCGTGTCGTCTTTCGGGTTGCCCGTGGTGGCCGACACGCTGAACGGTACGGTGCGCGAGGTCGCGGTTGCGAACCAGCTCTTTCAGCCTGCGGCGCTGGTGAGTGGGCGTTCGTCTGCCGTGAGCCTTTTGGGTGCGGGATCTCAGGTGTACGGCCAGACAGCCATTACGGTGAGGGTCAGCGGTGCCGTCGGCTTACCTGCAGGCGCATTGCAGATAGTGGATGGGAACAATCAAGTGGCGGCAGGCATTCTGTCCGAAGCGCAGGCTCAGGCTAGCCTCGCCTCTTTGGGTGCAGGGCAACACTCCCTGATGGCGAACTACGCTGGAGACGGGCTCAATCCAAGTGCATCGTCGCCATCGCTAAGCGTTACGATCCAGCCTGCGACGCTTACTGCTACGGCATCCTCTGCGACCCTGGCGTATGGATTGCCTGTTCCGGTGCTTTCCGGCGTACTTTCGGGTGTTTTGCCGCAGGATGATGGTGAGGTCAGCGCCAGTTTCGTGCCGAGCGCAACAGCAATGCCGGATGTCGGCGTTTACCCCATCGGTGTCACGCTCGCGGGTTCGAGTGCGGGCAACTATACAGTCAACATGGCTTCAAATTCAGGATCGCTCAGTGTGGTTCGGGCGGGGACTGGAATCTCGTTGAGCAGCATGGGGCAGAGCTATGTGGGCATTCCACTGACATTGTCTGCGACGGTCGCTCCAGCTACTGCTGGGCAGCCTACTGGAACTGTGCAATTTCTGGATGGCGGAACGGTGATAGCCACAGCCCCTTTGGTTGGCGGTATCGCAACAGCGACGTATAGCGCGTCCGGGGTGGGCAACAGAAATCTGGTCGTCGCTTACCCAGGGGATAAGAACTTCCTTCCGGCTACGTCGGCCGCTCAAGTGGTTGCGATGTTGCCGCTTCCGGACTTCACGGTCGCGAGCGCTGGGGCGCAGAGTGCAAGCGTGAGTGCAGGGGGAAATGCAACCTATAGTCTCGTGGTGAGTTCTGCTTCCAGTCCCTTCACCGGAGCGGTGTCGTTCAGTGCGACGGGCTTGCCTTCAGGCGCAATTGTCACTTTTTCACCGCCGCAGGTTGTACCCGCAGCCGGCCCGGCAACTGTGAATCTCTCGGTGCAAGTACCGGCGGCAGCAGCAAGTCTGCAACGGGGGGGTCCAAGCGGTTGGGGCGCCAAGGACGTGCAGTTCGCCGCTTTGGCTGTCTGTGTCTTGGTGTGTGTGCGGAGGCGGCGTAAGCTGCCGTTTCTTTTGAGCGCGAGCTGGCTGCTGGTGCTGCTCACGGGGTGCGGTGCACGAACAATCGGGGAAGGCACCGGTGGTGTTCTGGCGCAGACCTACAGCCTGCAGATCGCCGGGACCGCCACGAATCTTGCCGGGAATGTGGTGCTCCATACGACGGCATTCTCGCTGACAGTGCAGCAGTAGGGACAGCTTACGGCGGCTTTGGGGAAGCAGCGTGGGATTCGATTTTCAGCATCTACCTCCATGACCCGGAGCCGACGTGCCGCTGTGAGACATTTAGGGATTCTCGTGCCCGGGAATAAAGAAGAGAGTGTGAATTGATGCCTCGAACGCTGCTGCCCGGCAAACCTTATCCGCTAGGAGCCACCCCCACTTCCCTTGGTACAAATTTTGCATTGTTTTCTGAAAATGCCACCGCGGTGCATGTGTGCTTTTTCGATGACGACGGCAAACAGGTGGACTGTGTTGCACTAAAAGAAGTTACCGCATTCGTGTGGCACGGGCTGGTGCGCAACATCAAGCCGGGTCAGCAATATGGGTATCGGGTGGAGGGAGCCTGGGAGCCGGAAAAAGGTGTTCGCTTCAATGCTTCCAAGCTGCTGGTCGACCCGTATGCGAAGGCGATCACGGGGCAGCACCGTAATGAGAGTTTGCCTTCACTGCCTGATCCAAAAGGGCCTATTTATCCCTATGACGTGAACTCCGGCGACGACCTGAAGATAGATCAGAGCGACGATGCGGATTTTGTGCCGAAGAGCATTGTGGTTTCGGACAAGTTCGATTGGGAAGGGGATTGCGCTCCGCAGACGCCGATTGCGGACTCGATCATCTACGAGGTGCATGTGCGCGGCTTTTCCAAGCGCAATCCGGATGTGCCGAATGAGTTGCAGGGCACGTACGCGGGGATGGCGCATGACGCCAGCATTCAATACCTAAAGAAGCTTGGTGTTACGGCGGTCGAATTGCTGCCGGTGCATCACTTCATCGATGAGGGGCACCTGGTCGATAAGGACTTACGCGATTACTGGGGTTACAACACGCTGGGATACTTTGCTCCTATGTCCCGGTACAGCTCGGCTGGGGATGCGGGCGCGCAGGTAGTCGAGTTTAAGGAGATGGTGAAGCGGCTGCACAAGGAAGGGATCGAGGTGATCCTTGACGTGGTGTACAACCACACCTGCGAGGGGAATGAAAAAGGGCCTGTGCTCTCGATGAAGGGCATCGACAACACAACGTATTACCGGACGGTGCAGGACGACGCACGGCATTACATGGATTACACCGGTACGGGAAACACGTTGAATGTGTACAACCCGCAGGTGCTGAAGCTGCTGATGGACAGCCTGCGGTATTGGGTTGTCGAGATGCACGTGGATGGCTTCCGGTTTGATCTGGCTTCGACGCTGGCGCGTGAGTTGGCGGACGTGAACAAGCTGGGAGCGTTCTTCGACACAATTCACCAGGATCCCACGTTGGCAGAGATCAAGCTGATCGCAGAGCCCTGGGATGTGGGTGAGGGCGGCTATCAGGTTGGCAACTTCCCGATTCTTTGGGCTGAGTGGAACGGCAAGTATCGCGATACCGTGCGGCGGTTCTGGAAGGGTGATGCGGGACAGTTGTCCGATTTCGCATATCGCTTTACGGGGTCCAGCGATCTGTACAAAAGCGACGGGCGCGCGCCTTCTGCGTCAATCAACTTCATTACGGCGCATGATGGCTTCACGCTATGCGATCTGGTGAGCTACAACGAGAAGCACAATGAGGCGAACGGTGACAACAACACCGACGGCGCCAACGATAACGACTCGTGGAATATGGGCGCCGAAGGTCCGACGGATGATGAAAATATCAACCGCGAGCGCGAAAAACAGACCCGGAATTTCTTAACGACGCTGATGTTGAGTCAGGGTGTGCCAATGCTTACGGGCGGTGATGAGTTCGCTCGCTCGCAGATGGGCAACAACAACTGTTATTGCCAGGATGACGATTTGACCTGGTATGACTGGAACCTTGATGAGCGGCGCAAGCGGCTTCTTGACTTTACCTCGCGGCTGATTCAGCTGCGGAAGGAGCATCCAAATCTGCACCGGCGGAAGTTTTTCCAGGATCGTAAGATTCGTGGATCCGTGGTGCGGGATGTGTCGTGGTTCGGCACGGACGGCGCTGAGGTTTCCGATGAGGTGTGGAACAATGCCGGCAATAAGTCAATTGGTGTGATGTTCAACGGCAAGACGATTGGCGTCATGGATGATGAGGGTGCGCCGGTGGTAGATGCCAGCTTTCTGATCCTGGTGAATGCTTCGGATAATGGCGTGGACTATGCGTTGCCTGAGCCTCCGAATCAGACACCGTGGCGGCAGATCATCGATACAGAGAGCATCGAGAATCCATTCTGCGAGGCGACGATCCACGACAAGGTGATTGTGGGTGGGCGTGCGATCCGGGTGTATAGCGACGGCGTTGAGGAGTCGGCGAAGGCTCCGGCGAAGCAGCGGCCTACGCGGACGGTGTAGGTCTATGGTGAACACCAAGGGCGGCGAGATGAACTCGCCGCCCTTTGCGTGGGCAGGACGCTTTAGCGGGCTGGTGAGAGTTGCTCGTAGGCGGCAATCTGGGCGAGGGTGAGTCCGTGCATGTCTTCGCCGACAGCCTGGGCCTTGTACCAGGTGACGAGCCAATCGAGGGCTGTTTCGAGACGGAGGCGAGGCTGCCAGCCGAGCTCCGCGCGGGCGCGACTGGCGTCAAGCTTGAGGTAGCCGGCTTCGTGGACGCCGGGTTCGGGGTCGAGAATCCATTTGGCGTTGTCGCCCCAGAAACGCACCATGCGTTCGACGATCCAGCCTACGGTTTGGGCGTCGTCTTCAGAAGGGCCGAAGTTGAAGGCGGTGGCGAAACGGGGATCAGCTGTTAAAAGTTTCTCCGCAAGCAGGATGTAGCCGTGAAGGGGTTCGAGCACGTGTTGCCAGGGGCGGATCGCATTGGGGCGGCGGATGAGTGCAGGTTCGCCGGCGACGAAGCCGCGGACGAGATCGGGGATGAGGCGATCGGTGGACCAGTCCCCGCCGCCGATGACGTTGCCGGCGCGGGCTGTGGCTACGGCACAGCCGTGGTCGGTGATTTTGCCGACGGGGAAGTAGCTTTGGCGAAAGGCGGCGGAGACGATTTCGGCGCAGGCTTTGGAACTGGAGTAAGGGTCGTAGCCGCCGAGGGGGTCGGTTTCGCGGTAGCCCCAGAGCCACTCCTTGTTTTCGTAGCATTTGTCGGTAGTGACGCTAACGACAGCACGGACGGAGGGGGTGCGGCGGACGGCGTCGAGAACGCGCGCAGTGCCGAGGACGTTGGTCTCGAAGGTGCCGATGGGGTCCTGGTAGCTGGTGCGCACGAGGGGCTGCGCGGCCATGTGAAAGACGACTTCGGGGGCGAAGGAGGTCAGGGCCTGGTCAAGGTGCGCGCCATTGCGGATGTCGCCACGGATGTCTTCGATGACGCTGCCGATCTTCGCGGCGTCGAAGAGGCTGGGTGTGGTGCAGGGATCAAGTGAGTAGCCGCGGACGAGGGCGCCTTTGGAGGCGAGCCAGAGGGCGAGCCAGCCGCCTTTGAAGCCGGTGTGGCCGGTGAGGAAGACGCGTCTGCCGAGCCAGAGATTTTCAGTTGTTCTGTCCATTGTCACTGTATCTCAAGGATACGGGAGGAATGATTCACTGGAGAAGACCCGGTTGGAAGGCCAGCGACAGCTTTGCAGCGACGGTTCGAAGCCGCTTGTCGCGAGTCCACAAGAGGGAACCCGAGGTGAGTTGGGTGGAAGCAAGCAGATGGGCATCGATGTAGCTTATTCCCACACCAAAGAGTTCCTGCTTCTGAACGAACTGCAGTACCTCAGCGTTTTTCGCAATCTCGGCTTCGGGAATTCGCTTCAACGTCTGAATAAGACGGGTCCGATGCTTGAGAAAGCCCATGGCGAGCTCGCCTGTAACAAAGGGGTGCGATAAGACGTCACCCCGGTCGAGAAGGCCTCGCAGTTGTGGGTCATTACTGCGGAGATGATCGGCCCAGATGCATGTATCGACCAGGATCATCGCACGGAGCGACGCCGGGGGGGGATTTTAAGTTGGGGCTCGCTGCCGCCCAAAAGTGCTAACCGGCGGGCAGCCTCGCGCTCCACAAGCGAGCGCAAAGCCAAGCGTATCAGCTCTGTCCGTTCTTTTACTCCTGTGTAGGCCGCGGCTTCGGCTAAAAGGTCGTCATCGATCGTGATCGTTGTTCGCATGAACCCACCTAGACATCAAAGATAGCATCATTTGGTGCTTGCATTGGCGCTTTGAGGTAGGTGCTCCATCGTTCCTCATCTAAGAATAGTTTTTCCTGTGTAGGCGAGGCTCTAGTCTGGTCGATAGAAACGGATGGTGTCGCGTGAAGAATTCTGTTTGGACGGCTTCGATGATTCTCGTGGGTAGCTCTACTCTCCCTGCAGGCTTTGGCTCGGACGAATGGGGTTAAGCCTGCCGCTCATACTTTTGAGGTGGCGACGATCAAGCCGATTGAGCATGATGCTCAAGCTGGGCGCTACATCGTGATGCAGGGGCCACACCGGTTTTTTGCGAAGTTTTATACGCTGAAGCTCTTGATTGCGGCGGCCTACGATCTGAACTCGAAAGAGATTTCAGGTGGGCCGTCCTGGATGGACACGCAGCACTTAAACGTCGAGGCGGTTACGCCAGGCGAGGCGAAGCCTGACCGGAAACAGCAGATGGCGATGCTTCGGGATCTTTTGGGGACGCGCTTTGGGCTACAGTTTCATCGGGAGGAGAAGCAATTTTCTGTGTATCAGCTGTTTGTAGATAGCGGGGGGCCGAAGCTGAGGAAGAGTACGGCCCCGGCGGACCAGTCACCTGCGCTGATCAGTACTGTTATCCTGACAAGATTGTTTTGCCGGCGAAGAATGCCAGCATGGAGGACTTTGTGGCGATGCTGCAGCGGGCTGTGCTGGACCGGCCCGTGACCGACAATACCGGGCTGGCGGGACGGTATGACTTTGAGCTTACGTGGGCTCCGGACGAGACGCAGTTTGGGGGTGAGGTGCCGGTTGCGCCCAGCGATGCACCGAGCCCGCCGCTGTTTACGGCGATTCGGGAGCAGATTGGGTTGAAATTGGTAGCGACGAGGGGGCCGGTGTCGGCGCTTGTGGTGGATGCGGCTGTTGAGCCTTCTGTGGATTAGGGGTGTCCCGCAACCGATGTCTTTGGCCTATGTCCCGCGCCTTCAGCGCTAAAGTGCAGAACCTTCGAATGAAGCGAGAACGGCCAAGGAAGCGAGATTACCAGGTTTTCCAAGGGGCTTTGCCTTTGCTCCAGAGATCTTCGAGGTGTTGTTTGTCGCGGAGCGTGTCCATCGCTTGCCAGAAGCCGTGGTGGAAGAAGGCGTGAACTTCGCCTTCGGACACCAGTTTTTCGATGGGTTCGCGCTCGAACATCTGGGAGTCGTCGGTGACGGCGGCGATGGCTTGGGGGGAGAGGACGAAGAAACCGCCGTTGATCCAGCCGCCTTCGTCTTTGGGTTTTTCCTGGAAGCTGTAGATCTGGGTGTTTTTGAGGCCGAGGGCGCCGAAGCGGGCGACGGGTTGGACGCTGGTGAGGGTGACGGCTTTGCCGTGCTGCTTGTGGAAGGCGATGGAGGCGGGGATGTCTACGTCGGCCACGCCGTCGCCATAGGTCATGCAGAAAGTGTCTTCGCCTTCGAGGTATCTCGCGACTTTGCGGAGGCGGCCGCCGGTCCCGGTTTCTGCGCCGGTGTCGACGAGGGTGACGCGCCAGGGTTCGGCAACGGAGTTATGAACGATCATCTTGGGTTCCGACTGGGTAGCGGTCATGTCGAAGGTGACGTCGGAGGTGTGGAGGAAGTAGTTGGCGAAGAACTCCTTGATGATGTAACCCTTGTAGCCGCAACAGATGATGAAGTCGTTGATGCCGTGCTGGGAGTAGATCTTGAGGATGTGCCAGAGGATGGGGCGGCCGCCGATTTCGACCATGGGCTTGGGGCGGAGGGTGGTTTCTTCGGCGATGCGGGTACCGAGACCGCCGGCGAGGATGACTGCTTTCATTTGGCTTCTGGATGTCCTTCGAGTGCGGTCGCTGCGAGGTGAACATGAAGCAGCGAAAGCGGCGTTCTGGGGTCTATGGTAGCGCAGAATAAGGGGCTGCTTTGGTATTCTGGGAGCTATGAGTCAACGCTCCGAAGAGCTTCGCCAACAGATCCTGTCCCTTGTCCATGAGTTCCATGCGGAGCAGTTTCCCGCGAAGGCATTTGTCCCGGGGGAGTCGGCGGTTCCGGTTTCCGGCAAGGTGATCGACGGCAACGATATTGGGGCGGTGGTGGAGTCGGCGCTGGATGCGTGGTTTACCACGGGGCGCTGGGCGAAGGAGTTTGAGAAGAAGCTGGCCCGGTTTGTTGGGGTGCGGTCGGCGAGCCTGGTGAATTCCGGGTCTTCGGCGAACCTGGTGGCGTTCAGTGCATTGACGTCGCCGAAGCTGGGGGACCGGCAGATCAAGCCGGGCGATGAGGTGATTACTGTGGGGGCGGGCTTTCCGACGACGGTGAATCCGATTCTGCAGAACCGCTGCGTGCCGGTGTTTATCGACGTCACGTTGCCGAGCTACGAGATCGATGTGACGAAGTTGGAGGCGGCGCGGAGCGAGAAGACCAAGGCGGTGATGATTGCGCACACCTTGGGGAATGTCTTCGATGTGGATGCGGTGGTGGCGTTCTGCAAGAAGTACAACCTGTGGCTGGTGGAAGATACGTGCGATGCGCTGGGATCGACGTGGAAGGGGCAGAAGGTTGGGACATTTGGGGATATCGCGACGGTGAGTTTCTATCCGGCGCACCACATCACCATGGGTGAGGGTGGGGCTGTGTTGACGGATAAGCCCGCGTTGAAGGTATTGATTGAAAGCTTCCGTGACTGGGGCCGGGATTGCTGGTGTGAGCCGGGGGTGGATAACACCTGTGGGAAGCGGTTTGATTGGCAGTTAGGGACGTTGCCTTGCGGATATGACCACAAGTACACGTACTCGCATGTGGGATACAACCTGAAGGCTACGGATATGCAGGCGGCGCTGGGTGTGAGCCAGATTGAGAAGCTGCCGTTGTTTGTGGAGCGGCGGAAAGAGAACTTCAAGTATCTACGGGCGAAGTTGGAGCCTTTGGCGGATGTACTCATGCTGCCAACGGCTACGCCGGGGTCGGATCCCAGTTGGTTTGGCTTTCCGTTGAGTGTGCGGGAGGACGCGCCGTTCAAGCGGGATCAGCTTACGCGGGCTTTGGAGGCAAACAAGATTGGGACGCGTTTGATCTTTGCCGGCAATCTGTTGAGGCAGCCGGCGTATGAGGGCTGGGAGTATCG
>CAXUDN010000126.1:0-2631 GCA_964249715.1 uncultured Acidobacteriaceae bacterium
GCTTTTGGGGCAGGTTAGGCTTCCTGTGCCAGTCGGCGGTGCGGTGGAGGGATTCCTGGAGGGGGATGGTGACTTGGAGGCCGAGTTCTGTGCGAACGCGATCGATGGCGGGGACGTAGCTGTTGAGGGGGGCGGCGGGGTTGGGGATACCGTCGATCTGGATGGGAAGAGCGGAGTGGCCGTGGCCGTCGGGGCGGAGGGTATTGGCGGTGAGGTGGGCGGCTTCTGCGATCGTGTGGCCTTCGTCAGAGCCCACATTGTAGGCGCGATTGGGGGTGGCGTGGGTGAGCAGCGTCAAGAGCCAGGTGGCGAGGTCGCTCATGTAAAGCCAGGAACGCCGGGGGGTTCCGTCGCCTTTGATGTGGATGGGCTCGTTCTGTAGGGCGGAATTGAGGAAGTTGCCGATGGCAAAGTGCGCGTCGAGGGGAAGATGCGGGCCGACGAAGGCGAAGCAGCGGGCGATGACGGGCTGTAAGGGCGTGCTGTGGGCGTAGGCGATGCAGAGGTGCTCTGCCATGCGCTTGGCGTCGTCGTAGGCGCTGGCGAGTTGGAGGGGGTCGGGAGCGCCGGTGTAGGTTTCGGGGGTGTGGAGGAGGGTGGTGCTGCGGCCGTAGACGGCGCCGGTGGAGGTGAAAAGCAGGCGGGTGGCGCCGGTCTGGCGGGCGAACTGGAGGACGTGGCGGGTGCCTTCGAGGATGCTTTCGGCTAGCTCGTAGGCAGGGCGCTGGGTTTGCTGGCCACCGGAGTCTGTAGCGGCGTGAAGAATGTGGGTGTGGGGTTCGGGGGGGAAGGGGAAGGTGCGGATGTCGCCTTCGAGGAGGGTGATGGTGGGGTCGTCTGTGATATGGGGGGATGAGGTTCGAAAGCGGGCGGCGTTGCGGGTGAGGACGGTGGCGTGAAGGCCCAGCGCGAGTTCGCGGTTGGCGTGGATGAGGGATTCGAGGAGCCAGTGGCCGAAGAAGCCGGTGCCACCGGTGATGAAGAGGCGGGTGTTGCGGAGAGTTTCGAAGCTGGGGCGGGCGAGGGTGAGAATCTCGGTCAGGTCTCGGGGTGGTAGCGGCTTTACGGGCATCCTGTTCAGTATGCCGCGTTCGCGCTGGGTGACATTCGCGTCGTTCGGTGACGCTGGAGCGTCTGACAAGGGTGGCGACAACGTCCGGCCCTGTTTCGGCTCCTCCGCAGCGACCATCTCCTACGGCAAGCAAGGGCGGCTATGCGCATGCCTGGCGGGCTTTGCGGCATCGCAATTTCAAGCTGTTTGTGGCTGGGCAGAGTATCTCGTTGATCGGCTCGTGGATGACGCGGCTGGCGACGAGCTGGCTGGTGTACCGGTTGACGCATTCGGCGCTGCTGCTGGGGGTGGTGGGGTTTGCCGGGCAGATTCTGACGTTTCTGCTGGCGCCGTTTGCGGGGGTTTGGGTGGAGCGGATGGACCGGCGCAAGTTGCTGGTGTGGACGCAGGTGGCGTCTGCGCTGCAGTCGTTGGCGCTGGCGGGGTTGACGTTGTCGGGGAAGATCAATCTATTGGAGATTGTGCTGCTGAGCAGCTTGCAGGGGCTGATTAACGCCTTCGATATGCCGGGGCGGCAGGCGTTTACGGTGCAGATGGTGGAGGACCGCGCGGACCTGGGGAATGCGATTGCGTTGAATTCGTCGATGGTGAATGCGGCGCGGCTGGTGGGGCCGGCGCTGGCGGGAATTGTGATTGGAGCGTATGGCGAGGGTTGGTGCTTTCTGATCGATGGGGTCAGTTATTTCGCCGTCATCGCTTCATTGGGGATGATGCGGGTGAAGCCGCCGATTATGAGGAAGCAGACGGCGACGATGGTCGAGCAAATGCGGGAGGGTTGGGATTACGTGCGAGGGTTTCGGCCGATCCGGACGGTCTTGTTGCTGTTTGCCGTCTTGAGTCTGATGGGGTGGCCGTATGCGGTGCTGCTGCCGATCTTTGCGGGGCAGGTGCTGCATGGCGGGCCGCATACGTTGGGGTGGCTGACGGGGGCTTCTGGTGTGGGTGCGCTGTTGGCGGCGCTGATGCTGGCGATGCGGAAGAGTGTAGTGGGGCTGACGAGCCGGATTCGGCTGGCGGCTGGGTTGTTTGGGGCTGGGTTAATTGGGTTCGGGTTCTCGCACGTGCTTTGGGCGAGTTTGGGGCTGATGCTGGTGGTGGGATGGGGGATGATGACGGGATTGGCGGCCAGCAATACGATCATCCAGACGCTGGTGCCGGAGGATAAGCGGGGGCGGGTGATGAGCTACTACACGATGGCGTTTGTGGGGATGGCGCCGTTTGGAAGTTTGCTGGCGGGTGGCCTGGCGCACTTGATCGGGGCGCCGCATACCGTGATGATGACGGGGGCGTGCTGTCTGGGGGGATGTGCGTGGTTTACGACGGAGATGCCTAAGATCCGGAAGGTAATGAAGCCGATCTACCAGGAGATGGGACTGCTGGAGGATGCGGGGAAGCCGGTGATGCAGGAGCGGGTGTCGGCTTCGTCGTGAGCTGCGTACGGGGTACCCTGCCCCGGGGTACTTTCAGGCAAAGTTCTCGAAACAGATACTTTAGGTCTGGACTTAGGTCATCTGCGCTGGGTGCGCTCTCGATGGAGCACGTCGCGCGACGGTTCTTCC
>CAXUDN010000126.1:2731-10525 GCA_964249715.1 uncultured Acidobacteriaceae bacterium
CGTCGATTGCGAGGGTCACGTTGATCCCTGCTCGTATGCCTGGCGGGCGGTTGCCTCAACGCCAGCCGAGGTCGCCACGCCCGTTACAACAACCTGGGTAACGCCTCGCGCCTTTTAGTTGGCCTTCAAGGTTCGTTGTTGCGAAAGCTCCCCAGCTTCGCTTGGCAGGCTCGTGCCTTCGGCTCTCGCGCGCCATACAGGGTTTTCTTCACGCGGGCAGACGGTGAAGCTGTCCGCTCCGGTCGAGATGACAGATTTGGAGCGGAGTGACGGGATGACGCCACGTAGGATGGGGGCATGCGAGACGAGGTGGCGGTTGGAGAGCTGACGGCGCCGTTCTGGACTTCGGTGCGGGAGGCGTTGCGGGGGAGCCATCAGGACTATACGGCTGGAAGTTTGAACCGGTCGATCCTGTTACTGGCGATCCCGATGGTGCTGGAGATGGTGCTGGAGTCGCTGTTTGCGGTGGTGGATGTGTTTTGGGTGAGTCATCTGGGGGCGGATGCGGTGGCGACCGTGGGGCTAACGGAGAGTGTGCTGACGCTGGTCTTTGCGGTGGGGATGGGGTTGGGCATGGCGGCGGCGGCGATGGTGGCGCGGCGGATCGGGGAGAAGGATCATGACGGCGCGGCGGTGGCGGCGGTGCAGGCGGTGATTCTGGGGCTTGTGATCAGCGTGATTCTGGGTGTGCCGTTCCTTTTGCTGGCGCCACGGTTGCTGCACCTGATGGGCGCTTCGGGGGCGATTGTGGCTACCGGGAGTGGATATGCGCGGGTGGCGCTGGGTGGGTCAGGGGTGGTGATGCTGCTGTTTTTGAACAATGCCATCTTTCGGGGAGCGGGGGATGCGGCGATTGCAATGCGGCTGCTGTGGGTGTCGAATATTTTGAATTTGATCCTGGACCCTTGCCTGATCTTTGGGCTGGGACCGTTTCCGCGGATGGGGGTGACGGGGGCGGCGGTGGCGACGTTTTCGGGGCGGGGAATTGGGGTGTTGTACCAGTTCTATCGGCTGGGAAAGGGGACGGAGAGGCTGCGGATCACGCGGCGGCAGATGCGGGTGCATGGGGAGGTGCTGTGGCGGTTGTTGCGGGTGTCTCTGTCTGGGATCGTGCAGTTTTTGATCGGGCAGGCTAGCTGGATTGGTCTGGTAAGGATTGTGAGTTTGTTTGGGGCGGGGGCGCTGGCGGGGTACACGATTGCGATCCGGGTGGTGATTTTTGCGATTTTGCCGTCGTGGGGGCTGAGCAATGCGGCGGCGACGTTGGTGGGGCAGAGTTTAGGCGCGGGAAGGCCGGAGCGGGCGCGGAGTGCGGTGTGGCGGACAGGGTTGTGGAACATGGCATTCCTGGGGTCGGTGGGGGTGGTGTTTTTCGTGGCGGCGCGATGGATTACCGGACTGTTTACGAGCGATCCGGCAGTGGCGCCGGTGGCGGTGAACTGCCTGCGTATTTTGAGCTGCGGGAATATCGCGTATGCGTATGGGATGGTGTTGCTGCAGGCCTTCAACGGGGCGGGGGATACGCTGACGCCGACGTGGGTGAATCTGTTTGGGTTCTGGGTGCTGGAAATTCCGCTGGCGTGGTGGCTGGCGCGGGACACGGCCATGGGGGTGAATGGGGTGTTTGTGTCGGTGGTGTTGGCGCAGACGGCGATTGTGTTGGTGAGCCTGGTGTTGTTTCGGCGGGGGCGGTGGGCGCGGCAGCGGATTTGATGGGGTGGGCTAGCCTGGGAACTAAGCCAGGTGAGCATGAACTAGCTGCCCTCGGCCTCATTGAACTTTAATCAGCTATGAAAAAGTTTCGCGCATGCGTGGAACAACAGCGGCCTTACTTTTCCTGTTCCAGAGAGCTGGGGTGAATGGCTGGGTCAGAGATCAATGATAGCGCCCTAGGCTGTTATGGGTCGAGCTTTCAGCTCTAAAACCGGATGCTACGTTGTGGGGAAAGGCTGATGCTACGTTGTGGGGAGAGGCTTTGACCGATGGAGAATGTGCGCGGCTTCCTAGATAGAGATTTGACCGTTATTAGTATGCAGCCGCGTGTGCGACTTTTTTAGGGTTCGGGATAGAGGAGGTGGGGCCGCCCCATCCAGAAGCGGTTGCTGGCTTTAGTGAGTTCGGTGGGGCGGCGGTGGTGGAGGCGGGATTGGGCTTCGTGATAGGGACCTACGAAACGTAGGGGGTTGGGGAGACGGGGATAGAGGCGGGGGAGCCAGGTGGCGGCGCGCTGAAGGGAGCGTTGTTCGGGGGCGGCGAAGGGAAGATGGAAGGCTTCGCGGAGGTGGGGTGGCAGCCAGGAGGCAGTGAGGGCGCGGTACCAGCGTGGCGGGTGGATCCAGGTGCCGACGCCGGATAAGACGGCCTGGCCCATGGCGCGGGCGGGAGCGTCGACGGCGAGGGTGGGGGAGTGAAGGAGGGTGGTGACATAGTCGGTGAGGGCGGGCCAGGTGGGGGGAAGGGCGTCGGCGGGGATGCCGCAAAGGGCGGCCATGCGGTGGGATTCGGCATAAAAGGTTTCGCGCTGCGTAGGCGAGAGTGGGGGGAGGACGAAATTGTAGGCGAGGAGAGCGCTTTCGACGAGGGTGGCGAAGACCCAGCGGAGGGCGGTGACTTCGTTGGCCTGATAGGGGGTGCGGGCAGGGTGGTCGCCGATGGCGGTGGGAAGATTGCCGCGGATGGAGGTGTGGAGGTGGTAAAGGGCGCGGGAGGCGGCGAGGGCCTGGGCGCGGCTGCCGAAGAGCATGGTGTACACGACGCGAAAGGTGGAGTGGAAGCGGGCGATGGCGTCGTGGAGGAGATCCGAGTGCTGGGCGAGGGCGGCGGCGACCCAGGGGTGGGCGAGTTGAAGGAGGGCGGCGCGGCCAGCGCCGAGGAAGACGGCGGACTCGCGGTTGATCTGCCAGGAGAGGGAGGTCGGGCCGAAGAAGCCGGCGGCGGGGTCGCCTGGGAGTTGCTGGAGACGGGTAAGGAGGTGCTCGAGGTCGGATGGGCCTACGAATTGTGGGGACTCGGGCATGATGGTTAGACGCGGTGGGCTGTGGCGCTCCTGGTGGCTCCTGGAGTCGCGACGGTGATGGTGGGGGAACGCGGGTCTCTCTCCACGGCGATGCGCTGCGGTAGAAATGACAGTTGCTAGAAAGCCCTTGGCGTGAGACGAAGGGTGTCTTCACGGCTCCGTCGGTGAAACCTTCCTCGCGCAGGCGCTTGGGGCTTTGCTGACGGCGGGTGGAGGTGCTTCCAGCCCATGCGAGAGAAGCACCGGGATGACAGGATGTTTTTCGCTTTCAGCTTCGAGGATGGCCTTGAGGTAGTCTTCGCGGAAAAGGCTGTCAGCGCTGTTCGAAGGACGTTGCTGATTTTGGTGAAGTGAATTTGTAAAGGCAGGTTTTAGGTTGAAGGAAAACTGGGGCGCGGAGCGACTTCAATCAGGAGTCTTGCCGGTTGGGTCAACTACAACCTTCGTGCGTTGGTAAGTCATGCGCTTTGGTTTAGGCTGGGTTTGCTTTCCCGAAGGGCCATCCCGCCGCACCGAAGAGTTTGCTCGTGCTGAACGTTGCCGATCTGCTTGTAGCCAGCTTCATATTCTTGTTGTTTGTGTCCATTTACAGGAAGAGAAGCACACCCGCGGTCCGCTTTTGGGTTGTGGGCTGGGGATGTGTTCTGCTGCACTTCGTGGCGAAGGCGATGCGTCCGGCTTCGGATGCGGGGCAGACCGTCCAGAGTATCGTGGCCCTCTCCACGCTGGTGCTTTGTGGCACGGCCTTTGCCCTTTCCTATCCGGCAAGTCACTGTAGCGCGCCCAGGCAGGGCTGGGTCGGTATTTCGCTGGGTGTGCCCTGGCTGCTGGCGATGGTCTTTGGATCACTGTCAACCTCTTGGTTTCCCTGGGCGCTGGGTGCGGCGTTGCTGAGTGCGGTCGCTATTTTCGGGGTCATGGTTCGGCTGTTTCGTGGGCACCGGCTGAGGCTTGCTGCTGGTGCATTGCTGGTGGGTGGATGCCTGGGTTGGCTGGCGAGCGCTCTGCATGCACACGACCTCGATACAGTCGTCTCGGTTGTGCTCACCTTGTGCTTTGGATCCTGTGCGATTCTTCTGAGTGGGCGAAAACCGAGGTTCTCCGCAGCCTCGCTGACCACCAGTTGCGGCGCCTTCTCCTGGGGTATGGTGTGGGTTGGCGCGACTGCCCTGACACGGTGGAAGCCCGATTTGGCGGTGAGCCCTGAGATCTGGAATTTGCCGAAATACTTATTGGCGGCGGGGATGGTTCTCAGTCTGCTTGAGGAAGAGATCCGGTCCGCGGCTTTGGCCAGTGCGGAGTACCGGCTGTTGTTTGCAGGCAATCCGCATCCGATGTGGATCTATGACCCGGAGACGTTGCGCTTTCTGGATGTAAATGACGCTGCCGTGGCCCATTACGGATATTCCAGGGAGGACTTTCATGCATTGACGTTGCCCCAGGTCATGGAGCTTGGAGCTGGCGAGGCTGCGCGGGAAGAACTGCGCGCAAGTGAACCGCAAAAACTCTCTGGCCCCTGGTTGCACCGGCGTAAAGATGGGACGGAGTTTCAGGTGGATATGGCCAGTCAGCCGGTGGAGCGGGATGGTTCGCGGGCTACCTTCGCTATGATTCACGACGTGACGGAGCCGCTCAGGCTGCATGCTCAATTGATGCGGCAGGCGCACCATGACGTGCTGACCGATCTGCCGAACCGTGCGCTGTTTGAGCAGAGGCTTCTCAGCACGCTGGAGCGGGCGGGCGAAGATAGTGGTAAAGCGGCGCTTTTCTGCATCGATCTTGACCGTTTCAAGCAGATCAATGACACCTACGGCCATGCAGCTGGGGACAGTTGCCTGCGCGAGATGGTGCGGCGGATGACCGCGCGAATTGCAGGAAAAGGAACGCTGGCACGAACGGGCGGCGACGAGTTCATGCTGCTGATAGGAGATCTGCGGGACGCGGCGGAGGCGGAGACTCTTGCCGATGGCTTGCTGGCATGCCTGAAAGACTCTGTCGCTCTGGAGCGCGGTGAGGTGGAGCTGGCGACCAGTATCGGCATCGCTATCTACCCGAACGACGGCGAAGAGGCGGCGCAGCTCTGGCGTGATGCCGATGCAGCGATGTACCGGGCAAAGCGGGCGGGTGGGTCGCACTGGGTGCGGGTTTCGCAGGAGATCAGCAACGCTGTGAGTGAAGCCAATGAGATTGAGCTTGGTTTGCGACGCGCGCTGAAAAGTGGCGACTTTGAGATGTACTACCAGCCGCAGATGGACACCCAAGGTGGGTTGCATAGCCTGGAGGCGCTGCTTCGATCCAAGGATTCTTTGCTGTCGCGGGTACCGACGGACAAGTTCATCGCGATCGCGGAGGAAAGCGGCCTGATTGTGCCGTTGGGGGATTGGGTTCTGGAAGAGACCTGCCGGCAAAGCAGGGCGTGGATCGATGAGGGTTTGCGGCCCGTGCAGGTTGCCGTGAACGTTTCGCCGCTGCAGCTTACGCGGTTCGACTTTTCGGGTAAGGTGTCTCATTTACTGGAGCGTTACAGGTTGAGCCCGCGGATGCTGGAGTTTGAAGTCACCGAGTCGACGATGATGCCGGACCGGGGGGATGCGCCTCACCAGATTGCGATGTTAGCGCGGATGGGAATTCGGTTCTCGGTGGACGACTTTGGGACTGGGTATTCTTCGCTGGGCCGATTGCATCAGCTTCCGGTGGATACCTTGAAGATCGACTGTTCTTTTACGCGGAGGATTGGAGAGCGCAAGGGGAGCTATCCGACGGTGCGTGCCATCATTGCCCTGGCACACACGTTTGGCATGAAAGTGGTTGCGGAAGGTGTGGAGACGGAACAGCAGTTGAGGATGCTCCGGTCTTTGGATTGTGACCGCGTGCAGGGATACCTGTTCAGCAAGCCGCTGCCTGCTGCCGAAATGAAGGTCTATCTGGAGCAGACGAATCAGACTGCGGCCGAGGCGGAGGTGGCGTAGGAGTGCGGACCTTCGGACAATGAGGGTTGGGTGGTTTTGCACGTCTCGGAGGAGCCTGAGCGAAGCCGTGCGACTGCGTCGAGGATGCGGTCGGCAATGACGGACTTTGGAGCTTGGAGGAGATTGATGGTGCGCTCCCTGGTGATGAAGAGCACGGCGTTCTGTTGGGAATCGAAGCCTATCCCGGGTTGGGAAACGTCATTCGCGACAATGGCGTCTACGCCTTTGCGCAAGAGCTTGGAGCGGGCGTTTCCTTCGAGGTTTTCGGTTTCTGCGGCGAAGGCAATGATAAGGGTGCCCGGGGTGCGACGGGTGACAGCGTTGGCGACGAGGTCGGGTGTGGGTTCCAGTTCGAGCGTGAGTGAGCCGTTGCGGCGAATTTTGTTTGCTGAAGGGGCAACCGGGCGAAAGTCTGCGACTGCGGCCGAGGCGATGAGGACTGTTGTACGCGGGAGGTGTTGTTCGATGGCTTGACCCATGGAGGCGGCATTCTCGACTCGAACAATTTGGCAGCCAGCGGGTGCTTCGAGGGACGAGGCGGTGATGAGGATCACCTCCGCGCCGCGGGCGAGTGCGGCGGCGGCGAGTGCGTGGCCCATGCGGCCGCTGGAGCGGTTGCCGAGAAAGCGGACGGGGTCGATGGCTTCGCGGGTACCGCCGGCGGTGATGAGAATGGTTTCGTTCCCGAGGTCGCGGGTGGGGCCTGTGGCGGCCAGGGTGGCGTCGACGATGCGGTCGATGGAGGCAAGGCGGCCGCTGCCGCTCATGCCGCAGGCGAGATAGCCAGCGTCGGGCTCGACGAGGTGAGCGCCGCGCTGAAGAAGAGCTTGCAGGTTGGCTTGCGTGGCGGGGTGCTGCCACATGTTGACGTTCATGGCGGGTGCGAGGATGAGCGGGGCTTGCGTGGCGAGATGGACGGCGGAGAGGAAATCGTCCGCTATGCCGTGGGCGAAGCGGGCAAGCGTAGTGGCGGTGACGGGGGCGACGAGCAGGGCATCGATGGACTGGGCGACGGCGATGTGCGCTATGGGGCCTGCGGGGTGGGCCTGGTCGGGAGACCAAAGGCGGGTGTGGACGGGTTTTCCGGTGAGCGCGCTGAAGGTGAGAGGGGTGATAAAGCGCTGGGCTGCGCGGGTGAGGGCGACTTCGACCTCGGCGCCGTGGTCCTGAAGAGCACGGGTGATTTCCGCGGCTTTGTAGGCGGCAATTCCTCCGCAGACACCGAGGAGGACTTTCATGCGGGCAGATCTGTGATGAGGAGATTATCGATGAGGCGAGTTTCGGCGGGCTTTTGTCCCACAAAGGCAGCCAGGGCGAGAAGGGTGTTGGGCTGAATCCGGGACAGTGGGAGGAGGGTGTCGGCGTCCACGATCTCGACGTAGTCGAGGCGAATGGAGGGAGAGGTGAGGTGGTTGCGCATGCGGTTGATTACTGCGGCGGCGCTGCGTCCGCCCTGGGCGATGGCGCGTTCGGCGCAGCGGAGTGCCTGCGGCAGGGCGAGAGCTTCCTGACGATCCGCTGGAGTGAGATAGCGGTTGCGGGAGCTTAGGGCGAGGCCGTCGGGGTCGCGGACGGTAGGGCAGACGGTGATTTCGACGGGCAGGTTGAGGTCGCGGACCATGGCGCGCAGAATGGCGACCTGTGCGGCGTCCTTTTGACCGAAGAAGGCGCGGTCGGGTTGAAGTATGTTGAAGAGCTTCGCGACGATGGTGCAGACGCCGCGGAAGTGGCCGGGGCGCGAGCGGCCGTCGAGGCGACTGCCGAGATCGCCTGGGTCGACGGAGGTGCCGAGGCCGCCGGTGGGGTAAA
>CAXUDN010000127.1:0-5412 GCA_964249715.1 uncultured Acidobacteriaceae bacterium
CTGGCCCAGAGCTACGCGGCGTATGACGAAGACGAGGACGAAGACGAAGATGAGGACGAAGATCTCGACCTCGCTCCGGAACAAGAGACGTTCTAACCTGGGCACCGCGGCGCGTTGGGGCTCATCCCATCGCGCCGCTTCACCGCTTCCGAACGGAAGCACACCGGTCTACAGGCTTGACCTGGACTGAAGGAGACGAAGTATGCGCCATCGCGTAGGTGGATTCAAGTTAGGTCGAAATACGAGTCACAGAAGGGCGCTGCTTCGCAACCTGGTGACCAGCGTCATTCTGAACGATCGCATTCACACCACGATCACCAAAGCCAAGGCCTCACGGCCTCTGGTAGAGAAGATGATTACCCTGGGCAAAAATGGCAGCGTACATGCCCGACGCCAGGCGCTCGCTTACCTGATGACGCCGGAGTCGGTGGATCGGCTGTTTGCTACAGTTGCGCCCCGCTACAGCACGCGCAACGGCGGTTACAGCCGCATTGTGCGGACTGGGAAGCGGCAGGGCGACGCGGCGGAGACGGCGTTTTTGGAGCTTCTGGGTGCCGAGCAGGAGCTGAACGAAAAGGCGCAGAAGCGTGCAGAAACGCGGCAGCGGCGGCAGGAAGAGCTGCAGCGTCAGATGGAAGAGCAAGGTGCAGCCGAAGGCGGGGAGCAGGGTCCTCAGTAAAGTCATATCCTGCAAGACCTATGTAGGTGGAAGCGCGCCCGAGTGGTGCGCTTCTCCCTTTGGTGTGGAGAGTTTCACCGGCCTGTTATTGGGAGCCTCTGGAGTGGAGTGCTCCCTCGCAGAGGCTAACGTAGCTTAAGGAAGTTGAAATTCTCACGAGTGAGCTGTTCGGTTTGCGCGGCCTTGAAGGGCTTGGCTGTACACATCGGCGTAGGCGACGGCACGGTCGCGGCCGCCGCACTTTGCGGCGTAGAGGGCTTCATCTGCGAGCGTGAGGAGATGGTTGGTGTCCGGGGTGGCGGGGCTTAGGGCGCTTAGCCCGATGCTGATGGTTACCGGAGCTGCCGGCCACGAGTGCTGTCGAATTGTATCGAGCAAGCGAGTGGCTAGAAGGCGAGCTTTTGCCTCCTCGGTCTCGGCAAGCAGGATGACAAATTCCTCACCACCATAGCGTGCGAACAGGTCCCCGGAGCGCAGCTGACTGCGTAGAATCCGCGCCAGATTGCGGAGAACCTGATCCCCATGGGCATGCCCAAATCGATCGTTGTGTGTTTTGAATCGGTCAACATCGAGCAGGAGCACACACAAAGGGGCACGCGTGCGACGTGCTCGGCGGAACTCGATGCGAAACTGTTCGTCGAAGACACGGCGGTTTGCGAGACCGGTAAGGGCGTCGATGGAGGCGAGTTCGCGGAGTTGACGATTGGCCACCTCGAGCTCGTCCTGGGAGCGCTTGAGAGCAGCCTCGCGCCGGAGCTCTTCTGTAACGTCCAGCGATACGCCGCCGAGTAGGACCTGTCCATTCGCGTCAGCGCAGGGGAACTTGAAAGACCGCCATGTCGACACGGAGCCGTCCAGGTTGATGGCGTTTTCGTCCACGACACGGAGCTGACCGGAACGGAGTATTTCGAGATCGTGTTTGCGATAAAGCTCAGCCATTTCCCGAGGCCAGAGTTCTGCGTCGGTTTTGTTCAAAAGGACAGTGCGGGATACGTTGAACTGGCGGGCGAGGCGCTCGTTATAGTAGACGAGGCGGCCCTCCGCGTCTTTCAGGTAGGCCAGAAAGGGACCGCTATCCATGAAGGCCTGGAAGCGGTTCTCGCTGGCGGTCAGGCGCGCGGTGGCTGCCTCTGCGTCCACGAGAGCCTGTTCGAGCTCTCGCCGTTTGACGCGGAGTTCGATCCGAGCGGTAACCTGGCTCGCAAGGACGCGCAGAGTTTCGCGTTGCTCCAGGCTTAAGGTACGCGGAACGTGGTCCATGACGCAGAGCGTGCCTACCGCAAACCCGGCGGGATCCGTCACCCGCGTTCCCGCGTAGAAGCGCATGCAGGCGTCTCCGATGACCAGGGAGGTCCCTGCGAAGCGGGAATCCAGCCTGGCGTCTTCTACGAGCATGAGATCGGGCTGACGGATCGTGTGGTCGCAGAAAGCCACCTTGCGAGGGGTACTCCTGATGCCGGTGCCGACGAGAGCTTTGAACCACTGGCGGTCCTCATCAATCAGGGAGACCATGCTGACCGGAGTGCCGCAAACGGCGGCAGCCAGATGCACGATCTCGTCAAATTCCGGCTCGGGCTCTGTGTCAAGCAACGCCAAGCTATGGAGGGCGTTGATACGATCTTGTTCGGCGAAGCTGGTGTTGCTTAGTTGCATGATGATGGCCTCTGAAGTGCGTCTGTCCTCTATATCGGCAAAACGCGGAAGAAGTTCAGGGGCATGTTGGAGAGGGAAGATGTAGGTCTCGGGCTAAACTAGGGACAGAGACTCATGTCAATCGTCCGGCTTCAGAACATTCGCAAGGTTTACGACACGAAGGTTGCAGTCGACGGGCTTTCGCTCTCGATCGAGCCTGGCACGATGTTCGGTTTACTAGGACCGAATGGCTCGGGGAAGACGAGCACAATCCGGATGATGATCGGGATGACGGTGCCGGATTCCGGGTCGGTGGAGCTGTTTGGAAGGCCATTTGACCGCGCGTCGCTGCACCGGATCGGCTATCTGCCCGAGGAGCGCGGGCTCTATAAGAAGATGAACGTGGCCGCGCAGCTCATCTTTCTAGGGCGGTTACATGGGCTGGACGAGGCTACGGCGCGTACACGGAGTGTGCAGTGGGCCGAACGGCTGCAGATTACCGAAGCTCTCCCGAAGAAGACCGAAGAGCTGAGCAAGGGGATGCAGCAGAAGATTCAGTTCATTGCGGCTCTTCTGCATGAGCCGGAGCTGATCATCATGGATGAGCCTTTCAGCGGCCTGGATCCGGTGAACGCGGCTCTGTTGCAGGACACGCTCCTGGAGTTGCGGGGTGAAGGCAAGACGATTCTGTTTTCGACGCATCGCATGGACCAGGTGGAGAAGCTCTGCGACGCGATTGCAATTATTTATCAAGGCAAGCTGGTGTTATCCGGAAGCATGCGTGAGGTAAAGAGCCGGTATCCCCGTAACCGGGTGCAGATGGTCTTTGCGGGGCCGGCCGATTTTCTCCGGCATCCGGGCATTGCGGAAGCAAAGAACTACGCCGGCATCGCGGAGATCCGCCTGCACGCACCGGAGTATGCGCAGCCGTTGCTGGCACAGGCGGTGGCCGACGGAGTCGAGGTAACCAGGTTCGAGGTAGTCGAGCCGACCCTGGAAGAGATCTTCATCGAAACCGTGAAGGGCTCGCCGGAATACGAGGCGGCTGGAGGATTGGTGCATGCATAACATCTGGCTGATCGCCAAGCGTGAGTATCTGGAGCGGGTACGAACCAAGGGGTTTATGTTGGCGACGGTACTCATCCCGCTGCTCCTGGGCGGCCTTGTCTTCGGTGCCGGCTACTTCGCTTCAAACACAAAATCCTCCTCGCATATCGCGGTGGTCGCGAGTGATGGGCGGTTCAGCCAAGATTTAAAGCAGCAGCTTGAGAGTGGCAAAGAGAGCCGGATGGTGGTGGACGTTGAGACGCCGTCCACCGCGACACGGCAGCGGCTGGATGCCGATCTGCATAACCGCGGATCAAATCTCGCAGGGTATCTCTGGATCGCCTCGCCCGTTATTGTGGGACAACGGCCATTGTTCTCTTACACGGCGCGCTCCGTCGGTGACATCGCCACCAAGGGGGCAATCGAGTCCGCAGTCTCGTCCGTGTTGTTGCGGGAACAGCTCACGGCGCACGGCATCGCCGGCCAGGATGTGAATGCGCTCACAGCCCCCGTCGAGTTGGATACGAGCGCGACCGGTAATACAGCAGCTGCGTTCGGCGCGGCATACGTTTTCTTCCTGCTGATGTACATGGTCATTATGCTGTATGGCATGAATACGGCACGATCCATCATTGAGGAGAAGACCAGTCGTGTCTTTGAAGTGCTGCTTGCGACAATCAAGCCGGAAGAGCTGCTTGCGGGCAAGATCCTTGGCGTGGGGGCCGTCGGACTGACACAGATCTCGATTTGGATGGCAGCGGTACTCGCGCTGCTCAGTACATCGATGGCCGCCAGCCTGCTCGCCGGTGGCAGCAGGACGGTGGTCAGTCCGCAGCAAGCATTTTTCTTCATCATGTATTTCATCTTTGGCTTCCTCATGTATTCGAGCATCGCCGCTGCCTTGGGGGCGATGACGAATTCGGAGCAGGAGCTTCAACAACTGAACCTGTTTCTCGTGATGCCCCTGGCGCTCTGCATGGTGCTGCTGGTCTCGGTGGTGCGTGCTCCCGATTCCGCGCTGGCTCGCATCGCTTCACTGATCCCGTTCTGCAGCCCGCTGTTGATGAACCTGCGTATCTCGCTGACCCAGGTGCCGGCTTCGGAGATCATCCTTTCGTTCGTTCTGATGTCGGTGACGATCATAGCCATCCTGTGGATTTCCTCCAGGATCTACCGTGTAGGGATCCTCATGTATGGCAAGAAGCCAAACCTCCCGGAGATCATGCGCTGGCTGCGGTATAGCTAAGGTTCTACCCGTATGGAGATCGATCTCGAACGAAGCGGTGGCGATCTCGAGGCGATGGCGAGTAGGCTGCGAGCGCAGGTCTGCATTATTGGCGGGGGTATTGCCGGGCTGGTCTTGGCTGAGCGGTTGGGCGGTCGCTTCACGGTCACTCTGCTGGAGGCAGGTGGGCGGACCTCTTCGGAGCCGGTGGGGACCGATCCTTTTTCGGCGGAGCTGCAAGGGGCCTTCCACACGGGAACGCGCGAGGGACGGGTGCGTGCCCTGGGCGGATGCTCACTTACGTGGGGTGGCCAGCTTTTGGGATTGCCGGAGGATGCCGGCTGGCCGGTAAACGCGGGGGAGTTGCGCGAGCAGGAGGCTGACTGGCGGACGCCGTCCGATGCGGCTGAGTTTCTCGCGTCGAACGGGGCAGCGCTGCCTCACAAGTTGGGGCATGTGGCGGAACTAACGCCGCGGCTGTCGCGATTTGTGCCGTTTTCCCGACGCAATCTGGCGAAGGGGCCGGGGCGAAGACTATTCGCATCCGAGGGCGTCAAGGTGGTGCTGCATGCCTGTGTGCGGGAGCTTCTTCTGTCGGAACGACGTGATCGAGTTCTCAGCGCCAAAGTCGTTACCCCTGCGGGTGAGGCCTTTCAGGTCGAGGCCGAGCAGTTTGTCTTGGCAGCGGGCACGGTGGAAACCTGCCGCTTGTTGCTCGCGTCGCAGAGTGTTGCTGCGGACGGGATTGGGAACGAGTTTGGGCGGGTAGGGAGGAACTTTCACGATCATCTGACGATCTCGGCGGCGGTGTTTGAGGGAGCGGCTCGGG
>CAXUDN010000127.1:5512-10487 GCA_964249715.1 uncultured Acidobacteriaceae bacterium
TCGCCTGAAGCCAAGGTCCGGCTTCAGATCAATATGGCGCAGGATGCGCCGTCTGAATCGCGAGTCTGCCTGAGTGAACACCACGATGCGAAGGGCATGCCGAAGGCGGTTGTGGACTGGCGTATCAGCGCGGCTGAGATTGGGAGTCTGCGGCGATTTACGGGGTATCTCAAGGAGCGGTTTGAGGCGATGGGTTTGGGCGCGGGAGCGGTGTGGGAGCTCGCGTTACTGGCCGACGGAGCGGCGATGGATGAGGCGCTGCTGCAACGGCTGGACGATGCGCGGCATGCGATGGGCGGGGCCTGCATGGGCGCTGATCCGAAAAGCAGTGTGGTGGATTTGGATCTCCGGGTGCATGGGGTGGCGAACCTTTCGGTGGCGAGTGCGGCCGTGTTTCCGGATGGAAGCGCGCAGCTGCCTACGTTGACGTTGCACGCGCTTTGTATGCGACTGGCCGAGCGGTTGGGGCGGGAACTGGCTTGAGAGGCGTGGATCGTGCGGGTTCGCTTAGCTTGGTGCAGCGCGCCATGTTGTTCGTCGTCCCAGCCTGCGCGGCTGGGTTGATTCGGGTTCTGGGAGCGACGTGGCGGGTCGACGATGTGTGCGGGGAGGGTGTTGCGCCAGGGCATCTGGTTCCGGGGCCGACGGTTTTTGCGTTCTGGCATGAGGGTCTGTTGAGTTGTGCGTGGCGGTTTCGCGGGCTTGGGATTGCAATTCTGATTTCGCGATCGTTTGATGGGGAGCTGATTGCCAGAACGGTGGAGCGGCTGGGGTTCGTGGCGGTGCGGGGGTCGAGCTCGCGAGGCGGGGCAGTGGGATTAAGGAGAATGGCGGAGTGTTACCGGGCCGGGCGGATCTGTGCGTTTACAGCGGACGGACCAAAGGGGCCGAGGCGGGTAGCGAAAGCCGGGCCTGCGCAACTGGCGGAGGCTGCAGGGGCGGCATGGATTGGGTGTTTTCACGCCGAGCCGGTGCGGGCGTGGCGGTTGGGTTCCTGGGATCGATTTGCGATTCCTCGGCCCTTCACCACGGTGCGGTTCGGATGGGCGCCACATGCCGAGCCGGAATTTGGGGCAGTGCAGCGGGGGATCGACGAGGCAGTACGGCTGGCGACGGGTACGCAGAAGGAGTTTGCAGAAGGGCCTTTGTCGTAGGCCGGCCTGCGCTGCCCGGGTTCCGGGATGGTAAGCGAGACAGGGATCGAACCTGTAACCCCCGACTTAGAAGGTCGGTGCTCTATCCAATTGAGCTACTCGCTCGTCCGACGCAGCGCGCAGATTCCTGCGGAATGACTCCAACAAGCGCTTCCTAGTCGATTGTAGCGGAGCCTTGCGGAACAGCCCATTCCCTCTCGCGGAGCAGGTTCACGACATCTTCCAAAGCGGCTTCCCAGCGGCGCGCGGCGGTTTCAGGGTCGGCGGCGACGGCGGTGAGATAGAGGGTAGCGCTGTAGCCTTCAAGCGGAGCTGTGAGGTCAACCATGGCAGGGCGGAGGGTGAGTTCGAGGCTGGCGAAATCGTGCGGAAGACGGCTGACGCGGCGGACAACGCGAGCGAGACGGTCCGTGGCGACGTGGGCGGAAGCGAAGAGGGAGCGCTCACGGGGCAGCAGGTCGATGTAGGAACCCATGCCGAAGGCGACGTCCTCGTCGAACAGGTCGAGCTCGAGGCGAAGTTGCTCCAGCTTTTCCGCGGCAACTTCGGGGTAGAGGGTCCAGGCGTCGCATTTCGCGGTGAGAAAGGCGGAGTTCGGGGCATTGAGGGAGCGAAGGGCGCGGCGGAGGCCGGGGTAGATCTCTGTTTCGAAGACTTCAGGCAGATCGAAGGGATTGGCGCGCAGGTTGACGAAGTGTGCGCCGGTCGTGAGGTCTGACCATGGCACGACTAGAGTGGGATCGTCAGGGCCGCATGCAGCGGTCCATTCTGCGAGCATCTTGTAAGGGTACAGGGGATGCGTAAGCTTTGGGTGGGATGGCCGGGGCAAAGCGCTGCTTCGGGCGGGTTTGAGATCTGCGGCTTCGAGTTGATCGTGGACCGGAAAAGCTGAGGTTCATCAAGCGGCAGAGCTTTCCCTATGCGCAAGAGGAAGCCGCTTCCTCCGGTTGAGAAGAAGGTGTAACGGGCCTGGTTCGTTGCAATATGAAAGCCAGGGCGGTGTGCTCGGCCCAGTAGCCGTCGTTGCCGCTTGCCGCGTCGGGGTCAGCGAGGAAGGCGCAATGGCCGCCGTGGGCGGTTTCGAGAAGTTGGATTTGGGGGTTGCTGGCTATGCTGGCGCGAGTTGGCGGGGTAAGGCGGACGAAGGGGTCATCACAGGCGTGAAGGATGAGGGTAGGGACGGCGATGCGGTCGAGGACGCGCGCGGCGGAGGCGCGGTTGTAGTAGTCGTCGGCATTGCTGAAGCCGGAGTAAAGCGCGGTGATCTTGTCGTCGAAGTCTCGGAGAGAGTGGACGATTTCGGAGCGGTTGGGATCGAAGGCGCGGGGAAACAGGAAGGCTTTTCGTCGAAAGCGCTTTAGCAGAGCGCGGACGAAGCGTCGCTCATAGAGGCGGTTGGCAGGCTCGTGGAGGGCATCGGCGGAGGCAGCGAGGTCGATGGCGGGGGAGACGCCAACTATGGCTTTGAGCTGCGGCGGGGCGTTCGGGCCGAGGTCGCCGGCAAGCTTGAGGACGAGATTGCCGCCCATGCTGTAGCCGATGAGAGCGAACGAGGTGAGGTTGTGAAGATGGAGCAGATGGCGCATGACGGCGTCGACGTCCGCGCTCATGCCGGAGTGGTAAAGGGTGGGGGTGAGGCGCTCGGTGCCGCCGCAATTGCGCATGTTCATGCGGACGACGTTCAAGCCGGCGTGCCAGAGCTTGGTGGCATTGCCGAGAACGTACTGAGAGCGCGAGGACCCTTCCAGGCCGTGCAGGAGAAGGACGGTGGGCCGGGTTGCGCGGTCGGCGGACAGCTGCCAGTGGCACTCGCAAAGGATCTGGGTGCTGATTTGGTTGCCGTGGGGTGGGACGGTTTCGACGAACTCGGCGACAGGAACGGGGAGGGTTTTGGGGCGGGGGAGAAAGTTGCCGGCGATGGTTTGGAGGTGGCCGTTGCGGAGCCAGCGGCGGGGGTGGAATGGGGGAAAGCCGGGCGGCCAGGGCGCGTGTGCGTAGAAGGGGTCCATCACGCGGCTGTCCCGGCAAGGGTGGCGGCTTCGTGGAGCAGGGCTGTGGCGTTCAGCGCGCCGGTAGGTTCGTCCTGGTGGCGGAGGAAGATGTAGGTTTCGCCGTCGCGTGCGAGCGCTGTGAAGCGGCCGGCGAAGGTTTGGAGTTCGGCGGCGGTGTAGCCGCCATCTCGACGGAGGCGGTAGCAGCGGAAGGAGGCGGTGTGAATGTCGGGGGTGGCGAGGTCGTCGGTGTCGGCGATGCAGAGAGCGGCGTTATGGGCTTGCAGCGTGGTGTAGATCTCATCGGAGAACCAGCTTGGGTGGCGGAACTCGAAGGCGATGGCCGGGCTGGGTTGGGCACGCAGGGCGGGGAGCTCGAGGAAGGTTTGGAGGCGAGGGAGGTCGGCCTTGAAGTTGGGAGGGAGCTGGAAGAGGATGGGGCCGAGCTTGCCGGCGTCGCGCGCTGGGGAGAGGGCGTCCAGGAGGCGGTCGAGGGGCTCGGCGCAGTCGCGGAGGCGGTTGAAATGGGTGATGCGTTGCGGGGCTTTGAAGCTGAAACGGAAGCCGGGAGGCGTAGCGGCGAGCCAGCTTTGCAGTTGGGGGCGTGTGGGCAGGGTGCGGAAGGTGTAGTTGACCTCGACGGCGGTGAGGACGGAGGCGTAGTGGTGGAGGAAGGCTTTCGCGGGGACGTTAGCCGGATAGAATCCGGGTTTCCAGGTGGGGTAAGCCCAGCCGGAGGTGCCGACGAAGAGGTTGAGGGGCGCGGGTGCGAGATGTTCGGCTGCGACGGCAGCGTATTTTAGGGGGCGCGGCACCGGGCGTCAGTCACTTCTTTGGGGTGGACGAACGCTCAGGAGAGAATGCTCGGGGCTGAGGCGTTTTGGGGCGGCTAGTGGGATTTGAACCCACGACATCGGCTTCCACAGAGCCGCGTTCTAACCACTGAACTATAGCCGCCGTCCGTAGGTGATTGTATCGCATCCTATGACTTGATCCGAACGAGGGCGCGACGATGGCGGATGTGAAGGTGATCGAAGGTCAGGTTCTCCAGCCGGGCGAGCCGGCGAGCGGGTTGCAGGATCGGTTCCGGGGCGCGGGTGGGGTGTTCCGGAACGAGAACCTGGAGATGCTGTCGAAGGTGCTGGATACGTGGTTTGTGGTGCCTGGGACGAGTCTTCGGTTCGGGCTGGATGGGATTATTGGGTTCGTGCCAGGAGTGGGGGACTTTCTGGCGGGGGCGGCGAGCTGCGTCATCGTGGTGGCGGCTTACTTCCGAGGAGTGCCGCTGATTACCGTGGCGCGGATGGTGGCGAATCTGGGGATTGAGGTGGTGGTGGGGATCGTGCCGGTGTTGGGGAACCTGTTCGATATTGGATGGCGGGCAAACCGGCGGAATTATGCGTTGCTGGAGCGGAGTCTGACTACAGGGCGGCGGGATACCGGTAAGGATTGGGTGTTTATGGGGTTGTTGGGGCTGGGATTGATGGTGATGGCGATGTTGCCGTTTCTGCTGCTGTTGTGGGTGAGTGGATCGTTGCTGCATGGCTTGCGAGCGCCGGGGTGGCGGTAGGTCAGGTACCCCCCCCCGGGGGTACTTTTGCTCTAAAGTACGTTCTATAATGGGCTTAGGTGGGTACTTGCCATTCGGTTGCGTAAACCGAAGCGCTCGTTTTTGAACTGTTTTCAGGCTAGCAGGTAAGCCCACAATTGTGCGCAAGTTGGGCGCTGAGAATCTTCGGGGAGAGCGGGTGTCTTCGGCCGCTTTGGTAAGATAGTGGGGAGTCGGGGCGTAGCGCAGCCTGGTAGCGCATCTGCTTTGGGAGCAGAGGG
>CAXUDN010000128.1:0-10367 GCA_964249715.1 uncultured Acidobacteriaceae bacterium
CACCAAGACCGTCCGGACCAAACGTGATTCCTGAGGATAGTCTCTACGCCGGGAAGCTGGCGAGGTCTGAGGATGCCTACTCTTCCTTATGAGATCTTGCCCAAGAAGGGTCTGCCCCTGCGGGCTAGAAAAGCCGAAAGAGAAACAAACAAAGCGATAGAGATGAGGCTGAAGGTAGAGGGTTCTGGAGTCGGAGCTATGGCAAAGGAAGTATGAAGGGTCTGTCCCGCAAGCGTGTTGCCTCCGACATAATCCAGCGTGATGGAGTCACCGAGAAGCGAGTAGTCGGCGAGAGACAAGTTGCTAGACAAAAGTGTCAGGGACTGCCCGGCAAAGGCGGAATCCGTGAAGATCATCTGAAAGTCGTTCGTTGACCCTGAAAGCTCGATGAAGTCTCCGACCGCCAGTTGGCCATCTGAGAAGTCGGCTGAGATAAGGCTCTCCCCGTCATCGTAACCAAATTCAACCGCAGCATCGGAGGTTAATACCGTTGTTCCCGACGCGTTCAAGTAACCCGTCGCGGGGACGAATCCGTAGTTCGGATCGAAATAGTTCGACGGATCCCCGCTAAACGTAAGCGAGCCGGTTACCTGGCTGCCGACGAGCGATGCTTTACAAGGCAGGGCGCAAACGGAGAACAGAATAGCGGCAGGCCAAAGGATGAGAGACCCTGTCTTCATGATTCCTCCATAGCAACAGTTTAGGGGCAGGCGATGTCAGATTATGGTGTCACAAAGACAGCTGTCGTTAGACCGTCGACAGTCAAGGTTCCCGTCGAGTTGTTGACTGCCGAGGCTCGTGTCTGCGCATCGGGGGATAACGTCTGGAACGGATCGAGGGTAAGAGAAAGATTCTTCAATTGATTGTCCTGGAAGTTGACCGTGCCGAGGGTACCGTTGAAGACCACAACGATATGACGGTAAGGGCCATAGTTGCCTCCATTGGCATCCAGCTTCATAACGATCAGTCCCGGTATCTGGGAGGGGCCCGTGTTAAGGAAGTGCAGATTGCTCTGGATTTCAGCAAGGGTGCCCATGTGGAACAGTTGGGAGCTGCTGCGAATGCGCAGGAACGTCTGGAAGGCGGCAGCAGCGCTGGAAATGTTTTGCGGGGTTGGCGCAAGAGCCGAGTTGGCAAGCAGCGGTTGCATAAAGGACCACTGGCTACCGTTCACGTTTTGGAGCGGGAGGCCGACGCCCCAGTTGTCTGACTCGAGGCCGGTAAGACTCTGGCTAGGCCGATCGCCTTGATAGATCCAATTGATCTTGTCGAACCAATCGCCCGAGTTATAGCTGTTGTAGTCGAGGCTCTTGGAGCCAAGCAGGTCATCGCTTCCATAGAAGAAGGGAATGCCTTGGCCGAGCGCGACCATGCTCATGGCGAGAACCTGGCGCCTCGTCCGCGTAGCGATGGTATCGCCGTTGGTAGACGTTGTTCCCGGGATCGCGGACTTCAACTGAATGGCGTCGAAGAGAGTTTGATTGTCGTGGACCGAGCAGTAGTTGACGGCCTCAATGGGGCTGGCCGCGTAACCCGCCGGTTGCGAGTAGTAGGTGACATTGCTGCCGGTAACGGTAGCTCCTGCGCTGTCCACAAAGGTGTAGTCACGGAGGTTTCCAGCCAGACCAAGGCGAATCCAGTCCGCTTCCTGGTTCAGCGTGGCCCGTTGTTCCGCGAGGGTCGTTCCGACGGTCGTGGTTGTATAGGCGCTCGGGTCCGTGAACAGGCCCGTTGCGAAGCCCTGCACCTGTTCCGTGGTGATGTCGAACGAGCTTCCTCCACGGATGCCGTCGCGGATGCGATCGTTGAAGGTACCGATTCCAGTGCCATACAGGTTCTGCTGCGTCGCATTCACGCCCAGGGCAGCGGTTTCGGCATTGAGGAATCCCTCTCCGTAGATGTAGATCTTCGAGCCATCGACACCGTCCCTGGCGAGAGTGAGACTTCCCAGAGCCTGCTCGATGTCCTGCATGTTGTAAACGAAGTGCAGGCTCATGTCATCGAACCGGAAGCCGTCGATCTTGTACTGGATGGCGTTCTGAACCACGTTGTCGATCATGAGCTTTTCCATCATGCGGTGCTCGCTTGCCGTATCGGAGCAGCAACTTGCCGTGTCGATCACTCCCTGTGCATTCAAGCGGTAGTAGTAGTCGGGAACGATTTCGTCCAGAACGGACGTAGGATTCTCACCGCTCGCGTACGTGTGGTTGAACACCACGTCCTGCACGACACGAAGCCCCGTGTTGTGCAGCCCCATTACCATCTCCCTGTACTCCTGGACGCGGTTGTTCGGGTTAAAGGCGTACCCGCCATTCGGCGCGAAGTAGAGGACGGGATCATAGCCAAAGTTGTAACCGTCGGAGTTTTGTACGGCGGTCACGGCAGCCTGCTGCTGCGTGCCGTCGGGTGGATTCCCGCTCAGATCGCCCGGCGACTGCCATTGCGATTTGTCTTCATTGACGCTTCCCGTCACCATGCTGGGCATCAGGTGGACGGCCTTCAGGCCAGCGGCCGCGAGCCTTTGCAGATGGGTCATACCATGGGAGGTTGGGTCGGTAAACGCGAGGTAGGTCCCTTGATAGGCGGCGGGAACACTGGCATCGGCAACGCTGAATTCCCGTATGTGGAGCTCGTACACAGAGAGGTCGCTCTTGGAAAACAGCGGGGGCGAGAAACTTGCGTTCCAGCCGAGAGGTTTCGTCGATTCGTCGGCGAGATCGATGATGTGTGTCTTCGAAAAGTTCAGGGCGACGTCGGCGGAGTAGGGATCAGGAACCACATTGGTCACAATCTGCTGCAGACTCGGGACATACACGGAGACGCTGTACAGGTAGTACTCGCCCTTCCACGAACTCTCTCCCGCAACACTCCAGACGCCGTTCGTCTCGGTCATGTGAACGGTCTGGGCAGGAACGGTATCGGCTTCGTTCTTGTAGAGCAGCAAGGATACCGTTTGCGCCGTGGGAGCCCAGAGACTGATCGTTGGCTGACCGTTGGCGAATACAGCACCGAGGCGTCCGGGGTAATAGAACAAGTCGTCGAGCACACCTGCGTCCTGTACGCCGTTGACGTACGTGAGCGAGCCGGTGGCATTTGCTCCCATGACGACGATTTGACCGGTTAATGCTTGTGCCAGGGTCGCGGAAGTCGTGCTGCTGGGTAAATTGAAGACTGAGTATCCAGCCAGTTGGGGGAACCTGGCAGCTTCGGTTGCGGTAAACTTGCCCGGGGTAAGCGGAATCGCAGTGCCCCCGGTTAGCGCGCCTGTGCTGGCGACGCTCAAGGCGGCGCTGGTTGAGTACACCAACGAGTATTTGGAGGAAGATTGATAACCGTTCGCCGGGATCGCGACGGTGGTTCGGTCTATCCAAAACGCCTGAAGCTGGTAGAGGCCGGCGCTGGCAATCTGAGCGGCAGTGGGCTGGCTGGTGAAGACGTTTGCATCGCCGGAAATCACCCAGCCTTCGCTGTATTGCGTGATCTGCAGGGACTGATTGGGACCGGGGTCCTTGATCTGACCCTGGTTGCAATTGTTGATGATGAAGTTCAGCTGGCCGACAGGCGACCCTGAGGCTGGGTTCACGGCAACGTCGAAGTAGGCACCGAAGCTGTCCGTCCCGCTGATCCCGACCTCATTGGAGCACCAGACATTGTTTTCAGTGGAGGCATTCCAGGTATAGAGAGCCCATCCGGTGTAGTTGCCGTCAGGGCGGTAGTAGTGGATTCGAGCGTCGCCGGGGGGAATGGCCGTTGTGCTTGGCTGTGTCGTGTAAACGGTGGCGTTCCCGGAGAGCACCCAGCCCTGTTTGTATTGTGTGACCTGCAGATATTGGTTGACCCCGGGATCCTTGATCTGGCCGTTGTCGCAATTATTGATGATGAAGCCGAGCTGACCGAGCGGTGAACCCTGCGAGGGGTTCACGGTAACGTCAAAGTAGGCGCCGAAGCTGTCTATACCGGTGATTGCCACCTCGTTGGTGCACCACGTGTTGTTTTCCGTAGAGGCGTTCCAGGTATAGAGACCCCACCCGGTGTAGTTGCCATCGCCACGATAGTAGTGAATGCGGACATCGCCTGCGGGAACCGCGCTTGCACCGATGGCGGGCTGGGAGTAAAACACGGTTACGTTCCCCGAGATCACCCAGCCCTGGGTGTACTCCGTCACTTGAAGGTACTGATTGGGACCGGGATCCTTCTCCTGTCCGGCGTTGCAGTTATTGATGATGAAGCCGAGTTGGCCTGCCGGAGACCCTTGTGTGGCGCTCACGGACACGTCGAAGTACGCGCCAAAGCTGTCGGTTCCTGTAATCGGGACCTCGTTGGTGCACCAGCTGTTGTTCTCTGTGGAGGCGTTCCAGGTGTAGAGAGCCCATCCCGCGTAGTTGCCGTCGGAGCGATTGTAGTGAATGCGAACGTACCCAGCCGGAACCTGGGCGATTGCCGGAAGGGAAATCCCGACAAACAGAAGAAGCGCGAACAAGCCCAGCCGATAAACATGCGAGATACGAGTCGACATCGTTTTCTCCAAGCGCCTCTGCCCCAAGATAGACCCGATCAGATGGTCGCCGTTCCGAGGCAGTCAAAAACCTGTCCGGATCTGAAAGACTCTGCCGAGTTTCATCACCAATCGAGGTTCCGGGCCTACAGCGCAAACGGTTTCGCGATGAAGCGTCTCAAGGCAAGCGATAGACGTTTACTTTCGCCTTAAATTTCCATTACCAGCTAAACCTTTTCGATGAGCCACTTAACGCGGGAGTTTACCCGCGGAAAGGGAATGTGTACAAGGCGGATCTACGCTCAGCGGCGTCCCGCTATCTTGACGCATACTGGCCCACGGCACGGCCCCTATGCCCATGAACTCACCTGCGATACCCGTGCATGCTGCCCTCTTCCTAAATGCTGGCTCCTGCTCCCTGATGCCCTATACTTTCCCGGTGATTGATCTTGCGGGTCGCCTGGAGAGCTTGGCCGGAGTTGCGTGGACAGCGCCAACCCACACGGTCCCGAACCCGGGTTGCGATGCGCGCAGGTATCGGTCGGTGAGGCGGGCAGTGTTTGCTTTGCTTTGTGTTGTGGGCCCTGTGCTGGGCAGCCGATCGTTCGGGCAGGGGCAGGACCTTGGCGCACTTCTGGACAGGGCGAACGCGGCGCAAACCGCCGAGGACTACAGCGGTGCGGCTGCGCTGTACCGCCGTGCCACAGCGATTTCGCCCAGGACGCCTGAACTGTGGTCCAATCTCGGCGTCATGGAGTTTTTTGCTGGGCAGCTTGATCCCTCCGCAGCAAGTCTGCAGCACGCGTTGAAGCTCAAACCTGATCTCTTCGCGTCTCTGCTGTTTTTGGGCAAGATCTATGTGCAGGAGAATAAGCCGGCGCAGGCACTTCCTTACCTCCTTCACGCGCAAACGCTGCAACCGCAGGATGTGGAGGTGCTTCGGTCCCTCGGCAAAGCCTATGCGGGGCTTCACCGGCTGCGGGAAGCAGCGCTCGCCTACAGTGACGCAACGCGGGCGGCTCCCGGCGATGCGAGTGCCTGGTTAGGCCTGGGATCTTCTTCTTTGCAGCTCATCGCTCTGGACGGTCGTGTTCTTGCCGTCTCCGCGCCCAACTCTCTGTGGGCTCGCGCGCTTTATGCGGACGAGCTTCTGGCGCAAGGACGGCCGGTTGAAGCCACAGACACATACAACACAATTCTGACCGCAGCTGCGCCCTTGGAAAGAGCGGTCCTGCTGCGCACGCTGGCGTACATGCAGTACAACCCGAGTCAGTTTCCCTTTCCCGAAAAATCGCAAGCAGCGCTGCAGCACCTTGTCGACCTGACAACCGGCGCACAGCCCGTCAGCCGGCAGGCAAAAGACGACGCGCCCTCGTTATGTGTCGGTTCGAACTTCGGACAAACCCCGTCTGGTTTGGCCATGCGTGCGGCGTGTGCCTATTGGGCAGGCGACTATGCGGAGAGCGCCTCGCAAGCACATCTGGCCTTGCGTCAAGCTCCGGAGAGCACGGAAGCGCTCTACTGGTCAGTCAAGGCACAGGAGCGCGTCGCGATCGAGGCACTGTCACGAGTCGACGATCTCGCACCGAATTCCACCACCAACCATGATCTTGTCGGGGATCTCTACCGGTACCAACATCAGTCTGACAATGCGATTGTTGAGTATAAGAAGTCGCTGGCACTCGATCCGCACGACCCCGCGGCGCTGTTAGGCGCGGCGACGACCTACCTTGCCTTAAGTCAATACGAGCAAGCGACCGCCATGGCTCAGAAGGCGCTTACCGACCGGCCGCTCGATCCGCAGTCGAACCTGCTCATGGCGGAGATCCTCGGCGCGCAGGCGCGCGAGGAGGAAGCCACGCCATACCTGGCAAAGTGCTCGGAGGTTGCGCCGCAATTTCAATCGAGGGTTCATTACCTGCTTGGCCGCGCGGCGGTCAAGGGCGGAAATCTTCAGGAAGCGATTCGCCAGTTCGAACTGGCGCTCCCCGCCGATGAAGATGGCAGCACACATTATCAGTTGTCGCGTCTTTACCGCAGGACGGGTAATCTTGCGAAGGCTCAAACGACGGAAGCCGAGGCCAAGGCTCTTGTCGCGCAGCGGGAGGCGAATGCGGCTATCGCTTTGGGTGAGACAATGGCTACCGCCCCATGAGGTCGTGCACACACCAGAAACGCCACGGGCCTCGATGCACTCTTCTGTTTCTGTTGTGCGTGCTGTTCTTGACCCGTGCTGAAAGCCAATCCACAACGATCGGCGGTCTTGAGACCGCAACCCAGGACAGACTGGAAGACCCTGGCTGGTGGCCCACCAAGGGAAGCTACCCGCGCAACAGCTTCGTCGGAAATGCAACCTGCCAACAGTGCCATGCCGGCCTCTTCCGGTTACAGCGCACGACGCCCATGGCGAACGCCGCAAGCCCCGCAAGCGACTCGCTCCCGTTGCACCGGCAAACCACTTCTGCCTTCGAAAACGGGCCTTACAGCTATCGCCTGCTCTCCTCGGCTTCTGGCGCGATGCTCTCGGTGACGAACGGAACCGAAACTGAGTCCACGCCGCTCCCATGGGCGTTCGGCTCAGGGGAACTCGGCCAGACCTATGTGTATCAACGTGATGGCAGATGGTTTGAGAGTCGCGTCAGTCTGTATACCAGGCTTGGCCAACTCGATATCACCACCGGCCATGGCCATCTGCCTCCCGAGAAGCTCGACGACGCACTGGGCCGCGGGATGAAAGACGCCGATGCGCAGCGCTGCTTCGCTTGCCACACCGGGGTATCAACAACCGCCGGGCACTTTGAACCGCAAAGCACCATTCCGGGCGTCACCTGTGAGTCGTGCCACGGACCAGGCGCGGACCACGTGAAGGCGATGGCTTCGGGCGCTGCGGCACATAGAAATTCGAACATTCTGAATCCAGCAACCATGAGCCCTGTCGATTCCGTCGATTTTTGTGGCGCCTGTCACCGCACCTGGGCTGACATTGCCTTCTCAGGAGCCGCGCAGCGTGGCATCGAGGTCGTTCGCTTTCAGCCTTATCGCCTCGAAAAAAGCCGATGCTGGGGCAAAGCAGGCGACCCTCGTCTCACCTGCGTGGCCTGTCATGATCCACACACTCCACTTCAGCGAGACGCCGCTTCCTACGACATTCACTGCCTGTCCTGCCATCTTCGCCACGATGAGGTCGCTTCCCCGGCAAAACCGGGTGCTTCCTGCCCTCGTGGCTCCGATCACTGCATCACGTGCCACATGCCCAAGGTTACGGTGCCTGAGATGCATGGCGAATTCACGGATCATCTCATCCGAGTTGTAAACGCGGATGGAATCCTTCCGAAGTAGATCAATCGGGCAGACGGATGGAGAAAAGATTACCTGTCCCAATGCGGGGTTCGATGATGGGAGCGCCGTCTCGTGTGATCCCGCTGAAGAAGTATGACGCAAACTTCGGCAGGCCCAGATTCGACAGATCCGCCACAGACTCCGCAGCTCCTCCCGTAATAGGAGCACGGAGGATTGCTGACCTGGGATCGGCGAAGGCATGGAAGTACACTGCCTTGCTGTCGGGGCTCCAGACCGGATCGGCCGCGCTCCCGGTCGCGAGAGTTCTCCACGTTTGTCCCGCTACGTCGTACAACAGTAGCCGCGTTTGATCCAGAGAAAGCGCAACGATCCATCGGTTATCGGGCGACCATCTCGGACTGAAAAGATTTTCAGAGCCCGGTAAGACGCGCGTCTGCATGCTGTTTAAGTCGAGTACCTGTATGTTGCGCGGCCCGCTTTCCTTACCCATCAGATCGGCTTCACGTCCAAAGACCAGATGGGTACCATCCGCCGACCAGTCCGGATCGGCCAGGTTCCGTTGATCCGCCAGCACCTTGCGTACCAGACCTCCCGTGGCGCTTACGATGTAAAGCTGCCAGGTCTGGCCTGGTTCCCGGGCCATGACGACCAGCTGCGATTGATCAGGCGACCACTGCGCCAGAAATACATCCAGATCATCGGGCGTGAGCTGCAAACGTTCGGAACCGTTCTGGCTGTCAGCCCGCCATAGCTGTCCGTCGACGGCAACCCAGGCCACCCACCGTCCGTCCCTGGAGTAGGTGACCCGTCTGGCACGTTCCAGGAATGCGGGAGCCGGAACGAACTGGCGCAAGCGTTGGTCGAAGATGCGCGTACTTGCGGGCGGCTCGAGCCCGACAAAGTAGACGGCCCTTTCCGTCCGCGAGGGCAGAGGGGATACGTAACTCAAAGGGCCGTTGGTAAGCCTGCTGACTTGCGAGTGCGCTCCCGTCCCCATGGCCCAGATGTCGCTTCCGCGCGCGTCACCAGCTTGAAATACATAAATGCTGCCGTCGCTCGACCAAGAGCCGCAGCAAAGAGAAAAGCCGTTCAGTCCAAGGATCTGCAGCGGATGTACATGCCGGGACAATGCATCCAGTTCCCAGAGGGAGCTGACATGGGTGACCGGGTCGATCAGCGTAAAGCGCAGTACGTTTCCTGCCGGTGACCAGCGCAGCCAGAAGGCCCGGCCGGGTAGAGTCACATACTTCGATGAAGCTCCTGTCTTGAGCTGCATCACATCCAGTTCATTGCCCGTCGCATACAGAACGCTCTCGTCATCGGGCATGAAGGTTGCGTCGTGGGCCAGCACGTCACCAACCCGCAAGGCACTTGAGCCGACGCTTGGCACGATCCAGAGTGGCTGCTCGGAATCTCGGGAATGACGTCCGCGCACGATCAGCTTGGAGCCGTTGCGGGAGATGTCTGCTATGGAAACGGAACTGAGCTCATCCGGCAGATTGATCGCTTCCAGAGTGGTTCCGCTGGGGTCCAAAGAGCCGATCTCTGCCCGGCCACCTACCAGGAACGAGGTATAGATTCGAGACCCGTCCATTACGAGGGTGAGCAGATTTTCCGGATTGGGCGGCCCATCGTAGATTTCGCTCACTTGTGTGAGCTGACTGATCCTGGAGGGCTGAAGCACGTGCACCGGACGGATCAATCTCACGGTCAGCAACGAGGACAGGGTCATGAGTAGCAACGCCGCGCCTGACAGGGCGGCTACAGCCCGCCAGGACAGCGGGCGACGCGATCCGTTGGGCAAGTCGGAGACAGCCGGGGGCGCGATCACACCCGGGTCAGCGACAGCAGCAGGCAGAACAGGGAATGCAGGCGCTTGGGTACCAGATGGAAGAGCTTCATCGAATTCGGGAGCACGCACCGGAGGCATTGCTTCCGGTGGGCGCTCAATCACCACCGGCGCTATAAACCGGAAACCGCGCTTGGCCAGCGTTTCTATATAACGTGGATGCTCGGCGGAGTCGCCCAGCGCATCGCGAAGCTTGCTCATCGCCGTGGCAATGCCTCGCTCGAAGTCGACCGTGGTGTGCTCGCCCCAGATCTGGAGCTGCAGTTCCTCTCGCGTGATCACCTCTCCAGGATGGGAGAGAAGGGCTACCAGAAGTCGGAATGGCTGGCCTTGCAGTCTCACGCGCATACCGAATTTGCGCACTTCACCGGTGTGGAGATCCACCTCGAAGCTGCCAAAAGTAACGAGCTCGTGACGTTGAACCGTGTTCATCGAAGGCAGATTCCCAGAGCGACATCCTAAATGATATGCGCACTAATTTGCATGTACTGCTAAGTACTTCATTCTAAGTGGGTTCGCAAGTGAACCGAAATCAAGAAAGAAGTCATTGAAGGTTGTCTTGCGCAGACCGCCGAGCGGGTTCGAAGCTTCGCGACGCAAGGTAAATCCCAGAAGGCGATAAAGGAAGGTGATTCCCTGTTCGCCTGCTGAACTCTACCCCATCGTGGCAAGGGAGCATCTCGGTTATGACTATCATCTCGCGATCGCGTTGCGGCTGGTCGA
>CAXUDN010000129.1:0-10340 GCA_964249715.1 uncultured Acidobacteriaceae bacterium
AATCGCAATCTCCCCCAGCCCCAGCGACGTCGTGACCTGCCCAATCACCCCCTTGGACCACACCACCTCCGGCATCATGCTCTCCGGAACCCCCAAAATTCGCAGCAACTCCGGATCCCACCTGTCATCCACGATCGAATACATCAGCGTCCGCGAGGCATTGGTCCGGTCCGTCACATGCCGCCGCCCGCTCGTCAGATTCCAGATCAGCCATGAGTCTACCGTCCCAAACGCCAGCTTTCCCTGCTCCGCTCTGGCCCGCGCCCCCGGGATGTTCTCCAGCATCCACGCCAGCTTGGTCCCCGCAAAGTAAGGGTCCAGCAGCAAGCCGGTCTTGCCGCGCACAAACTCCTCAACCCCGTCAGCCTTCAGCCGCTCGCACATCGCCGCCGTACGCCGGTCCTGCCACACAATCGCATTCCCAATCGGCTTGCCCGTTTCCCGGTCCCACACCAGCGTCGTCTCCCGCTGATTCGTAATCCCCAGCGCCGTCACATCGCGTGGCCGGATCCCGGCCTTGCCCAGCACCTCCACAGCCGCCGTCACCTGCGATGTCAAAATATCGTAAGGATCATGCTCTACCCACCCCGGCATCGGAAAATGCTGCGGGAACTCATGCTGCGCCACCCCCGCAATCTCGCCTTCCCGATCGAAAAGAATCGCCCGTGAGCTCGTCGTCCCCTGATCGAGCGCCAGAATCAGTTCGTCCATATCTCCATCCCTCCCCGCGCGCCACAAATCATGCGGGGTCCGCATTCGCAGAGAAGCATACCAGCACGCATCCGTAACCGGAGGCCCGCCCTGAATCGATTACTCGGGTAAGCAGCGTGCGAACAGGCGGGTCATTACGCAGGATGTAGATGCGGCAATTTCGCACTATCCCTAAGACAGTTCGCGACTTAAACCAGAAAATCAGACCAAAGTGCTATGTACCGTATACGACCTCGGACTAGAGGCTGGGTAAGTCCTGTACCGCATTCCACCGAGACAGAACCGAGCGCGGCTGTCTTTGCAAACCGCCTCTCTCGTCTTCATCCAGGCCCCTTTTATCTGAGTTGTGTAGATTTTCGATTCGAAAACAAGCGGTTGAAGGAGTGCCGAGCCTCAAGTCGTTAAACCATGCAGCCTTCTCTTCCATTGCGCGTCCAGGCTTTCGTCACCGGCTGCTCTCTCGTCGGAACAGGCGTCCTGATTTTCGCGCTGCTCCACTCCCATCCCACCGACCTGCTCAAATTCATCTGTTATCTCTCCATTGCGATCCTGTCGGCCACCCTGAAGGTGCACCTGCCCGGCATGGAAAGCACCATGTCGGTGCATTTCCTCTTCGTTCTGCTCGGCGTGCTCGAACTCTCCGTCGGCGAGACCCTCATCATCGGCTGCGCCGCCACCCTTGTGCAGTGCACCTGGCGCACCAAACATAAGCCCGAGGCGATCAAGGTCATCTTCAACGTCCTTGGCATGAGCGCTCCGGCCATCTTCGCCACCTACTCCGCCTATCGCTGGACCGCGCACCTCTTGCGCGGCGGCACACCTCTCCTCCTGGCCATCGCCGCCTGCACCTACTTCTTCACCAATACCGCGCCCGTCTCCGTTGTCATCGCTCTCAGCGAAAGAATCTCGATCCGGAAAGTCTGGTCGGAAACCTACTTTTGGTCGCTCCCTTATTACCTCATCGGCGCCGCTATCGTCGGCCTCGTCAGCTTCGCTACCCGCTATGTCGGCTGGGAGAGCGCCCTTCTCGTTGTGCCCGTCATGTATTGGGTCTACAGGTCCTATCACCTCTACCTCGGTCGCTTGGAAGATGAAAAGAAGCGCGTCGAGATCGAAGCCCGTCAGGTCGCAGCCGAAAAGCGCCACGTCGAAGAGGTCTGCGCCCTCCACCTCCGCACCATCGAAGGCCTCGCCCTCGCCATCGAAGCCAAGGACCAGAACACCCACTCCCATCTCCACCGCGTGCGCACCTATGCCCTGGAGATCGGCAAGGAACTCGGCATGGTCGGGGAAGAGCTCGACGCTCTCCGCGCCGGCGCCCTGCTGCACGACATCGGCAAGCTCGCCGTTCCCGACCACATCATCAACAAGCCCGCCCGCCTCACTCCCGAAGAATTCGAGAAAATGAAGATTCATCCGGTCGTGGGCGCGGGCATCCTCGAGAAAGTCGCCTTCCCCTATCCCGTTGCCCCCATCGTTCGCTCCCACCACGAGAAATGGAACGGTACCGGCTACCCTGACGGTCTCCAGGGCGAGGGTATTCCCCTTGGCGCCCGCATTCTCGCCGTCGTGGACTGCCTCGACGCCCTCACCTCCGACCGCCAGTACCGCAGAGCGCTTTCCTTGGAGGAAGCCATGCAGGAACTCGCCAAGGAGTCTGGAACCTCCTTCGACCCGGCAGTCGTCACCGTCCTTCTGCAGCGCTACAACGAGATCGAAGGCTCCGCCCTCCGTAGCCTCCAACAGACCAGCGAAGATGCCCTGCGCTTCACTTACAGCGTTCCTAAAGGAGAACGCCCCGCAACAGAGCTTTATGCAGACCGCGTCAGTCGCAACGTCAACGACACCGACTTCCTCGCCTCCATCGCCTCTGCGCGGCAGGAAGCCCATACCCTCTTCGAACTCAGCCAGGATCTCGGCAACTCCCTTAGCCTGGACGAAACGCTCTCCCTCGTCGCCCTTCGCCTCCGCAAGCTCGTCCCCTACGACTCCATCGTCGTCTTCGTCAAGCGCGAAAACACCCTCATCCCGGAGTTCGTCAGCGGTGAGAACGCCCGCGTATTCTCAAGTCTGCAGCCTCCCATCGGCACCGGCGTGTGCGGCTGGGTCGCCCAGAACGTCAAGCCCATCCTCAACGGCGATCCAGCCGTCGAAACTGGTTTTGCTTCCACCGAAACCCCCGGCAACAATCCGAGGTCGGCTCTCGCCGTTCCCTTGGAAGGCGTCACCGGCCTCGTAGGTGTGCTCGCGCTCTACCGCAACGAACCCGATGCCTTCACCACCGAGCACCTCCGTATTCTCCAGGTCATCACCGCACGCGTGGCCCTCTTCATCGAGAACGCCCTGAAGTACCGCGAGGCTGAACATTCCGCCACCGTCGACTACCTCACCGGGATGGCCAATGCACGCGCTCTCTCCATTCACCTCGAACAGGAGCTCGCCCGCTGCGAGCGCGAGAACGTCGGCATGGCCGTCATCGTCTGCGACTTGGACGGCTTCAAGGAAATTAACGACCGCTTCGGCCATCTCGCCGGCGATAAGGTCCTCAAGCTCTTCGCAAATTCCATGCGCCAGGTCTGCCGAACCTACGACTACGCCGCCCGCATGGGCGGAGACGAATTCGTCATCGTCGCCTCCAATATCACCCCTGCCGCTATCCAGGAACGGGCCATGCTCTTGAGCGATCTGGCCCAGGAAGCAGGGCGCCAGGTGTGCGGCACAGACTTTCTTTCCCTCAGCATGGGAGCGGCTTTCTACCCCGAGGACGGTCTCGACGCAGAACAGCTCCTCTCCGAAGCTGATCGACGGATGTACGCCGTCAAGAACATTCACCGCACAGGGTCTTCACGTTCTTCGGCCCACAACCTGCCCGAACGCGAGGATGACGAACTCCTGGTCAGCTAACCTTACCCCAAACTGCTTACGCCGCTCGATCTGCCTCGAAGTGTCAGGAAGAACTTACTCCGGCCGCTCTACAAGCTCCACAAGTAACCGCGACGGCGTGTACAGCCACGCGATCCGACGGCCTTCAAACGCCACAGCCGGAGCCGGCGCGCTCACCACAAGACATCTTCCCTCACGCAGATGCCCCAAAGCCCGCTCCAAATCATTCGTCTCGAAACACAAATGGTAGGCGCCCCCACCCGTTTTCTTCAGCATCGACCGGATAGGCGCATCCTCAGTCAAGGGCGCAATCAACTCTATTTCAGCCGCCTCGCCTCGCGTCTGTTGCAGGAAGTTGACCGTAACCTTCTGGATCGGATCGTCGAACGGCCCCGAAACCACCTGCGATCCAAACAGTGCGCCAAACATCTCCGCCGCCGCATCGATCTCCGGGACAGCCACTCCCACATGCAGCAGCCTAAACCGCAAACCCTCCGGTAATCCGGAGATCACAACGACGCGCCCTTCTGCTCCAACGCCGCCTGCAGCTTCGCCACCGTCGTCAGATCCGGGACCTGCTGCGGATCCAGCTGCACCCCATATTCGCCTTCAACCGACAGCACCAGCTGCAGATGGCGGAAGCTGTCCCAATTCTCCGCGGATTCGGTAGACGTCTCCGATGTCACTTCTTCTGGGGTAATTTCAAGGGTATCCGCCACGATGTCACGCAGAGACGACGGCACTTGCTGCAAGCTCATAACTCTCACTTCCTTCAGAACTTCGTTCAATGCTCAGCCACGATGGGCTTTCAACAACTCGCGCCAAAAGATCAAGCCGGTACACAACTCCCGGCTCGCCGGCCAAACCCTGATCCTGCGTAAATCCGTGATCCGGATAAAATTCCTTACACGGCACGTTCTTCTTGGTCTCGATGTACTCGCCAAGTAGCCAACGCGCATCCCGCGCTAAAGCACCCTGGGCCAGTTGAGCCAGAATTGCCGACTCGATACCGCGTCCGATGACCCGGCACGACAAAAGCAGCGCATCAATCCAGCACTCCTCGCCCCGCTGCCGAGTCAAAGCCAAACCGACAACACCCGCATCCCCAAACCGGTCGCGCACCCGCACAGCAACAGCCTGGCACATCGGGTCGTCAACAAACCCCATTACCTCGGTCGCCGAGTAACGCCGCGTCGTCAGATTGAATTGGTTGGTCTTCGCCAGCAACTGCAACGAACGATCCAGCGGGGCCTCCGCCGCACTCAGAAACGTGCACACGATCTCCAACGATCCCAGAAACTCTTCGCGGCTGCCGGCAGTTTCACTCAAGGCCGCCCGTTGCGCCTGAGCCCGGTACTCCTGCGACCGTAGCCGATCGTCACCCGTCACCGAAACCGCATCGAAGAACCATTCCTCCGCAAGCATTCCGACCAGGCGCCAGGGCTCGCTCACCGGCACTTCGACTACAGCCACCTCCGGCAACTGCTGCCGGATTGCCTCGCACTCCACAGGATTGTCGTCGACAAAAACAAACGCGTCCAACCCCAGCGAAAGCTCAGCCGCCAATTCGCGCAACGCCGCCGCCTTCTCGTTCCAACCTATCTTCCGCCCCACAAAGTCATCCAGCGAGACGCCCAGATCAGCCGCCCGCAACTGAAACGCCTCCGCAACATCCGCCTCATTGTTTTTCGAAGTGACCGCCAGCAGAATACCTCGCGCATTCAGTTCTTTTAGGTATTGCTGATACGCAAAGTAGCAATTCCCCGGAAAGGCATGCCCCGTTGCAATGCCACTCGGTCCGTCCTCCCCCAGGATGCCGCCCCAGAGCGTGTTATCCAGGTCCGTACACAACACCTTACGCGGCGCCCGAAACAGTGCCGACGCCGTCCGCATCAACCCTCGCGCATACGGTCGAAACGCCCCCTGCGCCACCGGCAAGCGGGAGGCCAGAAACATTCGCTCATCCCGCCACCGCTCACGTCCAAAACGCGCCGCTGCCTGCTCGGCATCGAAGAAGGCGCAATCAGAAATCGTGCGGCAAAGCGCCGCTAACTGCCGGTTCAGTTCACGAGTCGCATTCACCAGGCCATCGGCGAAATTACCCTCTCCTACCAGGCCAAGGGACGTAACATCCGGCACAACGAATCCCTGCACCACCAAACGTCCCGTGCTCCGCCCGCGAAAGCTCTTGAGCATCTGGCCGACCCGCGCCACAGAAGCCGCAATCTCCTCCGCGATGTCGTCTCTTCTGCCTTGCGCACAAAGGGCAGGCAACCGCCCCGCGACATCCCCAGCTTCCAGCAATACCAGCACAAGGTCAGCCCCAGCACGGCTCAAGTTTCCTTGCGGATTCAGCATCTCGTCCATGTAAGAGCCGAAACCGCCAACCTCGATCTCCAGCACATACCCGCCCAGCACGGCTTCCACCTGCAACGCGGGCAGAAGCGGCTCCACAGTCACAGACCGCACGGCAAACGTCTTCAAGCGCCGGTGACCCTCCTTCACCAACGCCGCAGAAACTTTTCGGAACGCCGTAGCGCAGAAAGCGACATCGTTTCCACGCCCCAGGCTCAACAACTCGCGCGCGCAGCGGACGGCAAGACCGGCGTCTTCCGCGGCCACAGCTTCCTGCAGCGCCTGCCGCCGTTCCTGCGCCTCCAGGTCAACCGGCATCGACACCCGCTCCCACCGCAACCGGCTCCGCTGCAGGCGCAACGCTCCCAGGCACAGCCGCAGGCTTGGCCCGCATCACAATCCGCCCCGGAACCCCCATCACCGTCGCACCCGCCGGCACGTTGCTCATTACCAGCGTGTTCGCCGCAATTTTCGCCCCGCTTCCCACCTTGATCTTGCCCACCAGCACCGCACCCGTACCGATATAAACCTCATCGCCCAGCACCGGAATACCTCCCCGGCCCATCGCTGATGCTCCAATCGTCACCCGGTGGGCCACATCGCAGTTCCGCCCCAGCACCGCGCCCGGATTGATGTGTACGCCCCCAATATGGGCGACATGAAACCCTCCACCGATCGTAGCCTGCGGATCGATATCCATCTCCATGAAGACCACACAGAACATAACGGCAAAAAACGAGAAAACTTTAAGTGGAATCCGCAAAATGACATTCGGCTGTCCCACATGCAGCCAGTTGCTCAGCCGGTAGGACGCAATCGCCCAGACCGCCGGATTCAGCCAAAGGCCTTTCCCGTGGTACCCCCGAGCGCGGTAACGCGCCATGTCTTCAGCGAAGGCGCTCATCTAAAAAGCTTTCCGGTACACAGATCTCTCCGGCCTCCATTTTACCAAGCGCTGGCGGCCGAACCCGCCTTTCCAGCCTCCCTCTGCCCCGGAAGTTGCACCCGCTATGCCGCAGAAGAACAGCCAGAATCAACCTGCACCCATACCCGGCAGCCCCATGGCCACGCGCAGTTGCAGGAATCGGCCCTCCCTCCGCAGCCCCTCAAACGAGGGGTCCACCGAGATCCCTATCAGCGCAGGGTCATGCCGCGTAAACAGCTCCGCAAGATCGTTCATTGCCTGATCCTTTGCGCCCAGTTCCGCTTCGTAGCGCGCCATCGCGTACGTCGGCTCGCCGCGCGGATGCCGTTTCCGCTCGTCTTCCAGCAACGCCCGCCACATCGCTTGCTCACCGCGCGCGTGGAGCACGCCGGCAGCCATGCGCATGGACGCCGCTGTTTCCACATCCTGGCGCAAGGACGCCGCCTGAGCTGTCTCCGCAAGGTACCGGCCAACGTCCCGCGATGGCAAGAGATAGAGGACTCCTAGCACCTGGTGCATCGTAGCGGAGTTCCGGGATGACCCTGACCCCTCTCCGCCGATCGCCTCCTGAAGCATCTGAATCCCATCTGATTTCCGCCCGATCAGCCCTAAAGCAAACGCCCGCGACGTCAAGATCGCCGCCGAACTTGGATCCAATCGCTGCGCCACTTCTAGTTGACCCAAGCCCTCCCGGAATCGCCCCTCATGGGTGAGCATGGAGCCAAACCAGTGGTGCGCAAGGGGCAGAGTAGGATCAGCCTGCAAGGCCTGCTGAAACTGTGCCTCTGCGGCCGTCGCATCCCAGTCCCAGAAGAACTTCACGAACCCTAAAGCCGCATGGGCCTGCGGCCATCCAGGATCCAGCACTAAAGCCTTTGTCGCCGCCTCCTTCGCCTTGGGGTAAGCCTCCGCATCCGGCAGCATGGAATATTCCCGCAGCAAAATGTACGTATTCGCCAATCCCGCGAAGGCCGGCGCATACCCCCCGTCTTTTGCAATCGCCGCTTCAAACGACGCCTTGGCCCGATTCAGCGAATCCGGCGTTCGCATCTCCTCCTGGTAGCACCCGCGCAGGTACAACTCCTCCACCCCAAACACCGCCGAGGAGGGCACCAGCGAACGAACCCGGTTCGGCAACGCCGGATCTACCCCCGGCGTTGCCGGTCCACTGTGCCGCCGACGCCAGCCGGCCCCGGCCAGCCCCACGCCGCAGATCAGCACAACCAATACCGCCAGTACCGCCGCCGTAGTCCACCGTCGCCAACCTGGGCCACGATCGCCAGACTCCTGCAGCTTCGTTTCTTGCCCACCATCGATTGCTTCGGCAACAACGAACGCCTTCGGCTCAGCCCTTATTTCCGCCGCGACGGCCGGCACAGCCGTAAGCTGCGGTTCCTCTTCACGGAGCCGGCTACTCGCGAGCCAGACATCCAGCTCCGGAACAAGCGCGTACACAGTAGCGCGTCCGCTTCCAGGCAGCCTGCGGACCGGCAAGGATCGCTGCTTTTCCCAGCGTTCCACCGTGCGGGGATCCCGTCCGAGGTACGCAGCGATTTCCTTCCATCCATTCAACACATCCTTCCGCGTCTGCTGCACGAAGGCTTACCTCGAACAAAATGCGGGCCGGGACGACACGTGCAGCATATACCAGCGCATTTCCGCTCGAAATACCCTAAACGTAACCATCCAAAAGCACTCTACCCGCCGCTACCAACCAAAACATCAGCTCCTCCGATCCCCTCCGCCCCGTCACACCGGCACACCCGTCGCCCGTAGCCGGTACCATCGCTGTATGCCGGCAGCCGTCCCCCAGCCCACGTCTACCCCAAGCCAAACCCGCCTGATCCGTCCCGCCCGCAGCGTCCGCGGCTCCCTTGCCCTCCCCGGCGACAAATCCATCTCCCACCGTTACGCCCTCCTCGCCGGCTTCGCGGAAGGCATCTCCCACCTGCACAACTTCTCCACCGGCGCCGACCCCCACTCCTCCCTCGCCTGCATGGCCGCCCTGGGCGCGAAAGTCGAAGCCGACCCCACCACACGCACCGCGACCGTCACCGGCACCGCCGGGTCCTTCGCTCAACCAACCCAACCCCTGGACTGCGGCAACTCAGGCTCCACCATGCGCATGCTCGCCGGCCTCGTCGCCGCCCAGCCCGGCACCTACACCTTCACCGGCGACGCCTCCCTCACCACCCGTCCCATGGAGCGCATCCGTAAACCCCTCGGGCAAATGGGCGCCCGCATTGACCTCACCGACGGCCACGCCCCCATGACCGTCCACGGCGCCCCCCTTACCGCCATCGACTTCGGCTCCCCCATAGCCAGCGCTCAGGTCAAGACCGCCGTCCTCTTCGCCGGCCTCCAGGCCAACGGCACCACCTCCCTCGCCGAACAGGTCCGCACCCGTGACCACACCGAACACGCCCTCCGCGCCTTCGGTGCCGAAATCCTCCGCCGCCCCGATGCGCAGGGCCAAACCCGCCTCTACATCGCCGGCGGCCAGCCACTCAAAGCCCTCGACCTCACGGTCCCCGGCGACCTCTCCTCCGCCGCCTTCTTTCTCTGCGCCGCCCTCCTCTTTCCCGACTCCAACCTCGTCCTCGACAACATCGGCCTGAACCCCACCCGCGCCGTCCTCCTCGACGTCCTCACCGCCATGGGCGGCGGCATCAAAATGCTCGAAGTCGCCGAACAACATGGCGAACTCGCCGGCACCCTCCAAATCAACCGCAAACCCGGCCCTCTCCAGGCCATCGATCTCAACGGCCAACTCGCCGCCCAGCTCATCGACGAGCTCCCCGTTTTCGCCGCCATCGCCCCCTACACCGCCAACGGCCTCAAAATCCGCGACGCCAAAGAACTCCGCGTCAAGGAGTCCGACCGCATTGCCCTTACCGTCCAGAACCTCCGCGCCATGGGCGCCGAAGTCACCGAACAGGAAGACGGCATGGACATCCCCGGCAATCAAACCCTCCACGGCGCGGCAATCGACTCCGGCCACGACCACCGCATCGCCATGGCCTTCGCCATCGCCGCCCTACGCGCCACCGGAGACACCGAAATCCAGGGTGCCGAAGCCGCCGGCATCAGCTTCCCCGAGTTTTTCGACTGGCTCGACGATCTCGCCGTTCGCTAGGCCCACCGTACCCGGTGCGCCCCGAACATCATCCAAGCGCAGAGTTCCTGCTGAACATTTCAGTCGACTTCCGCTGACCCCAAGACAAAACTCACACATCCTCTCCATCCCACTGTCTGACCGCCCTTTTCCACATCGCGAACGCCTTCTGTCTCCGCGGCTCCATAAACTACCCGCGCAAACCTCCCGCCTACCCTCACAGCGCAGTGCAAATTCCCGTGCCCGCCCCACCAAAAAATCCGCCGACTCATTCCCCTGTCCCGCTCCCTCCGGCTACCATTGCGAACTTCATACAGAACGGCCGAAAGCTGGGCAGGCACGACTTCCTCG
>CAXUDN010000130.1:0-10274 GCA_964249715.1 uncultured Acidobacteriaceae bacterium
CTTTCACGGCGGTAACACGGGTTCGAATCCCGTCGGGGACGCCAATAAGCAGATGCTTGTCCCGTGAGGGTCAGCCGGACGTAGAAGCCTGTACTGTCGATAGCTGATCGTGGCCTGAGGCCTGGCTTTCGGACTTTTACATAGGTGAGACACGTCGGGCGAGAGTACCCCCAAAGAACAGTCCCAACTTGAACCAAATACTCCCAGACGTATTCCAGCGGTAGCCGGCTCCCCGTGTGGAGCTGTTGGACAACAGCGGACGGAAGCCTCAATACTCACGGGGCAGCTGATGCATTTGAATGTCCTGGATCGCTTGGGAGGTGAGTGGCGGAGAGACAGGGATTCGAACCCTGGATACCTTGCGGTATACACGCTTTCCAAGCGTGCGCCTTCAGCCACTCGGCCATCTCTCCTAAACCGTGCTGACCCCTTCAGGTTAACACGTACTCAGACACGAAATTTCTCTCCTTGTAACCCTTTCGAGGGTTACCGAAGCGGAGGCTGGATCAGGGCGGAGTGGAGTTCCGGACTAAAAGACGATCTGCCGTCTTGCGGAGAGTCCTGGAGGGAAATGAGGAGAAACGCCTTCAGGCTCGCACCAGGGTCAATTGGGTGATCTCTGAGGGACAGTTCAGGCGAAACGGCAGGCCAACCGTACCGATGCCTCGATTGACATAGAGCTGCATATGCCCGAACTGGAAGTGGCCCGCAACGTACTTTTTGCCCATGGGGGGTAGTACGAGCGGTCCGATGAAAGGCAGGCGCATCTGGCCGCCATGAGTGTGCCCGCTCAGCATGAGGTCGACCAAGGGAAAACGTGGGTGGTGCTGGAAGATGTCGATGTAGTCAGGCTCGTGGACCAGGTAGATGACAGGGGCATGGGGTTCGCGGGGGATAGCAAGGTTGGGGTCGGGAGTGCGGGTGCCGGCGTCGTCGGAGCCGCAGATGTAGAGGCGTTCCATGCGGCGTTCAAGGGGCAGGTAGCTGTCTACCAGGACGGGTGTGCCGTGGGATTCGAGTTCGTGAACGATGAGATCGGCGCCCACGCCGACGTCGTGGTTGCCGAGGATGGCAAGACGTTGCGGCGCTTTGAGCTGCGAGGTAATCTCCGCTGCCAGCCCGGCGGCTCGGATACCGATGCGTCTGGGGCCTGGGCCGCGGCTGACGAAGTCGCCGGTCAGCAAGACGAGGTCAGGGTTGAGGGAGTTGACGCGCTGGATGACCTGCTCGAAGTAAGAGGTTTCGGTGTACTCGAGGAGGTGAATGTCGGAGATTTGAGCGATGCGCATGCCGACGAAGGCATCAGGGAGGTTGCGAATCGCAATGCGGTGGTGGGTGACCTCGAGTTCGTGGCGCGCGTGTGTGCCGGCATAGAAACCGACCCCGAGAGCAGCGGCACCGGCACCGCCGAGGAATGCGCGACGGGTGAACTCAGGTGGGAGAGTAACGGCGTGCTTCAGGTGCTCGGGCGCGAGTTCGGCGACGGGCATAGTCCATTGTAGCGGGGGCCACGAAGGTTTGTGCTGAGGTTCTGGGTTCCCGGATGCACAGTTTGGGGGATGCGGGTCGGGCTCAGGCGAAGACGGTATGATCGAGAGATGCTCCAAAAGCAACGGCGAAGGGCAGCGATGCGGGCGGCGACCGAAGCCGGAGCGGATGCCTTCCTGGTCACCTTTGCGCCGGATGTCCGCTGGCTTACAGGGTTTACGGGTACCAACGGAGCCGTAGCCATCCGGGGTGGACGCGCGGCACTCTTCACCGATGGGCGGTACACGGCGCAGGCCCGGGCTGAAGTTGGCGATCTGCGGGTGTTTGTGAAGGAGAAGCGACCCGCTGCGGGACTGGCACTGGAATGGCTGGTAGCGCGCGGGGCGACCCGGTGCACCTTTGATGCGCGGCAGACGACGGTGACTGGGTTAGAGGGGATGCGAAAGGCCCTTCCAAAGGGAGTGGGCAAGCGCGGCTTCTTTGTGGCTACGGACGGATTGGTAGCGCGACTGCGTGAGGTGAAGACAGCCGACGAGGTGAAGCGGATGCGGCGTGCGGCTTCACTGGGATGTACGCTGTTCGACGGCGTTCTGGAGCATATTGTGCCCGGAAACACGGAGCTTGGGGTTGCGCTGGAGTTGGAGTATGCCGCGAGGCAGGCTGGCGCGGAGGCGATGAGCTTCGAGACGATCGTAGCCAGTGGAAAAAGGAGCGCTTTGCCGCATGGACGGGCTACAGCGCAAAAGCTACCGCGACGTGGTTTTGTGACGCTGGACTTTGGCGTGGTGCTGGATGGGTACTGCTCGGATATGACCCGCACGGTGCATATTGGGAAAGGCAGTGAAAGAGCGCGGGACGTGTATCATTCGGTGCTGGAAGCGCAGGAGGCGGCGGTGGCCGCCGTGGGCCCGGGTGTAACGTGCGCGGCGGTGGATGAGGCAGCGCGGAGTGTTCTGGAGCAGGCAAAGCTGGCGAAGTGGTTTTCGCATTCCACCGGGCATGGCGTGGGGCTGGAGATTCATGAGGGGCCCCGGCTTGCGGCGAACGTAGAGCAGGTTCTCGAGCCAGGGATGGTCATTACCGTGGAACCCGGGGTGTACCTGCCGGAGGAGTTTGGGGTACGCATCGAAGATATGGTGCTGGTAACCGAGACGGGCGGACTTGTGCTGACGGCCGCGAGCAAGAAAACGTGGACCGAGCTTTAGCAAATTGAGATTTGAGGTTGGAGTTGGGACGCATGGATGAGGGAGATCTGAAAGAGCTGCGCGAGTTGGTGGAGTTTTTGAAGGCAAGCGGCGTAGCGGAATTCGATATGGAGCGGCCGGAGCTGAAGGTTCGGCTGACGTTTGGGCAGGGTGCAACCGCAACGGCTGCCACGGGCGGAGTGGACCTGACACAGTTGGCACGGCTGATGGCGGCTGCGGGCGCGGCCGGTGCGACGTTGACCCCGGCTGAGGTAGCTCCTGTGCATAGCGCTGTCGCTACGCCTGAAGCGGTCGCTACGGCATCTGCGGCGGCCTCTGTCTCAGCCGCGGCTGACGTGGACGAGGATGCGGGGCTTCACATTGTGAAGTCGCCCCTGGTGGGAACGTTCTATGACGCGGCTTCGCCGGGAGCCGATTCCTTTGTGAAGATCGGGGACACGGTGGCCTCCGGCAAGGTGTTGTGCATTGTCGAGGCGATGAAGATCATGAATGAGATCGAGAGCGATGTTGCCGGCGAAATCGTAAAAGCCTATGTGAAGCCCGGGCAGCCTGTGGAGTACGGGCAGAAGTTATTTGGAGTCCGGGTGTAGGACGGCGTCGGCGGAGTGAAACGCAGATCCCCTTCGGGGATGACAACCAAAGAGGCCTCAATGGGAGCGCATGTTTCGTAAGGTATTGATTGCAAATCGTGGCGAGATTGCGCTACGGGTGATCTCCGCGTGCAAGGAGATGGGTATTCGCACGGTGGCGGTGTATTCAGAGGCTGACCGGAACAGCCTTCACGTAAGGTTTGCGGATGAGGCAATTTGTATCGGGCCGCCGCGGTCTTCAGAGAGCTACCTGAACGTCCCCAGTGTCATTTCGGCTGCGGAGATTACCGGGGCGGAGGCAATCCATCCGGGGTACGGGTTGTTGAGTGAGAATGCCAACTTTGCCGAGGTATGCCGGGCGTCGAACATTAAGTTTATCGGGCCGCCGCCGGAAGTGACGCGCATGATGGGCGAGAAGTCCACCGCGCGGCAGACCATGAAGAAGGCCAAGGTGCCAATTCTTCCTGGTTCGGATGGAATCGTTGAAAGTGAGGATGCGGCGCTGGAGTGGGCCAAGAGTGTTGGCTATCCGGTGATTGTGAAGGCTGTTGCGGGGGGCGGCGGGCGCGGGATGCGCATTGTTCGCGCCGCGGGCGAGCTGCCGGCGCTGTACCAGAGTGCGTCGACAGAAGCGTTGAATGCCTTTGGCAACGGCGACCTGTACATGGAGAAGTTCATCGAGCGTCCGCGGCATATTGAATTCCAGGTGCTGGCCGATGAGCACGGCAATGTGATGTCGCTTGGGGAACGGGAGTGCTCGATCCAGAGACGGCACCAGAAGCTGATCGAAGAAGCGCCGAGTTTGCAGGTAAGTCCAAAGCTGCGGGAGCAGTTGGGAAAGACCATTGAGCGGTCTTTGAAGGAGATTGGATATTGGAATGCAGGAACCATTGAGTTTCTGATGGATGAGGATGGGTCGATCTACTTTATCGAGATGAACACGCGCATTCAGGTGGAGCATCCGGTAACGGAGATGATCACCGGGGTGGATCTGGTGAAGGCACAGCTACGGATTGCGGCAGGTGAGAAGCTGAAGGACATTGTGCCGGAGCGGCCGGAGATCAACGGGCATGCGATCGAGTGTCGTATCAATGCGGAACATCCGGAGAAGTTCATTCCGAGTCCAGGCAAGATCACGGTCTATAACGTGCCCGGTGGGAACGGGGTGCGGGTGGATACGGCGCAGTATGCGGAGGGTGTGGTGCCGCAATATTACGACTCGCTGATTGCGAAGCTGATCTGCCATGGCAAGGATCGTGAAGAAGCGATGGACAAGATGCAGCGGGCGTTGAGCCAGTTTGTGGTGCAGGGCATCCATACGACGATCCCGCTGCACCAGCGGATCTTTGCGGATACGGAGTTTCGGTCAGGGGATTTCGATACGAAGTTTATGGAGCGGTTTCTGGCGCGGGAGAAGGAAGCGCAGGAGCAGGTTTGAAGAGGTTTTCAGGGCAATCCGCCGGATCATCCCTCCGCTCTTGATGGTTGGGCTATGCCAGATTTCACGATGAAATCTAGACGTCCTTGAGGTTGGGCAGTTCGTCGAGGGTGATGTAGCGTTTTGAGTTATAGACGCGGTTGAGGAAGTCTGGCGGGTTGAGTGGGCTGTCGATGATGAAGCGGGTGTGCCACGTCATGAAATAGAGCCATGGAGCGGCGTGCCCCAGCAGGTCCGGGTCCGGAATCGGGCCGCATTCGTGCAGGCAGATGGGCTTTGTGTCACCGACGATGGCATGGACTTCGGCGAAGAGCGGAGCGAGATTGTTGTGGTCCTTGACGTAGGTGTCGGGGCCGGTGATGTCGACGTACTGTGGACCGGGGTACCATGCCGAGCTAGGTTCGCCGGAGAAGCCCGCGACCCAAAGAAGGTTGTTCAGGCCGCGTGTGGTTGTGAAGTACTCGTACATGAGGATCCAAAGATCTTTGAAGGCGGAGGGACCGTGCTTGCCCCACCAGAACCATGAGCCGGTGAACTCATGGAGCGGGCGCCAGAGGATGGGGATATCGCGGTCGCGGAGGATGGTGAGCTGATCGGCCACGCCGGCGAGGTCGCGCTGGAGGGCGTCATGCTGGGGTGTGCCGGCGCGAAGGGCGGCAGGGAGATCGAAGTCTTTTTTGGAGTTTTCGTAGCCGGTGCCGATGTCTGGCGCTCCCCAATGCCAGCAGAGGGTGGGGATGCCGCCTTGTTCGAGGTACCAGCGCGTGGCGTAGTCGTTCACAAAGGTCTGCTCGGCGGGGTGGAGGTAGTCGAGGCCGAGGATGGCGGGCTGCTTTCCGGTGATGCGTTGCAGGTACTCGAGCTCGGCGCTTGGGCCGGTGCGGGGGGCGGCTTGCTGGCCGGTGAGGGTCTTGTGACCGTAGATGTGCCAGAGGTAGGCGTAGAGCTTTTGGGCGCGAGGGCTGGCTTGTGGGTTGCTGAGGCGGTGTTTGTGGTGGAAGAAGGGGAAGATGGAGGCGTCCGCGGAGAGGGAGAGCAGGGTGGAGGCGGAGCCGAGAAGGACGGAGCGGCGGTTGGGGGTTTGGGGCAAAGGGGTCTCCGAGGCAAGTTTACTTGCGGAGGGGGAGAGCAGAAGCGGGTTCCTTGCTTTTCTCCCTGGGAAAGAGAACGCAAGGCCAGAGCGATGTCGGACGACGCTGGGGAGGGTAGACTTTGCCTATGCCAGCGTGTCGGCCGAGAAAAGTGGGAGTGGCGGCTTGAAGCGGATTGGTCGGTTGCTGGGGTATATGCGGCCGTATTGGGGCGAGACGCTTTTGAGCGTTTTGTTGATGGCGGTGGTAGGCGCGATGCAGGCGTTTCGCGTGCTGCTGATTAAGCCGATTGTGGATAATGTGCTGAGTCCGGCGGCGTCGCCGGATAAGGTGCTGGTGTTTACGGTGCCGCATACGGCGTTGCATTTTGATCTGCAGCGGTGGTTGCCGGCCTATTTTCACAATGCATGGACTGTGGTGGCGATGGCGTTGGTGGTTTCCGCTCTGGTGAAGGCGGTGTGCGATTACGCGGGGACGCTGCTGGCGAACAAGGCGGGGTTTGGGATGATTACGGACTTGCGCAATGACCTGTATGAGTCGTTGTTGCGGCGGTCGGCGGGGTTCTTTGGACGGCATGCTACGGGGACGCTGGTGTCGACGCTGATCAACGATGTGGAGCGGGTGCAGACGGCGATGTCGACGGTGCTGAGTGACTCGCTGCAGCAGGTGTTTACGCTGCTGTTCATGATCGGTGCGGTGATTCTGGTGGGCGGCAAACTGGCCTGGGTGATGCTGCTGTTTTTGCCAGTGATTGTGACGTCGGCGCGGCGCATTGGAAGGAGTGTGCGGAAGACGACGCGCAAGGGGCAGGACAAGCTGGCGGAGATCCAGAACATTGTGCACGAGACCATTACGGGCAATGGCATTGTGAAGGCGTTTGGGATGGAGGTGTGGGAGTTGAACCGGTTTCGGGGGGCGGCGGGGCGACTCTTGAGTGCGAACATGCGGTCGGTGGCGGTGCAGTCGATTTCGTCGCCGCTGATGGATGCGCTGGGGGCGGTAGCGATTGCGTTGTTGCTGGGGTTGGGACGGCAGTGGATTGTGCATCATGGCGGGACGGCGGGGAATTTTATTGCGTTTCTAGCGGCGGTGATGATGCTGTATGACCCGGTGCGGAAGATGCCGCTGTACTACAACAGCTTTCAGCAGGCGACGGGGGCGAGCCAGGAGATCTTCAGGTTCATTGACGAGCAGGATGAGGTGCCGGAGCGGAAGAAGGCTGTGACACTGCCGGACTTTTCGCACGCGGTGGAGTTCCGTGACGTGCGCTTTGCGTATGAGCGGGATGGCGCGCGGCGCGAAGTGCTGAAGGGGATTTCGCTAAGGATCGAGCGAGGTGAGGTGGTGGCCCTGGTGGGGCCGAGTGGAGCGGGAAAGTCTACGCTGGCAAATTTGCTACCGCGGTTTTATGACGTGACGGATGGGGCCATTTTGGTGGATGGGCAGGATGTGCGGGAGCTAACGGTGGCGTCGTTACGGAAGCAGATTGGAAAGGTGACGCAGGAGACGGTGCTGTTCAACGATACGGTGCGGAACAACATTGCGTATGGGCGGCCCGATGTGCCGATGGAGCGGATTGAAGCGGCGGCGAAAGCGGCGTTGGCGCATGATTTCATCCTGCGTATGCCGCAAGGGTACGAGACGGTGATTGGGGAGCGGGGAACGCGCCTTTCTGGGGGCGAGCGGCAGCGATTGGCGATTGCGCGAGCGCTGGTGAAGAACGCGCCGATCCTTGTGCTCGATGAGGCGACCTCGGCGCTGGATACGGAGAGTGAGGCGGCGGTGCAGGCGGCGCTGGCGAACCTGATGCGGGGGCGGACGGTGCTGGTGATTGCGCATCGGCTGTCGACGGTGCGGCGGGCGGACAAGATAGTAGTGCTGGAAGCTGGGGGGATCAGTGAAGAGGGAACGCATGACCAGCTGCTGCGGCGTGGGGGGACGTATGCGCGGCTGTATGCTTTGCAGTTCGGCGAAGAGCCGGCATTGCGCACGGCGGAGCAGGTGGGGGCGGCTGTCGAGGGGACTGCCTAAAAAGTGTTACAGGCCTGCGACGTTTTGTGACGGTACCCGCGGAGAGACACGAGTAAACTAGGGACACAGCACACGTTCTATGGCAGGCATCCTGTTTATCATCTCGGCGCCGAGCGGATCGGGGAAGTCGACCCTGGTCTCGGAGGTGCGACGGTTGGTGGAAGGCCTGGATTTTTCTGTCAGCTATACGACCCGGGAAAAGCGTGGGTCTGAGCGCGAGGGACAGGATTACCACTTCACGACCCGCGAACAGTTTGTCGCGATGGTGGAGCGTAACGAGTTCCTGGAGTGGGCTGAGGTCTTTGGAAATTTTTACGGGACGCCGGTTTCAGGGTTACTGCGGGCGGCGGAGCGAGGGCGGGATTTGCTCCTCGATATCGATGTACAGGGCGCACTTCAGGTGATGCAGAAGATGCCGCAGGCTGTGTCGATTTTCATTCTGCCGCCGAACCCGGCGGAGTTGGAAAAGCGGCTTCGTTTGCGGAGCCAGAGTGAGGGCATGACCGAGGAAGCCGTGATTGCGCGGCGGTTGTCGGAGGCCAGGTTGGAGTTGTTGAACCTGGACCGCTACCAGTACGCGTTGGTGAACGATGTCTTGCTGGACGCAACTGCGGAGATGCGGGCCATCGTTTTAACTGAACGAGGGGAAGGCGGACACAAGGAACAGGCTTTGGCGCAGGGGTGCTTGACGGAGCGGAAATCCGAGCATCTGCAGGCGGCGCTGGAGAGCTTCGAGGTTGCTGTAGCGAATTCGCGATGATGGCGATGCAAATATTTTAGGAAGAGTTGCCAGCGGAAGAGGATTTCCGGCTAAGATTGCTGTCAAACCCCGTTTCACAACTATTGAGGTCACCTATGGTCAGCACTGGTCCGAACGATCCGTCTTTGAACAAGTACAGCTTGGTAAAAGGTGCTGCGCGGCGGGCGCGGCAATTGCAGAATGGTGCGCCTCCGTTGGGCGTATCGAAATCCATGAAGGCATGCAGAGTGGCTCAGGACGAGATTCGCGGCGGTCAGGTAACCTTTCACTTAGTGGGTAAGCGGCCACCCGCACCGCCTGCATCTTTGTAGCGCCTGGAGTTGCGTTGGAGGTTTCACCGGAACAGGGACTGTCCGCGTGGGTTTGGTACCTGCGAGATATGGGTGTGTACGACCTATACCGCCGCGACCAAAGCCGCATCGAGATCCCCGGAGACCTGCTGCAGCGGCTACGGGTTGCAAGGCCCGTTGAAGTAGAAGCTTCGGTCGATCCAGGTGAAAGTGCTCGAGACCAGAACGCAAAAAATGCATCTGCGCGTGCGGCGGCGGTAGCGCGGGAAGCAGCGGTGCGAGCCGAGAAATCTGTTGCACAGGTTGCGCTTCCCGTTAGGCCGACGCACCCAGCATCGATTGCGGAACCGGTTCGGAACTACTTCGGATCAACCAAAGCAGAAAAGGAAGGCGAACTGCCTCCGGTCCGGCTGCGGAGTGCGCCAGTCTCGCGGGAATTGCCTCCGGAGCTAGCAGCGCCTATGCCGAAACCGAGTCCTTTAGAAACCTTGTTGCCCGTGCCGGCGCCATCCCTTCCCGGCGCAGAACGCCCTGCAGCGCTGGAGCGATTGCGGGCAGAAATTGGGGACTGTACGCGCTGTCCGCTGGCGTATGCCGGGCGGCATACGATCGTGTTCGGCGAGGGCGACCCGAACGCCGTGCTCATGTTTGTTGGCGAGGGACCCGGCGCGGATGAGGACGCAAGCGGGCGCCCGTTTGTGGGCAAGGCTGGGCAGTTGCTGGACAACATGATCGGCGCGATGGGTTTGCAACGCGAACAGGTGTACATCGCCAACGTGGTGAAGTGTCGGCCGCCTGGAAATCGCACCCCGGAATTTGTGGAGGCGACGACCTGCTCGCAATTCCTGTTGCAGCAAATCGATGTTGTGCGGCCGAGGGTGATTGTGGCTTTGGGCGCGACGGCGGCTACGTATGTGTTGGGCGTGCGGCAGTCGCTGGCTTCATTGCGGGGGCAGTGGTTTTCGTGCCGTGAGGCGAAGGTGGCGGTAACCTACCATCCGGCGTTTTTGCTGCGGGATCCCCGCCAAAAAGCAGAGGCTTGGAAGGATTTGCAGCGGGTGATGGCGGAGTTGGGGTTAAAGGCCTCGAGCCGGACGGCGCAGACCTAAGCAGGCGCTAAATGAAGATGACCCCTCCGAGGTCATCGGAGGGGCCTCTTGCTGTTTGGCTCTAGCTATTGTCACCGGAGCTGGAGAAGTCATCTCCACCGGAGTTGTCGTCGAAACTGGCGTCGTTCGAGGAGTTGTCGTCGAGGCTGAGGTCGTTAGTTCCCGAGTCGTCGAAGGCATCGCCGCCGAAGTTGCCGATGTCGGAACTGGCCTGGGCATCGTTGCGGCTGGCGTCGTCGGAGGCGTTGTAAAAGCTTTTGTCATCGCCTCCG
>CAXUDN010000131.1:0-10212 GCA_964249715.1 uncultured Acidobacteriaceae bacterium
CCTTCCTCGGCAACCGCCTCCCCGACCGCGAAGCCCGCGTCGACGAACTCTTCCTCCGCGCCGCCACTCTTGCTCCCCATGCCCAATTCCTCCTCGGCGGCGAAGGCTGGGGCGACAAACTCCTCCCTCCGAACGTCCGCTGGCTGGGCCACGTCCCCACCGCCGACCACAACCGCGTCAACTGCTCGGCCTCCATGGTCCTCAATATCAACCGCGCCAGCATGGCCGAATTCGGCTTCTCCCCCCCAACCCGCGTCTTCGAAGTCGCCGGCGCCGGTACCTGCCTTCTCTGCGACGACTGGCCCGGCATCGCCGACTGCTTCGAACCCGGCACAGAAATCCTCATAGTCCGCAACGCCGAAGAGGTCGCCGCCACCCTCACCCGCTACAACCTCCCCGCCCGCCGCCAGATCGGAGCAGCCTTCCACGCCCGCGGCCTCGCCGACCACACCTACGCCCAACGAGCCGCCCAGGCCGACTACGCCTTCCGCGAGTGCCTCGCCCGCCGCCAGGGCATCCTCCCCGCCCAAAGCCAATCCCTCGCCACCATGGCCGACTGGCGACACCTCTCCCATTGGCGCCGGGACGCTCAAGGGCAGCTCCTCGACACACCGCAAGCGGTCCAGCTATGAACTCACGCCCTTGCCTTCTTGTTTGTCATTCCCGAAGGGAATCTGCGTTTTGCGCGCAGCGGCAACGATCACTTCCCGTGCCCAGTATGGAAGGGGCACGGCATCAGCCGTGCCATAAATGCCACTCCAGGAACGCGGCTTCAGCCGCTGAGGGAAGCCTGAGCGCGGTTCAACCCCGGCACGCATTCTTCCCGGGCCATCGCCCATGAACCTCGTCGTCTACGGCCTCACCCTCACCAGTTCCTGGGGCAACGGCCACGCCACAACCTACCGCTCCCTCCTCAAAGCCCTCCACCGCCGGGGCCACACCCTCACTTTCGTCGAAAAAGACGTCGAATGGTACCGCTCCAACCGCGACCTCCCAGAGCCGGACTTCTGCACCGTCCGCCTCTACGAAGACTGGCCCACTGAACACACCTCTCTCATCGCAGAAGCAAAAAACGCCGATGCCATCCTGATCGGCTCCTACTTCCCTGACGCCATTCCCCTCACCGAAGCCCTCCTGCAACACCCTCACCCCCCCATCCTCTTCTACGACATCGACACCCCCATCACCCTCGCCGCCCTTCGCACCCACAGCTGCACCGACTATCTACGCGCCGACCTCATCCCCCACTACGCCGCCTATCTAAGCTTCACCGGCGGCCCCGCCCTCCAGGAACTCGAACAACACTTCGGCTCCCCCCGCGCCATCCCCTTCTACTGCTCCGTAGACCCCGACCTCTACCACCCCACCCCAGCAAACCCCGCCTACACCTGCGCCCTAAGTTATCTCGGCACCTACGCCCCCGACCGCCAAACCAAACTCCTCCACCTCCTCAACGAAACCGCCAAACGGCTTCCCCACGAACGCTTCATCGTCGCCGGCCCCCAATATCCCCCCGACACTTCCTGGGCCCCCAACATAGACCGCATCATCCACCTCGCCCCACCCCATCACCCGGCGTTCTACTCCAGCTCCCGCTTCACCCTCAATCTCACCCGCGACGACATGGTCGCGGCCGGCTACTCCCCTTCCGTCCGCCTCTTCGAAGCCTCCGCCTGCGGAGCCGCCATCCTCTCCGATCCCTGGCCCGGCTTGGAAGACTTCCTCACCCCCGGCCAGGAAGTCCTCCTTCCCTTCACCCCCGAAGAAGTCGCCGAAATCCTCCTTCACACCCCCGAGGCCACCCGCCAGGCCCTGGGCCGACAAGCCCGCACCCGCATCTTCGCCGAACACACCTCCGACCACCGCGCCGAGCAGTTCGAGCAGATCGTCGCATCCTGCAGATGAATGGAGTCGCCGGTCCAGCCGCGGACTTCAGCCCGCTTGACCCGCCGCCTTCATCTGGGCTCTAGCCCTGGTTTCGTACGGCCTCAGCTACGAAGCAACCTCTGACCGCTGCATAGCTACCTGCAACGGTGGCATTCCGACAATCTCGTACGTTCCTGACGCGATCCCAACACCCGCCTGATCAAGCTCCGCGATAATCCTGCGACTCATCCTGTCCTTCAACCCTCGAACGTCATGGTCCTTGACCAGGAAACGCACCGTAAGCTCCACCCAGTTGTCCGTCAGGCGCCAGTACACCCGCGGAGCAATATCGATCGCCTTGAGCTGAAACCTGTCCTCAAGCGCCTGTAAATGCGGCGCCGCCATCTCGGTGATCGGAAACGTCTCAGCCTGCGCTGCCCCCAGCAAGATGCGCTCAGCCGTAGCCCGGTCATCCTTATACGAAATCGGAAGCTGCATCTCCTCCCAGATGAACGGAAAATCGCGCGTGTAGTTATAAACGGGCTCATCGAACAGCTTGGAATTGGAAATTGTCACAATCCGCCCCGAGAACTGGCGCGATTGAACCCACACATCCGGCTTCGCTGATTGAACGGCCGGCGGCTCACCCATCTCCAGCACAACCGTCTGGAAGAAACTCAGCGACACGACATCGCCGCGAACCCCTCCCATCACAATGCGATCCCCCACATTAAAAGTCTTGCCACGCAAAATAATCACGTACGCCGCAAAGCTCGTGATCACCTTCTGCAGAGCGAACGCAAGACCCGCGCCCACCAGACCGATTCCCGTCGCCAGCCGTGCCGGATTATCGAACCAGATCGATACCAATCCCAGCAGCCCCAGCGCAAACGTCACCAGCGAAACACCCTGGCCCGTCCAGAACGCCGCCCCCTTGCTCTCCCGTGTTCGAAGCCCCTTCGACAAAGCCTGCAACAAACTCCGGATCACCCACAGAATGGCCAGAAACACTATGGAGAACAGCAGCTTCCGCCCATTATGGGCATCCACCCCAAGCAGCCGGACGCCAAAGATCTGCAGGTTATGCGAAGGACCGACGAACTGAACCGAACGACTCATACCAGGATGGGATGCGGTACAACGGTGCCGACAAGATCCCTGACATGCCCTTCTTGCTCTTCCGCTATGCCCCAGAGCATGGCGCCAGCTCCGCTTTCTGGCGAAAAGCCGGAACGGCAGCCGTTATACTCAGCCAAATCCCTCACCCGGAGAGCTCCTTGGCTCGTTTGTCCCTCACGCTCCTGCTCTGCAGCGCCCTCCTCTCCGCATACGCGCAGACCGCGCCGGCACCTGTTCCCGCAAACGCCACTCCAGCAGCGCCCACCATCGACCAATCCCTCGAAATGGTCTCCGTCGCCGCCCCCGCAATCTCCCCGGATGGAACCCACGTCGTCTTCCAACAGAGCCGCACCAACTGGGACGCCAACGCCTTCGAAAACGACCTCTGGCTCGCCTCCATCCACGACGCCAAACCCCATCGCCTCACCGCTCCCAACAAATCCGCCACCGACGCCGCATGGTCCCCCGACGGCCACTGGATCGCCTTCCTCTCCGACCGCCCCGGCGTCATCCCCAAGTCCCCTGCCGACAAAAAACAAATCTATCTCGCGCCCGCGGACGGAGGCGAAGGCGTTCAACTCACGCACACTGAAAACGGCGTAGACCACCTCGAGTGGTCCCCCGACAGCAAGTCCATCGCCTACACCTCCACCGACCCCGACACCCAGGCACGCAAAGACCGCAAGGAAAGCTTCGGCGAATACCACATCATCCACTCGGACTACGCCATGGCCCACATCTGGCTTATCGACGTCCCCGACGACCCCGGCCTGACCCCTCCCAAGCCAGTTAAAATCACCGACGGCAACTACACCGTCAACGACTTCAAGTTTTCGCCCGACGGCAAACAGATCGCCTTTTCAGCGCAGCGCGATCCGGATCTCATCTCCTCGAACACAGCCGACATCTACACCGTCACCCTCGCCGGCCATACCGTCAAGAAGATTGTCGAAACCCCCGGCCCGGACGAGTCCCCCCGCTGGTCGCCCGACGGCAAACAGATCGCCTTCATCACCTCCAACGGCGACCCTCACTTCTTCTTCTCCAACAACCGCATCGCCCTCGTCCCCGCAGACGGAAGCGCCAAACCCGTCATCCTTAACGACACCTTCGACGAAGACGCAGACCTCGCTGCCTGGACGGCAGAAGGCATCTACTTCACCGGCTTCGAACACGGCACCATGCGCCTGTTCCGCCTCGACCCCGTAAGCAGGTCAGCAACAGCCGTCAGTCCCGAGCACCAGTACATCAACGCCATCTCCATCTCGCCAGACGGCAAACACCTCGCGTACCGGGGCGCCGCAGCCGAGCACATGCCCGACATCTACGCAACAGACCTCGCCTCCTGGACTCCCGTGCAACTCACGCACGAAGACACCCAACTTGCGCCCTACCCACACTCCACCCGAGAGATCGTCACGTGGAAGTCCGGCGACGGCGCCACCATCGAGGGCGTGCTCGAGAAGCCGGCGAACTTTCAGCCCGGCACCAGGTACCCACTCCTGGTCATCATCCACGGCGGTCCCACCGGCATCGACACACCTGTACTCTCTCCTAATCGCTACTATCCCGCAGAGCGTTTCCTCGCCCACGGCGCACTCATCCTGCACCCCAACTACCGCGGCTCCGCGGGCTACGGCGGCGGGTTCCGCGCCCTCAACGTTCGCAACCTCGGCGTCGGCGACTACGCCGACGTCATCAGCGGCGTAGACTCGCTCATCACCAAAGGCATGGTGGACCCCAAACGCGTAGGCTCCATGGGATGGAGTGAAGGCGGCTACATCTCCGCTTTCATCACGGCCTCAAGCGACCGCTTCGCCGCCGTCAGCGTAGGAGCCGGCATCTCCGATTGGGCCACCTATTACTACAACACCGACATCACGCCTTTCACCCGGCAGTACCTCGGCGGCACCCCGCAAACCGATCCCGAAATTTACAAGAAGACCTCGCCGATCAGCTACATCAGCCACGCCAGAACGCCAACCTTGATCCAACAAGGCAGCGCCGACCATCGCGTTCCCGTAGCCAACTCTTTCGAACTGCGTCAGGCTCTCGAAGACCGCGGCGTACCGGTCAAAATGGTCCTCTACGAAGGCTTCGGCCACCCGGTAAACAAGCCCAAGCAGCAGCGCGCCGTCATGGAAGAAAACGAGCTCTGGTTCAATCACTACATCTGGGGCGATCCGCTTCCAGCGGACCTCACGCCCGTAGCAAAGGCAAAGCCGGACAGCGACGAGAACAAGCTTTCAAAGTAAGCGAGACCGTTGATCCCGCATCTTCCGAAGCTCGAACCCCCAAGAGAAAAGGAGCGAGAGCCTCAGCCCTCGCTCCTTCGATCAACTTCTCACGCGCGGGATGGCTACCCGGCGATACCGCCGCTGATTCCCTTGTTCACCACGATCGTCACCACCACGCGCCGGTTCTGCGCCTGCCCAGTCCGGCTGTGGTTGCTGCTCACCTGGTTGGTCACGCCCATCGCCGCAGGCGCCAGAATGCTCGTCAACGGCACCTCACCCGTCTGCTGAATCATCGCAATCACGGCCTCAGCCCGTTCCGCACTCAGCCGCTGGTTCAGAACCGGAGCCCCCACCTTCGAGGCAAAGCCTTGCACCTCAATCATCGCGCCCGGGGTATTCGCAGCCGCCTTCACAAAATCCGCAATCTGCTGCTTGTACTTCGGCGCGACCGTGGCCCGGCCATTCGCAAACGTGATCGTCAGGCTATCCTTCGTGTCGAACTGATCCAATTGCCCGATCCGCCCATTGGTTTGCCCAATGGCGGACTTGTTCGCCGCCGTATCCTGTGCCGTCTGCGCAATCGCCTGCTTGTTGGCGTTAATATCCTGCCGAGATGACGCGATGTCCTGCGTGTTCTGGTCCAGATCGCGGCGCTGGCTGCGAAGTTCATCCTGCGCCTTCGCTACCTCCTGCTGCACAGGGTTCAATCCGGCATCAATCTGCTTCGCCGTCTTGAGGGAGTTCTGCGTAAACACAACCTTGTTGGCGAGCAGTTTGTGATCCTGATCGTAGCTTCCCTCAACCTTTACGGCCAACCCAGGCACCAACTCCGTGATCGCTAGATTTTTTCGTCCCCAATCGAAAAGCCCGTCCTTCTCCGTGGCTTTCGTCGTGTCGGAAAGAATCACCGTGGTCCGTGCATGATCCTTCGCCTGCACGATGATGTTCGGACCATTCCGGTCCACCACAAGGCCCTCGATCGTTGCTGCCTGTTGTGCAACTGCCGCGCTGCCCATCCATCCCATCGCGGCTACGAGAACGAAGCCGCCTGCCGTCGTCAAACGACGCTGATTCACCATCAATCCCTCCAGTCTCGGCGGGTGGAACCCCCGCCTACTTTGGCTGTTGTCAATCTCGCCACAGCCGCAACTCCAAGAGGGTGCCGTGGCAAGCATCTGTACTAGCAGTCTATGCCTTTCCATACAATTTTGGTGGTGCCTGTCCCAAATGCCATAGGTATCAAACCGGTGTCTCGCGCGTTACCAAGCCCCTCAAAGAACGGCTCCTTGGACAAGCACCTGCCCTTCAGCGCATCCTAAGCACCGCCGGGTACGTGCAGGCCCCACCGGCAAAAATCAGCACAAAGTTGGAGTTGCAACGTGGCGACCCTCACCACCCCCACACCCTTCCCCATCCTCGGCACCTCCGTCACTGAGCAGCTCGCCACCCGCCTTCGCGCCACCACCACCGCCGAAGTCCGCTTTACCCCCGGCGACCGCGCCCTCTACGCCTCCGACCTCTCCCACTACCGCCAGATCCCCCTAGGCGTCATCATCCCCCGCACCCTCGACGACGTCATCGCCGCTGTAGCCGCCTGCCGCGACCTCAACGTCCCCCTCTTCGGACGAGGCGCCGGCACCTCCCTTTCCGGCCAGACCACCAACGCCGCCGTAGTCATAGACTTCTCCAAATACCTCAACCAGATCGAAGACCTCAACCCCAGAAAACGCTACGCCTGGATTCAACCCGGCCTGATCAACGACGGCCTTCGCTCCGCCGCCGAAAGACACAACCTCACCTTCGCCCCCGACCCCGCCACTCACGAGTACTGCACCGTCGGCGGCATGATCGGCAATAACTCCTGCGGCCCCCACTCCGTCCTCGGCGGAAAAACCAGCGAAAACATCGAAGAACTCGACATCCTCCTCTACGACGGCACCCGCCTGTCCGTCGGCCCCACCACCGAACGCGAACTCAAAGCCATCATCAAAGCCGGCGGCCGCAAAGGCGAGATCTACGCCCAGCTCCGCGACCTTCGCGACACCTACGCCGACCTCATTCGCAAAAAATACCCAAACATCCCCCGCCGCGTCAGCGGCTACAACCTCGACTACCTCCTCCCCGAAAACGGTTTCCACGTCGCCCGCGCCCTGGTCGGCTCCGAAGGCACCTGCGTCACCGTCCTCCGCGCCAAAACCAAACTCATCCACAGCCCCCAGCACCGCGTTCTTCTCCTCCTCGCCTACCCCACTGTCTTCCAGGCCGCCGACCAGTCCCCCCGCCTCCAGGCCCTTGGCCCCATCGCCATCGAAGGCCTCAACAAAAAAGTGATCGAAAACGCCCGCCTCGCCGGCAAACACATGCCCGGCCTCAAACTCTTCCCCAACGCCGAAACCGCCGATACCTGGCTCCTCATCGAGTTCGGCGCCGACACCCGCGAAGACGCGATCGCCCAGGCCAAGAAGGCCATGAACTGGGTCGACAAACACGACCCCGACCAGATCGGCCTCCACCTCCTCGAAGATCCCAAAGACCAGAAATCCGCCATGGAAGTCCGCGAGCTGGGCCTGGGCGTCAGCCGCGTCCCCGGCAAAACCCCCAACACCTGGGGTGGCTGGGACGACGCCGCCGTCGACCCCAAAAAACTCGGCCCCTACCTCCGCGAGTTTTACGCGCTCCTCGATAAATTCAACTACTTCGTCGTCCTTTACGGTCACTTCGGCCAGGGCTGCGTCCACACCCACATCGACTGGGACCTCCGCACCCCCGCAGGTGTCCAGCATTACCGCAACTTCGTCACCGAAGCCGCCCACCTCGTCGTCAAATACGGCGGTTCCCTCTCCGGCGAGCACGGCGACGGCCAGGCCCGCGCCGAACTTCTGCCCATTATGTGCGGCCCCGAACTCATCGAAGCCTTTCGCAAGTTCAAACGGATCTGGGATCCCGCCGGCAAGATGAATCCCGGCAAAATCGTCGACCCTTATCCCCTCGACTCCAACCTCCGCACCGGCCCCGACTACAAGCCCCTCGCTCTACCCACAATTTTCCAGTTTCCCGACGACCACGGCTCCATGGCCGAAGCCACAGAGCGCTGCTTCGGCGTAGGCAAGTGCCGCAAACTCGACGGCGGCACCATGTGCCCCAGCTTTCACGCCACCCGCGAAGAAAAACACACCACCCGCGGCCGCGCCCGCCTCCTCTTTGAAATGCTCCGTGGAGACAGCATCCCCGACACCTGGCGCAACGAAGAGGTCAAAGAAGCCCTCGACCTCTGCCTCGCCTGCAAAGGCTGCAAAGGCGACTGCCCCGCCTCCGTCGACATAGCCACCTACAAAGCCGAGTTCCTCGCTCACTATTACGAAGGCCGCCTCCGCCCCAACTACGCCTACAGCATGGGCCTCATCGACAAATGGGCCGCTCTAGCCTCCCACTTTCCATCCCTGGCCAATCTCGCCACCCAAACCCCCATCCTCCGCTCCCTCGCCAAAAAACTCGCCGGCGTCACCCAACACCGTGACATGCCCACCTTCCCCAATCAAAGCTTCAAGCAGTGGCTAGCCTCGAGTGAAGCCCCAACCACGAAGGATCCATCCCGACCGGAGCGCTCCTCCTCCAATCTGTCATCTCGACCGAAGCGCAGCGAAGTGGAGAGACCCGCTTTTTTTAGCACCAGCACTCCCAGTAACATCCGCGGCACCGTTATCCTCTGGGCCGATACCTTCAACAACCACTTCACTCCCCATACCGCCCAATCCGCCCTCGCCGTCCTCGAAGACGCCGGCTTCCGCGTCCAGGTGCCCCGTGCCCACCTCTGCTGCGGTCGCCCCCTCTACGACTTCGGCATGCTCGACCAGGCCAAAGCCTACCTCCGCAAAATCCTCGCCACCCTGGCCGACGACATCGCCCAAGGCACCCCCATCGTCGTCCTCGAACCCAGCTGCGCCTCCGTCTTCAAAGACGAACTCACCAACCTCTTCCCTCACGAAGAAGCCGCCCAACGCCTCAGCAAACAGGTCATTCTCTTCCCTGACTTCCTTGAAGAAGTAGGCTACAAACCCCGTTCCCTAACGCACCTCACTACGAAGGCAGTAATCCACGGCCACTGCCATCACAAGGCCCTCTGGAGCATGAGCCCCGAACACCGCCTCCTCGAATCAGCCGGCCTCACCCCGGAGGTCCTGGACTCCGGCTGCTGCGGCCTCGCCGGCTCCTTCGGCTACGAAGCCGGCCACCACGACATCTCCATGCAAATCGGCAACCAGGTCCTCCTCCCCAGACTCCGCGCCGCCACCCCCGACACCCTCCTCATCGCCGACGGCTTCAGCTGCCGCCAGCAAATCGCCCACGGCACCTCCCGCCAGGCCCTCCACACGGCCGAAGTCCTCGCCCTCGCCCTCGGACCCAACTCCGCGCCAACCCGCCCCCGACCCAGCCGCCGCAGGCCCATCGAAACCGGCCACGCGCAACCCGAAGCCTCCAGCCCCCTGCTGCCCCTCGCCGCCGCTGGCCTGGTCGGCGTTGGCATCTACTTCCTCGCACGCAACCGCAATCAGCACAACGCGGCATCCAAACCCGGAGCGGCGGAAGAACACGACTCGTCCCAACAAACGTGATCGCAACCAACCCCGCAACCTGTCATTGCGACCGGAGCGCAGCGGAGTGGAGAGACCTGCACTTCCTTACCTTCAAGCAATCCATACCGCCAGGAGACCAAACAATGGCCAGCAAACAAGAACTCCTCGACTTCCTCGACAAACACATCTTCCACCGTATCCTCCACGCCTCCGAACGCGACCTCTCCACCAAACAACGCGAAGATCTCGAAGACCTCAAGAAGCGCACCCAGGACGAAATGGGCCGGTTCCACGGCTACGACAGCGTCGAAAAGATCGTCCAAATGTACAAAGACGACCTATCCTCCCCAGCAGCCGTCCCCGTAAACGCCCGCCTCCAGGACCTCAACCTTCCCCGCCTCATCGACGTCCGCGAC
>CAXUDN010000132.1:0-10197 GCA_964249715.1 uncultured Acidobacteriaceae bacterium
TCCTCTCCGACCCTGTCGCCAAGTACGAAATCGTCAAAACCATGCGCGCCAGCTCCCTCGTGCTTGGGCCCCTCATCGCCCGCACCGGCATCGCTCGTGTCGCCATGCCCGGCGGCTGCGCCATCGGCGGCCGCCCCATTGACCTCCATATCAAAGGCCTCGAATCCATGGGCGCCACCATAACCCAGGAACACGGCTACCTCGAAGCCCGCGCCGACCGGCTGAAAGGCGCACACATCGTCTTCGACAAAATCACGGTTACCGGAACCGAAGACCTCCTCATGGCCGCCGTCCTCGCCGAAGGCGAAACCCTCTTCGAAAACTGTGCCCGCGAGCCTGAAGTCACCGACTTGGCCGCACTCCTCAACGCGATGGGCGCCCAAATCGAAGGCGCCGGCACCTCCACCATCCGCGTCAAGGGCGTCGCCAAACTTCATGGCGCCAAACACCGCATCAACCCCGACCGGATTGAAGCCGGCACCTTCCTCATCGCTGCCGCTATCACCGGTGGCGACCTCAATGTCGACTGCTGCAACCCCAAGCACCTCGGCTCCCTGCTCAGCAAGCTGGAACAATCCGGCGTCAAACTCGAAATCGGCCAGGACAATGTCCGCGTTCACTCCGGCGGCAAACTCGTCGCAGCCGACATGGACACCGAGGAGTACCCCGGCTTTCCCACCGACATGCAGGCTCAATTCATGGCCCTCATGACCCAGGCCGAAGGCACAAGCACCATCACCGAAAACATCTTCGAGAACCGCTTCATGCACGTAAGCGAACTCAACCGCATGGGTGCCAACGTCACCGTTCACGGCCGCTCCGCCACCGTCCGCGGCGGGTCCAAACTGCAATCCGCTGCCGTCATGTGTTCGGACCTAAGGGCCTCCGCCGCCCTCGTTTTGGGCGCACTCATAGCCGAGGGAGAAACCATTCTCGACCGGGTCTACCACATCGATCGCGGGTATGAGCGCATTGAAGAAAAGCTGCGCAACGTAGGAGCCCAGATCCGCCGCATGGGCGATGTATTCGGGAAAAAGTAAGCGCCTCATCCGTTGCAGCAATGTCGGCAACGACACAAGCCAGCCAAATCAGCCAACCCCGCAAAAGATTAGCCGACAGACTCTTGCCTAAGGCGAAACAGATCTCCCGCTCGCGCGTTAGGCAGCCTTGGCTTTGAGAATCTCCAATGCCTTATTCAGCTGATCGTCAGTCTGCACACCGCTTTTGCGCGTGGGTGTCGCCGGAGCGGCATCATCGTCGCTGGCTCCAGCATCCTCCGTGTTCGACGCCACAGCCACGGTCGGCGTGATGCCTTCATCTTCATAAGGTTTACCCGCGGGCGTCTCATACTTCGCAATGGAAAGAATGATTGCGCCGCCATCCGGCAGCTCAAAGGTCTTCTGCTGCGCACCCTCGCCGAATGTCTTCTCTCCAACCACGTCGCCGCGCTTGTTGTCTTCGATCGCAGCCGCAACCAATTCCGCGGGACCCGCAGTTCCATGGTTGACCAACACCACGAGCGGCGACGCCGGATCGATCGCCTTTAAGCCATCGGCGGCAAAAGTTTGCTTTGCCACTTTCTGCCCTTCCAGCGAAGCAATCGTGCCGGACTTCAGAAAAAAGTTCGCCAGACGTACACCCTCAGCTGACTCGCCGCTCGAAACGTCTCGCAAATCCAGAACAACCTTCTTATCAGTGCCTTTTTGAGAGGACTTCAACTTTGCTTCGATCGCATTGACGTGCTCTTTGTCGAGCACCGCGGGCCGTAGATCAATGATTGTGCCATTCTCAAAGACGGTGTCGGTTGCTGGCGGTGCCGGAACCATCGCCCTTGTCAAATTCAGCTTGTCTGGCGCCGCCTTGCGCGGCCGAACCACTGCAATCGTCAACTCGCTTCCAGGTGCTCCTTCCAAAAGCTTCTGAATGATGGCCAAAGAGAGATCGCGTGTGTCTTGCGTGCCGATTGCCTGAAGAATGTCGCCGTCGCTCAAGCCGGCCTTGTCCGCCGGACTGTTCGGAACGACGGAAACCACAACGGCATATCCATAGCGCTTCGAAACATCGATCCCAATCTGAGCCTTGCCGCCCCGGTCCGCCTTGTACATTTTGTAATCTGCAGGGCTCAGATAGCTCGAGTCTGCATCCAGAGACTCCAATAGCCCTCGCAGAGCGCCTCCCGTCACGGTCTGCATGTTTGGATCTTCCACATAGTCTATCTGAATATGCTGCAGAACCTCGCTGTACACGTTGATCTGCCGGTACGCCCCGTCCTGCTGGTCGCCTCCCGCCGCGCTCACGCCACGCGCATTAAAGCCGATGAACGTGCATAGGATCAGAACTACGGAAAGGGACAACAATGTAAGCTTCAGGCTCTTGGGCATCAGGACAAAACTCCAGCGGACAACGTCACGTACGGCGTTTAGACGAAGCCCTACAGCGGTAGGATATCCTGTGGCGCAAGGAAAGCGAAACGTTACTTTGGTGGCGGTGAGTGGAATCGAACCACTGACCTACGGGTTATGAGTCCGTCGCTCTAACCATCTGAGCTACACCGCCGGGCAGGCCAGAAGCACAGGACACCGCCTGAATGCGGTAAACCTCTGTTAAGACGCAGACTTTATCATACGTTTCCAGGAGAACCGCGGTCAATGATGCACCTCAGTCCCTCATTCCCGGTCCGCCCTCTTTTCGCCAGCCGATTCGCCCGGCTCTGCTTGGCTGTCGTAATGCAAACCACCCCTGCCCATGCTTTTACGTTGCTCGAGGGCTGCCGCCCCAGCGACTCGCTCCTCGTGTGCCGGCTGAAGTCCGTCCTCACCATGCTCTACACTGCCGCCGGCATACTGGCACTTCTCCTTGTGATAGCCGTCGTAGCCGCCATCGTCGTCTACCGGCGAAACTCCCGTAAGCTCAAAATCAAGGACATCGCCCCGGATGCCGACTGACCCCAGCAACTCCATCCCCAACCGCATCCTCGGCGTCATTCCCGCCCGCCTCCAGTCCCAACGCCTTCCCCGGAAAGTTCTCCGCGAAATTGCCGGCAAGCCCCTCCTGGCCTGGGTCTACGAGGCCGCCATAACGTGCCCGCAACTTAATCAAGTGGTCATCGCTGTCGACTCCGAAGAAGTCGCCGGGTTATGTCTCCGAAACCACTGGCCCTTCCGCATGACCTCGCCGTCTCTACCCAGCGGCACTGACCGCCTCTCCGCCATTTCTCAGGAAATCGAGGCCGACATATACATCAACATACAGGGCGACGAACCCCTCTTAACCCCCAACCACATCTCCGCCCTGCTAGCGCCTTTCAAGAATTCCGACGTGGATGTCTCAACGCTCAAGATCGCGTGCACCCCCGACGAAGTCAGCAATCCAAACGCGGTCAAAGTCGTGACCGCGCGTGACGGACGCGCCCTTTATTTCTCCCGCGCGTCTATCCCCTTCGACCGCGACCAGACCAGTACCAGGCCGCTTTTCAAACACTTAGGTCTCTACGCCTTTCGCCGCGCCGCCCTGCACCGTTTCGCCGCGCTTCCGCCAGGCGCCCTCGAGCAAATTGAGCGCCTTGAACAGCTGCGCCTGCTCGAAAACGGCCTGTCCCTCTACGTCCAGGAGGTTACCGAACCGACCCTCGGCGTCGACACGGAAGAGGATCTCCGCGAAGTGGAAAAACTTCTCCGAAAACGACTCATCACATAAAGCCGATGCGCACCTGAAACCCACCTCTAGAAAAGCCGACGCCTACCATACGCAAGCTGAACCTTATCTCTAGAAGCTGACCCGTAAATTTCTGCCGACAGCCTCCACGTGCACCTCCTCAAGCGATCCCACAACCCACCTTGCCCCAGCCGCCAGCAACACCTCAGGGGCATGCGTTCCTTCTACCCCCAGCACCGCGCACCCTGCCGCCACACCAGCCTGCACACCGCTCGGCGCGTCTTCCACTACTAAGCAGCCCGCCGGATCGGAATGAATCAATTCCGCCCCACGCCGGTACGGCTCGGGATCTGGCTTGCCCCGCTCCACCATATCTCCACTGATGATCAGATCCGGCACCGGGAGTCCCGCCACTTCCAAGCGGCCCACCAGCAATCGCCTTGTCGCCGAACTCACGATAGCCCATCGCCCCGGCGGCAAACTGCGCAACAGCTCACCTGCACCCGGCAGAACCTTTAGATCGCCTACATCCTCCAGTTCCATGTCCTCAATCACCCGAAGTCCCTCGACGACGTCAAGCCCCGGCACAAGCGCCTGCATGATGTCGACCGCGCGCACACCATGCGGCACCTCGTAGGTTGCCGCATCAGGCACACCATACTGTGCCGCCCAGCGTCGCCAGCACCTCTCCACACTCCCAATCGAACTCACCAGCACCCCGTCCATGTCGAACAGAATGCCTTCCACCTCAAGCTCCAAAGCCCTGACTCAACCTTCTTCGCCAGCCATCACAAATGCCCGCGCAGCCTCCAGTATCGCCTCCACGCTTTCCACGCTGCAGCTTTCGCAATAAACCCGCAGCAACGGCTCTGTTCCGCTCGCCCGGAGCAACAACCACGTCTCCGCCGCGTTCGCCTTCCCCTTACATATCGGCTCTTCCAGGAAAAACTTTAGTCCATCCAGCGATTCAGTCCTTAAAATCCTTCGCCCTGCAAATTCCGTCAAGCCCATCCCAGCCCGCCGAATAGCCCCCTGCTTCAAGTGCTCTGTGATGTGCATGTCGATGCGTCCATACTGGTGCTCGCCATACTCCTGCTGTAAAGCCGCCACCAGCTGCCCAAGCGTTTTGCCTTCATCCGCCATCACCTGCGCCAGCAACAAGCTATTCAACAGCCCGTCACGCTCCGGCAGATGCCGCTTCAGGCCCACGCCGCCGGATTCTTCCCCACCGATCAAAATGTCCTCTGTGAGCATCAGGTCGCAAACATATTTGAACCCGATCCCATGCTCATGCAAGCGACGTCCGTGCTTGGCCGCGATCCGATCCAGCATTTTTGTCGTATTGAACGCCCGCGTCACTTCCCCAGGCCACTTCTTGCGCGTCAACAGCCACTGCAAAAGAATCGCAAAGATCTTGTGCGCGTCCACCACATTGCCGTGCTCATCAACAGCTCCGATCCGATCGGCATCCCCGTCCGTAATCAGACCCGCATCACACTGTTCTTCCACAACTTTCTTCTGCGTCAAGGCAATGTGCGGCAGGATTGGCTCCGGATTGATCCCCGGAAACGCCGGATTCACCTCACTCCGGATGGCCACAAACGGAATGTCCGCTCGCTCGAAGATTCCCGCAATGTACCCTTGCCCCGCCCCAAACATCGGATCCAGCAGAAACCGAAAGCCCGAGGCGCGGATCGCTTCTAAATCTACGAAGCCTTCCAGCGCCTTCATGTAAGGCGGCGTGAAATCCAGTTCCTCGACCACCCCGGAGGTCTCACCATCCGGCAACGGTTTCCCCAACTCCGCCTCGATCTCCGCAATGATCGAAGGCTTGCCCGACCCTCCGTAACTCGCCTTGTACTTCACCCCGTTCCACTCGGCCGGGTTATGGCTGGACGTGATCATCACTCCACCCACCGCACCACGATCCCGCACCGCATACGACAACTCCGGCGTAGGCGTGACCTTACTGGCCAGCGCCACAGGGATTCCCGCCTTCGCCATCACTTCTGCCACAATCCGGGCGAAGGACCGCGATCCAAACCGCGTGTCATAGCCGATGCACACCCCGCGCTCCGGTCGCTCCTGCGCCAGAACATAGCGCGCAATGGCTCTCGCTGCGACCCGGACGTTGTCGTACGTGAAGTCATCCGCAATGATGCCGCGCCAACCATCCGTCCCAAACTTCACGGCCGTTTCTACAGCCGCCCCCAACCCGTCCTGCACGCCCAAAGCCTCCGTACCCATTACGTCAGATCGTCCCGTCCGGCCTTGCGCAGCTCTGTCACTACGCGCCCTACATCCTGTGACCCTTCTCGCGTCGTAATCAGCAGCGCATCGTCCGTCTCTACAATCACGAGATCCTTCACACCTACAAGCGCCACGGCCTTCTTCGGCGCATAGACATAGCATCCAGTCGACGTGATCTCCACTCCATGGGGCGCCTCGATCACATTCACGCTTTGCGGATCGTTCACATCCGCCATGTGCTCATACAGCGCCGCCCATGAGCCCAGATCGTTCCACGCGAAGTCCGCCGGCAGGCAATACAGTTGCGAGTACGCCTCACCCTTCGCCGACCGCGGCTCAAGCACTGCGTAATCAATAGATATCGACTCGCACTGCGGGTAAAGGTCCGCAAACTTCGCCTCAAACTCCGGCGTCCCAAACGCCTCCGCAATCCCTTCCAGAAGCTCCGCCATCTCCGGCTTGTGCTCCCGCACAGCAGCCGCCAGCGTTCTCGCGCTCCAAAGAAAAATTCCGCTATTCCACGCATAGTTGCCGGATCGCACAAACGCCCGCGCCTTTAAGCTGTCCGGTTTCTCAGTAAACCGCCGCACCCGGCGCACGCTGACACATTCCTGCCCTACGCGCACCGGCAGCGACGCCGCCCCTAATTCGATATAGCCATACCCCGTCTCAGGCCGTGTCGGCGGCACACCCAGCACCACCATCTTGGGTCCACTCGCCGCCAGTTGCGCGGCCGCTTCCAGCACAAGCCGAAACCGCTCCACGTCCCCGATTGTGTGATCACTCGGAAACACACCCAACACCGTCTCCGGAGCCCGCTTCTCCAGTAAAAACGCCACCAGCGCACAGGCAGGCGCCGTGTTCCGCGCCTCCGGCTCCAGCAGTAGCCGATCCACCGGCACCTCGGGCAACTGCTCCGCAATCGTTCCGGCCAGCAGTTTATTGGTGATCACCCAGATATTGTCGGCCGTCGCCAATTCGCCCAGACGCCCCACGGTGCCCTGGATCATCGTGCCTTCGCCGTCCAACTGCAAGACCTGCTTCGCCCTTGCCTTACGACTGCGCGGCCAAAACCGAGTCCCGCTCCCGCCCGCGAGGATGACGGCCGCGAACGGCGGTTGACTGGGAGAAGCAGCGGCTGACATGGCCCTATCCTAACGGGTCACGGCCCCGGAAACCAACGCTAAGTAGTAACCACGGGCCGTAACGTGACGTACTCCATCCGCGACATATCGCTTTAGCGTAGCCCTGCCAGATACGCCCGTAGCCGCTCCACACCCTTGTCGATCACATCCCCACTCACCGCATACGAGAGCCGGATGTGCGCGTCTGTGCCGAATGCCTCACCCGGCACCGTCACCACATGCGCCTCCGTCAACAACTTTCCAGCCAACTCCGAAGCCGTCTTTACGGCACCCTTGCCCAAAAACGCCGACACGTTCGGGTACACATAGAAGGCGCCCTGCGGCACGGTGCAGGTCAGCCCAGGAATCGTCCTGAATCCCTCCAACACCCGGTCCCGTAGCTTGATGTAGTCCGCCCGCATCTCCCGGACACACTCCTGCGGTCCCGCCACTGCGGCAATCGACGCCTGCTGCACCATACTCGCTGTGTTCGAGGTCGACTGTGATTGCAACTTTCCCATGGCCGCGATGATCGGCTTCGGCCCCAGCGCAAACCCGGCCCTCCAGCCCGTCATTGCGTACGTCTTCGATAACGAGCCCAGTACGATCATGTGCTCCTTGCACTCCTTCAGCGCACCCGCCGAAAACGGCTCCCCCTTGAACGTCAGGTACACATAGCACTCATCCAGCAAGACGTAGATGCCGCGGCTATGCGCCAACCGTACAATCGCCTCCACATCCTCACGCGGCAGCACAGCACCCGAGGGATTCGAGGGTGTGTTTAAAATAATGGCCTTGGTCCGCTCCGTAATCGCACGCTCGATCATCCCCGCCGTCAGCCGGAAATCCTCGCTCTCCTCGGTCTCCACAAAGACTGGCACCCCACCCGCGTACTGCACGATGTCCTTGTAACTCACCCAATACGGTACCGGCACGATCACTTCGTCGCCATGATCGATCAGCACCTCCACCGCGTTGAAAATCGCCAGCTTTCCACCCGTCGTGAACACGCACTCGTCAGCCGCATAGTCCGATCCAAAGTCATCCCGGTGCCGGTCCACAATCGCCTGCCGGATCTGCGGCACGCCCGCCACCGCCGTGTACCGCGTGAAGTTGTTCTCGATCGCCTTGATCGCCGCGTCCTTGATGTGCTGCGGCGTCGAAAAATGCGGCTCACCCGCCCCAAAATCCGCCAGGTCGATACCCGAAGCCTTCATCTTCAGCGCCTCGGCGGTAATGGCCATCGTGGCCGACACTTCAATCCGGTTAATCCGGTCCGACAACACCTTCGTCGCAACTGCTGTGCTCATGTCTTTAAGTGTCGCAGATGTACCCGGACCAGGTGAACTGAAACCTCTCAATGTCGGCAATCGCGATCAATCCGCAGCCGGCTGCTTCGCCTTGTCGACCACCAACGCGTTCACCGGCCCTCGCGTCGCCTCCAGCCGCAAACCCAACTGCTGCGGCAACGCCGTAAATAGCGGCGGGCTCGTCACGTCGTCCGCCATCTTCGGCGCCTCGCCCCCAAACTGCGTCTCGTCCGGAGCCCACGTCAGATCGAAATCGTAACTCCCCGTCAGGCCAGTTTTGTCCACCACCGGCCGGTCCAGCAGCGCCCGCTGCATCATCGCGACAAAGTCTCCCATCGTCACATTGCGCGCCGGCAACTTCACCCTGTCCGGATACACCGTGCTGATCACCTGCGGCGGAGCGCCCGGATCCGCGCTGGGTTTCAACTTCGGGCCGCCTTTCGCCACCTGCAGTTCATAGATTGAGAACACCTTTTGCTCCCGGTGGAACTGCAACCCAAACCGGTCGGCTAGCAACATTCGGAGCATCGCCATCTGCTCCGTTCGCTCCGGCCGCACTTGTCCTGGGGTTCTCGCCACAAGGTCAAACTTGGCTGAATCCAACCAGTTCGGGCCGCCAGAGATCGTCTTCGGGTTCAGGTCATACGCCGCCGCTATGAGCAGCTTCAACGTGTAGTTCACGGCCACGAACCGGTCCGCGCTCTCCATCCGGTAATACCGCCCTGCTTCCGGATGGTCCGGATCCACAGGCTTCACCGTAGCGACCTCGAATGCCCCGAACGCCGGGCGCGCCGTCGGCGCCTGACCCTGAAGACGGCACACCGCCGCCGCCATAACCGCAATCAAAAGCCCTCGAAGCATGACATGCATCCCCTGACAGACGCTCACTCTGAGGCGAAAGATAGCAGAGTCTGGCGGCAAAAAAGAAAGAGATCGGCGAATCAGACTCCGCTCGAAACTGCGCCCGAAAGCAAATCGCCTCGTATCCCACGCCCGCCACGTGCAGGCGTCCCATTGCACGTCCTGAAAGGCGAAGTTCACTCCGCCAGCGCCACCGGATTCTGCGACTGCTCCATCTCGCTCCGCCGCGCCTTCGCCACCAGCCGCGCATTCACATTCGGCGGCACCAGCGCGCTCACATCCCCACCCAGCTTCGCCACGCCCTTGATCAACCGCGAGCTCACAAACGTGTACTGCTCCGCCGGGATTAAAAACAGCGTCTCCAGATCCGGCGCCAGCTTCCGGTTCATCAACGCCATCTGCAATTCATACTCGTAATCCGAAACCGCCCGAATCCCGCGCAGCACAGCCTGCGCCTCCTGGGAACGCGCAAACTCCACCAGCAATCCATCAAACTCCATCACCGATACATTCCGGTACTCCGCCGTGGCCTCCTGGAGCATCTCCACACGCTCTTCGACGCTGAACAACGCCTCCGGCTTGGTCGAACTTCGCAGCACCGCAATGACCAACGCATCGGCGATCTTCGCCCCTCGCGCAATCAGGTCAAGATGGCCATTCGTTAGCGGATCAAACGTTCCAGGGTAAACCACAGTGAATTGAGACATGCGCCCTCAGCATACGCACTTGCGTTTCCCACTGTCATTCCGCCATCCCGAAAAGCCGCAGCTTGCTCCCTCAGAACCGAAGCATGTGGGTCGCCTCTGCATCCGCCAACGGGCAAAACCCGAGCCGCTCATAAAGTCGTGCAGCGCGATCGTTCTCCGCCCGCAGCCGAACGGCCCGAAAGCTTTTCCTCGCCTCGAAGACAAGGGCTTCCACCATCTGTGTACCCAGGCCACGACCTCTCCAGCCAGCCCTTACGTAAATGCGACGCAACCTCCCGACTTGCGGGTCAC
>CAXUDN010000133.1:0-10157 GCA_964249715.1 uncultured Acidobacteriaceae bacterium
GGCCATGTTGTTGAAGAGGGTGACCGTGCAGGGCGTGGTGGTGGGGCGGGGGATGGGCGGTTCGGGGGAGACTGGGTTGGAGGAGCCGACCTGGGGAGATGGCGGGGCGAGGACGACCTGGGCGGCGAGGGTTAAGGGCAGGGCGAGGAAGGCGGCGAGAATACCGGGCAGGTGTGGCTTGCAGAGGGGCATGGGGCTCCTGGCTTGGTACTTGGGTGGTGTTTGGAGAGGATAACCGAAGTCACCTGACGGACTGACCTTGATTCGGGGGCAACGTGGAAGTGTTCGCGATGCGCTGAACCCATGGAGTGCGTTGGCGACCAAGTCAGTCAGGATGACGGCGGGAGTCCGATGGGCGTTTTGGGAGTTCCCGATGGTCTGGCCGGTGGCCGCGGACTCCGGTGCGCTGTGCCTGAGGCATGGTGTGGGTCTCCGTCCTAAGCTAGGCTTGAGGCATGCTTAGCCGTTCTTTCCCGGCAGTGGTTAGTGTCGTGCTCTTTGGCGCTGCCGGCGTGCAGGCCGAGCCCTCTGAGCAGCTTACGTGGGAGGTGATTTCTGTCAAAGCAATGCCCGCGAATAGCTGCAAGGAGGGGGAGGGCGGTGTGCGCTTTTTGCCCAACGGACTGAGTGCCGCCTGCGTGCCGGCGGTTTTCCTCGTGGAGTTTGCGTATCACCTGATGGATCCGACGCGAATCGTTGGACTTCCCCACTGGGCGACAGGGCCACAGATGTATGCGATTGAGGCTCGCGTAAGCGCCGAAGAGGCAGGGGCGTTTGCCAAGTTGAAGCGCGATGTGAAGGCCGGCATGATGCAGTCCGTCTTCGCCGAGCGATTCGGCATGAGGGCGCACAACGAGAAACGTGAGATGCCTGCGTATGCGTTGGTCCTTGCGAAGAGCGGTTCGAAGTTGAAGGAGCCTGCCAGTACCACGAGCGGCATCTCGCAGTTCGGCGGGAGCACCGGGGAGGTCAAGTGGGCCAACTCGCCGCTCACGAATCTGACATTTCTTCTCGCCAAAGAGACAGGCAGGCCCGTGGTGGACAAGACCGGTCTCACCGGGAGATACGATTTCACGCTGGAGTACACGCCGGCCGACCGCGCAGCAACGGATGAGAATGGCAGACCTTCGATCTATACCGCGCTAGAAGAACAACTTGGTTTGAAGCTTGTACCCGCCAGGCAACCCGTCGAGGTGCTGGTGGTGGATTCCATTGAACAGCCAACCGAAAACTGATCCCCAGGTCACTGGCCTGCACCGGCATTGGCGGATTGAGCGATGCCGGTCGGAGAGTCCCGGCTGTCTGTGGATCAGGCGTGCTGCTTAGTGGGCTCTTGCCTGCGGATGAGGGATGACGCGAAGGCTGAAGCTGGCGATGGTAGCTGGGGTTGTGTTCGGGTTTACCTGCAGTGTGCCTAGTACTTCTGTAGCCGTGGGAGTCTGGTCGTGCAGGCGGAAGACGAGCACGCCCGGCTGAACCTCCCTGGCAGAAAGGAGGCTGAAGCCTCCGGTCTGTTTTTGGAGTTCTACCTGCGCGGCTTGCGTGGAGTCGGCATCCCGGGTGGGGAGAGCTTTGGCCAGGGCGGAGGGATCCGTTCCGTTGAAGGCGGCGAGCCAGGCATACAGGAGGCGACCGGCGGGGGTGTCCGGGATCTGGCCTACCTGGTTTCCGGAGCGCGGGAGGTGAACGACGACGAAGGGATGGACGGTGGTGGCGTGGCTTCCTGGGCGGGTTGGGGTGGGGGCGTCGGATGGATCGCCGAGATAGATTGTGTCGACGCGGGAGGGGTCGTCGTCGTCGTCGTCGTTTGAGTCGGCGGTGAGACCGTCTCTGCCAAATTGGGGACCGTACCCCGAAAGGTGTGCATGGCGGGAATGAGCCAATGTGTAAAGGACGGTGAGCAGGCAAGCCAGCGCGATGACGAAGGCAAGAAGAACGGAAGCTGGGCTGAAGCGCTGGCGGGGCGTGACATAAAACTGGGGAACTGCCCGCATGTGATTTGCTGAAGCAAGGGGCTGCGACATGGAGGCGATCCCTGGTGGTTGCGCTGTAAGAAGGCGAGGCGGTCTACCCAGCGAGTTCTCGCTTCCAGTTTAGACTTTCCGGCGCGCGCTTCAGGTGCTTCCCCTCACTGAGGGGATAGAGCTTGGTGGTCTGATCGAAAACAGACCTGCGAGTTAAGGCAACGGGTCAGTTCGGGGTCGGCTTTGAAACGCTATCGACGACGATCACATCCACCGGCACCTTGCCTGACTCCAGCTTCAGCCCAAACTGCTCGGCAAGCGCGGTAATGAGCGGAGGAGGCGCATCGCCTCCCTCGGGAGGCGGCGGTACCTTCCCCAAGCCCCGCTTGGTTGCCTCTGCTTCATCCATTTGATACCGCAGCGTCCCGCCGTAGCGCGTCCCGCCGAGGCCTGTCCCGTCTACCACCGGATGTTCCAGCACATCGGACTGCAGAAGGCCGCAAAACTCCTTCATGGTCGCGTTATTAATGTTCAGTCGCCCAGGGGGCAGACCGAAGCCGGGGATGTCGCCGAAACCGGCTGGGGAGGGCTTCATCTTGATGCCATCTTTCGCGACAGTCAGGGTGTAGGCCGTCATCACCCGCTTCTCCACGTGGTACTTCAACCCGAAGCGCTCCACGACGAGCTTGCTCACCTCGTTGAAAAACTGTTGCAGGCTTGGCTCCCCCGGTGTATCCGACTTGGCTTCGATGTCGAACTTGTCCTGCCTGGCCCAGTCCGGGAGACCCACGATCTGGGCTGCATTCAGCGTGAGTGAGATTGTCATGAGCTTTTCTACGCTCAGGCCCCGCCCGATGAAACTGCCCTGGTTGAGGAGAAAGGCGAAATCCTGCTTGTCTGGAGCCTGCGGCTTGATCGTAGCCACTTCAAAGGCTGGGTTGGCCTTGGGATCCATCTTGACCGCCGGCGGCGGAGGAGCGGGGATGGCCCATGCGGTTGCCGGCGTGGCGCGCGTGAAGACCAGCGGCGCCTTATTGTCGCCGGCTGTCCGCGTACCCGCGATGGAGTTGCCGTCCGGTGTCACTTTGCCCTCGTACGTGAGGCCGAACGTCTCCATATCGAGCGACAGGGTGCCGCTGTTCAGTATCACCTTGTCGATAGGGAGCGCCGGTGACCTCTGGTCGATGAACCAAAGCGTACCTTTCCACGCTCCGCCGGTTTTCTCGATCTTGACTACCCACCGGTTATCACTGCCATCCGGTTGGCGCACTGCCCCCTGCCATGTGCCATCAAGCGAGAACGCCGGCTGAACCTGTGCGGCTGCAGGAAACCTCGTGAGAGGCAGCATTAACGGTGAGACCAGAAGGAAGGCAACCCAGCGAGCGGAAACGGGGAGAAGTATGGACATAGATGCCTCGTGCGGAGATGTCTACGGCAGGATGGAGCGTACAGGTTGAGGGGATGCGTCGTTTTAGACGTGGATAGGGGCATCCGTCAGGTGCCGACCCGCAGATCTGGAAGAGCATGGTTACGGGCCGTGCGCCAAAGATGACTGAGGAAGATTGGGGATGTCAGCTTGCTGGTGTAGATCGATACCCCAAGTACCTCGATTGGCTTCTCTAGCTGCGGCCTGGTGTTGCCCGGCTTTAAACACTGTCGATGACTTCCTGGATGAGGGGGGTGAGGGAGGGTGGAGATGGGGTGAGGGTCAGGGTGGCCTGGAGCATGGCGTAGGGTTCGTCGAGGAGGGTGGGGTCCTCGGCGAAGAGGGTGATGAGGGGTTGACCTTGGGTGAGGTGGTCGCCTAGTTTGGCGTGCATCTCTACCCCGGCGTGGGCGGAGACGGGGCCCCCGGGAGCCGTGCGGCCCGCGCCGAGGCGCTGGACGGCCCAGCCGACTTGCTTGCAGTCCATGGAGGCGAGATAGCCGGTTTGGGGGGCGCGGAGGGTGCGGGTGGCGAGGGGTTTGTGATGTTGCCAAGGGTGGTCGAAAACGGAGGTGTCGCCGTTTTGGGCTTCGACGATGCGGAGCCAGGCGGTGTAGGCGTGGCCGTTGCGGAGATAGGTGTCGGCGAGGAAGGCGCCAGCAGTGGGGGTGGGGGCGCGGCCGGCGAGGTGGAGCATGTGACCGGCGAGGGCGAGGGTGAGGTCGATGAGGTCTTGCGAGAGGGGATGGCGGGTGCCCTGGAGGATGTCGACGCATTCGGCGACCTCGAGCCAGTTGCCGGCGGTGCGGCCAAGGGGTTGATCCATGGAGGTGAGGAGGGCGACGGTGTGGGTTCCGGCGCGGTTGCCGGTGGCGACCATGAGCTCGGCGAGGTGCCTGGCGGAGGCGCGGGTGGGCATGAAGGCGCCGGAGCCGGTTTTTACGTCGAGGACGAGGCCGCGGAGGTCTTCGGCGAGCTTCTTGCTCATGATGCTGGCGGTGATGAGGAAGGGGGACTCGACGGTGGCGGTGTGGTCGCGGAGGGCGTAGAGGACGCGGTCGGCGGGGACGAGGTCGGGAGTTTGGCCTACGAGGACGGCGTGGATGCGCTCGAGGATGGAGGGGATGGCGGAGAGGGGGAGTTGGGTGTTGAAGCCGGGAATGGTTTCGAGTTTGTCGAGGGTGCCGCCGGTGTGGCCGAGGCTGCGCCCGCTGATCATCGGGACGGCTATGGGTTGGGGGCCACCGAGGGCGGCGGCGGCGAGGATGGGGGCGAGAAGGAGAGAGGTTTTGTCGCCGACGCCGCCGGTGGAATGTTTGTCGACGGTGTAGGTGCTGAGTGGGGCGTGGAGGGTGGCGCCGCTGAAGCGCATGGCCTGGGTGAGGTCGGCGAGCTCGCGCGGGGTGAGGCCGCGGAGGAAGACGGCCATGAGAAAGGCGGCGATCTGGGGGTCTGAGATTGAGGGGGTTGTGTGGGGTTGGTGGGAGTGGACGATGGCGTGGATGAGGGCTTGGATTTCGGCGGTGGAGAGCTCGTGGCCGTCCCGTTTTTTGGTGAGGATGTCTTGAGCGTGGAATGGGGGGTGGATGGCGTCGGTCATGGGTTTAGGCGAGGGAGCTGGGGCGGAAGGCCTGGGGAAGAAGTTGGCCGAGGGTGGTTTCTTCGGGTAGGCCGTTCGCGCCTGGATAGAGGATGGGGGTGGCGTCGTCGGCGAACTCGGCGAGGGTTTGGCGGCATGCGCCGCAGGGGGTGGAGGCGTTGCCGTTAAGATTAGCGACGGCGACGGCGGCGAGCCGAATGGCGGGGCCGTGTTGGGCGACGGCTCGTGTGATGGCAGATTGCTCAGCGCAACAGGTGAGGCGGAAGGAGCAATTTTCCACGTTCGTGGCAGTGATGGTTTCGCCGGTGGTGAGCAGAAGCGCGGCGCCGACACGGTACTGCGAGTAGGGGGAGTAGGAGTTCTGGGCGGCGGTGGCGGCGAGGGCGCGGAGGTGGTCGCGTTGAGGCTGGGTGAGGCTTGGGAAGGCTGTGTCGTTGGCAGGCATAGGGAGGTGATCAGCGTAGCTGTTGTGGGATGGGGATGCAACGGGTGCGGTGTTGGTAATGAGGCTGGTGGGTGGGGTAATGACCGGGTTCGGGGATAGTCGCGGCGGGGCGGTCGGAGTGAAGGTAGGGGAACGGCTCTGAAAGCGAAGAGAGCGCGGGTTGGGTGGAATCAATGCGGGGTTGGCACGATGAATGTGGGAGACCGAAGGGTGAGGGACGCCGGTGGCAAGGGGTGCGCGCTGCGGTTTCGGGAGTTGCCATGCTGTTTCTCCTGACCTGTTGGCTGGAGGGAGCTCATTGTCAGCGGCCCTCAGGATTCATGGCGGCCGGGGTGAGTGCGGGTGAGCTTGCGAAGCATGGAACGGAGAGCGACGGGGAAGGCACGCTAGGTGGAACGGTCGAGGATACGAGCGACGCGGCTGTTCCGGATGCCTTGGTGACGCTGGTGGACAAGAGCGGACGGCATGGGCCGTTGCATGTCCGGTCGGGCGGGGATGGCGGGTTTGCGTTTGCGGAGGTGCCTGCGGGCACGTACACCGTGACGGTGGAGCGTGAGGGTTTCGAGCAGTCGACGAGCGGGGCTGAGCTCGGTGCGGGGCAGCGGCTGGAACTTGGGGAGATCGCGCTTACGGTGAGGGCGCGGGAGGCTGTGGAGGTCAGGGCGTCGGGGCGCGACGTGGCTGAGGCGCAGATGGAGTTGGCGGAGAAGCAGAGGGTTCTGGGGGTGTTCCCTAATTTTTATGCCTCCTATGCGCCGAATGCCCAGCCGTTAAGCGGCGGCCAGAAGCTTCGGCTGGCGTCCCGGTTCTCGGTCGACCCGGTGGCATTTCTGATGGCGGGCGTGGTGGCAGGGTCGGAGCAGCGGGCGCATACGTTTCCCGGGTACCGGCTCGGGGCGAGCGGCTATGGGAAGAGGTTTGGGGCGGCGTATACGGATGGTTTGACGAGCACGATGCTGGGGCAGGCGGTGTTTCCCGCGTTGTTGCACCAGGATCCGCGGTACTTCGTGAAAGGTACGGGGTCTTTCGCGTCGCGGGTGATGTATGCGGTGGCGAGTACGGTGATGTGCAAGGGGGATAACGGGCGCTGGCAGGTGAATTACTCGAATGTGTTGGGAAATCTAGGGTCGGCGGGGATCTCGAATGTGTATTATCCGGCCGCGAGCCGGGGTATTGGGCTGGTGGTGGGAAATGCCATGACGGCTACGGCTATGGGGGCTGTGGGTGGATTGTTTCAGGAGTTCTTATTGCATCGAATGACGCCGGGTGTGCCGGATTATGGAGATATGCGGTAGTCGCTTACCGTAGCTGTTTCGTTGGCTTCGTTAAGCATGCTGTATGTTCAGGAGCGCCGAAGGGTTCGCCTATGAATTGGAGACATTACCCTGCGGCTGGGTCGTACAGCAAACGAGGACCTACGATCTGGCTGAAGGCGGACCTGACGACACCAATGATATGCAACAGGTTTCATAGCTCTTAGCGCGCTAGATTCGTTCTGCCTTCAGCAGGCCGAGATGGGTTCACTTAGGAAGGTTGGGGGTGTTCGTTGTTGGGCGATTCGGGTTCTTGGGACTCGGCGTAGCCGAGGGCATGTTTGAGTTCATCGAGGTCGCTGCGGAGGCGGATGGCGGTGGATTGGACGCTGGCGAGGGCATCTCGCCAGTTTTCGGGACCGAAGGCCGTCAGGCGTTCATCCAGGTGGTTGACGGCTTCGCTTAGGTTGGCTACCGCGGTGCGGACGGCGGTGTTGTGAAGGAGGGTGGCGTCGCGGGCGGGTCGGGTGGCCGAACGGCAGCCGGTCAGGACGGCGGCGGGGAGTGAGGCAAGGGCGAACTGACGGCGATTCATAGCGCATGGTCGCAGGGGGAGGGTGTAGGTGGCAAGTTGCTGCTGATTACGGTGCTGCGGGGAGTCACCCCGCCGTTCGCATGAGAATAGGACGACCCGCCCCAGCGTTCTGCGCTGGACAAGAGTGAGGACGATCGCGACGGAGGACCTTCGTTGGGGCATGAGTGGGGCAAACCGTTCAGGCTTAGCCGAGGGCAAGGATGATGGCTCCGGCGGCGATGAGGAAGCCGCCGGTGAGCTTGCGGGCATTGAGGGCTTCCCCGAGGAGGGGCCAGGCAAGAAGGATGACGAAGACGACGCTGAGCTTGTCTACCGGCGCGACTTTGGAGGCTTGGCCGATGGCGAGGGCGCGGAAATAGCAGATCCAGGAGAGGCCGGTCGCCAAGCCGGAGGCGCCGAGAAAGAGCCAGCTGCGGCGGTCGATGTGCGCCAGGCCGCTGTGAGTTCCCAGGGCCAGGGCGATGGCCCAGGCGAAGATGACCACGACGGTGGTGCGGACGGCGGTGGCGAGGTTGGGTTCGACGTGGGCGACGCCGAGTTTGGCAAGCAAGGCGGTGGCGGCAGCGAAGACAGCGGATAGAAGAGACCAGACGAGCCAGGACATGGGTGCATGCTACCGGGGCGAGTCGGCTAGGGGCGAATTAGCGATGGGCGGGGTAACGGGTGGGATAGTTCGGGGAGCGATCTCGCCGAGCGGACTGACTTGGAAGGCAGTTCGGCTTAGGGATACGGCAGCAAAGAACCCCGCTTAGCGACGGTAGAAACTCGCGCGAAGGTGGGGCACCCGCTCCCCGATTGCACGGGTAAGGCCCTTGCATGGGCGGGAGCGATCCGCCGTTTGCCGTCGGCAAAGAGCGGGGCACCCAGTCGTGAGCGCTACAGAGGAGGATTGTGTCCACGTCATTCAGAAGCCCAGCCCGTAGATAGACTGGTTCAGGAGACTGTATGGAGGCGAGCGGCGTGGTGGGGCGGACGGCTAAGGACGAGAAGCTGGTGCGGGCGATCCAGTCGAACTGGAAGACGGAGATGCAGGGGTTTGCTACGTATAGCCATCTGGCGGAGCGGGCGAAGGACCCGAATACACGGCGGGCGCTGCGCGGCATTGCGGCGGCGGAGAAGCATCATGCGGATCTTTGGGCGGACCGGCTTCATGCGATGGGAGCAAATGTGCCGGAGTTCGAGCACAAGCCCGATGAGGATGTATTGCGGGCGGAGCAGGAGGGTGGGTTTGCGGCTCTGCGTGAGCTGGAGCTGGACGAGAGCCGGGATATTGCACGGTATAGCGAGCAGATGGAGCAGTTTGGGGATCAGGCGAGCCTTGAGGTGCTGCAGCGGGTGATCCATGATGAGCAGGAGCACTACAAGGTGCTGGGCAAGCTCGCCGGCACGGATACGGCGCCGCGGGGTCCGAAGGAGATTCAGGGATCGCTGGACAAGCTGCTGGAGAAGCGGGAAAGAGGGCGGGTGCAGGCGGGGAGCTGGCTAGGGGATGCGATCTATGGGGTGAATGATGGGTTGGGATCGATCTTTGGGATTGTTTCGGGGGTTTCTGGGGCGACGTTGGGGAACAGCCATTTTGTGCTGATTGCGGGAATGGCGGGGATGGTGGCGAGTGCGCTGTCGATGGGGGCGGGGGCTTATCTGGCGGCGAAGAGTGAGCGGGAGTTCTATGAGGCGGAGTTTGCGCGCGAGGCGAAGGCGGTGCGGTTGAATCCGGTGGAGGCGCGGGAGTTGTTGTCGCTGACGTACCAGGTGCGCGGGTTGCCGCAGGAGGATGCGGATCGTGTGGTGGAACATCTGGCGATGGATGAGAAGGGGCTGGCGGCGGCGTTGGCGCGGGAGCGGTTGCATACGACGGAGGAGTCGCTGAGTGATCCTATGACGTCGGCGTTGTCGGGGGCGCTCTCTACGGCGGTGGGGGCCTTTGTTCCGATTGTGCCGTTCTTCTTTCTGTCTGGGTTTCGAGCGGTGATCGTGGCTGCGGTCGTGTCGCTGGTGGCGCACTTTGGGGTGGGGGCGGCGAAGAGTCTGGTGACGATCCGGTCGTGGTGGTCGAGCGGGTTTGAGATGACGTGGGTGGGCGCGCTGGAGGGGGTGGTGACGTATGCGATCGGCTTGGCTTTGGGGCATTTGGGTGGGGGTACTGTGAGTTAGGGTGGGTACCCTCCCCCCTGGGGTACTTTTCTGCAAAGTACGTCGAAAGATAGGGTTAGCGGTGGGGTACTTGGGGATTTCGCAGCGTGGTGGTCTCTCCTGAAGGACGTTTGCGTTGGTTGCGGCCAGACAGGTTGGGGAGGGCGAGGCGACGTGAAGCGTACCTCAGCGGCTGAAGCCGGGTTCGTCGGCGGCTCCTACGGCACGACTGAAGTCGTGCCCCTTCCCATATCGGCTTCTTAGAGGAAGCCCTCTTTGTGTTTCTTCAAGTGTACGGAGTTTGCGTGTAATTCTGCGCAATGTGGAGGCAACTTAGGCGGAGTGTTGGGAGAGGGAGAGGTTGTTGCCGTCCGGGTCGAGGAACCAGGCGACTTTGGCGCCGCCGGGGGCGTGCCAGATTGCGCGGTCGTCCTGGGCGAAGTGGGGATAGCGGAGAAAGGTGACGCCTTGCTGGGTCAGGTCGTCGATCGCTGCTTCGATGTCCGGGGTTTCCCAGCCGAAGACCGTGAAGGGGGCAGGGGTGAAGGCGCCGGCGCGGACGACGCGGAGCATGGTGCCGGGGGTGGGGCCGACGCGGAAGACGAGGGCGAAGCCGTCGTCGGAGACGAAGCCGAGGCCGAGGGTGGTTTCGTAGAAGGTGCGGGCGGCTTCTGGGTGGATGGTGGGGATAAAGGCTATGGGTTGGTGGGTGGTGAGGGGCATGGCGGGATTTTAGCGCGG
>CAXUDN010000134.1:0-6197 GCA_964249715.1 uncultured Acidobacteriaceae bacterium
AGCCGAAGCGCCAAATGATTCTTCTTCCCACTACATCGCCCTTCTTCTTCTGGAATCGCATCTCCGAGATCCTCGGCGATGCCCCAGGCCAGGTCGCCGTAGCCGGGTTTACGCCGGATATGCTCGCACCCGCTGAAATCGAGATGCTCACCGCAGCCATCGCCGCGGAAGCGTTACCGGCTCCTGGAGAATCACGCCTGGGACAGCCGGAGCCCTCCTTCTTCCCCGAACTGGGCTCCGTCCGTCAGCCCTTTCTTGCACTCTAGAACGCGCTTCATCGTTCCCTCCTGATGGAGCCGGTGACCCACCTTCTCACGGGCGCATGCCTGGCCCGTGCCGGCCTGAATCGCCGAGCCGCGTACACCACGGCCGCCATGGCCATCGCCGCCGAGCTGCCCGACATCGACACCCTCTGGTCCCTGCGCGGACCCGTCTCCAGCTTCCAGCATCACCGCGGCATCACCCATACATTCTTGGGGATTCCCTTCGAAGCGGGCTTCCTGCTCGCGGCCTTCTGGCTATTCCACCGTTGGCGTACCCGCCGCACGGCGACCACCTCAGGCAAGAGAAGCGCGCAACCCGCGCCTGTACGCTGGGCAGTCCTGTGCGGCTTCATTCTCCTCGCCCTCCTCAGCCACATCCTGCTGGACTTCACGAACAATTACGGCGTCCGCCCCTTCTTCCCCTTTAATCCGCATTGGTACGCAGCCTCGATCGTCTTCATCTTCGACCCACTGCTCTTTCTCTTTTTGCTGGCCGGTTTGCTGCTCCCCAGCCTTTTCGCGCTGATCGGCCAGGAAGTCGGCGCCAAACGGCCGACTTTCCGAGGCGCTGGCTGGGCGCGCGCAGCACTGCTCGCAGTCCTCGCGCTTTGGCTTGTCCGTACCTATGAACACAATCTCGCCGCTTCTCTCGCCGGCGCGCAAATCCTCGAAGCACCGGCTGCCGACAACACTGCCGGCCAGGCGGACCCCGACCAGGAATCACAAGCTCGTCAAATCACGCTAACCCCCCAGAAGGTAGTCGCTAGCCCTGATCCGCTCAGCCTCTTTCGCTGGTACACCGCCACCGATTTCGGTCCAGCCTACCAACTCGGAACAGCCAACACCCGCGTAGGGACACTCTCCGTGACCGAAACCCTCGACAAGCCCACACCCGATCGATTCCTTCAGGCGGCAGAACGAAGCCGTCTCGGGCAGGTGTACCTCGATTGGTCCAGCATGCCCTGGGTGATCTCCAATGACGCAACGTCCTCCAACCCGACCGGCCCAGAGGTAACGGTTCTCTTCGAGGATCTGCGCTTCAAGAACACAACACCCCTCCTCCGCCGCGGAAACACAACGCCCCTGACCGGCAGTGTCGACCTCACGCGTTCAGGGCAGGTCCTAGAGCAGGGCATCGACGGGCGCTTCGAACATTGATCGCCCGGTGCCAGGCGGAATCCCTTCGCTTACAATGGAACTACGCTTTCGCGACCGCACGGGCATCCGTCCCGACGCCGGTTCACTCGCTCAAAAGGGGCTGCAATGCTCGCCTATCTGGTTCTTCTGCTCGCGGCGCTCAGCCGTCTTCTGCCCCACACCCTGCATGGCGTCGGCTTGAACGTCACCGCGGTCGGGGGCGGCCTGTTGTTTTTCGGATCACGCCGCCCACGTTGGCAGGCTGTTTGCGCTATTGCCGTCATGGCGCTCACCGACGTATACCTTACCTCTTACGTCTACAACTATCCCTTCCACCTGCCTTCCTATCTGGTCACCTGGGTCTGGTACGGCGCGGTCTGCTTGCTGGGCAGCACCCTGCTGCGTCAGGTCACTCCCCTGCGCGTCGCTGCGGCCGTAGTTTCATCCGCAACGGGCTTCTTCGTTCTGAGTAACTTCTTCGTCTGGGCACAAAGCGGCATGTATCCACACAGCACAGCCGGCCTCCTGGCTTGCTACGCCGCGGCTCTGCCGTTCTATGGCAACGATCTGGTGTCCACCGCCCTGACCGCCGGTGTCCTGTTCGGATTGCCCGTCCTAGCCTCGCACATCGTCAAAGCCATGCGACTGGCAGCCGGCAACGACCCGCTCGCCTGACCCGCTGGATTAAACCGCTCCTTCTTCCACGGGCAGCGGCACGCCCTTTCGCCGATCGAATACCTTCCGGACGATGTACGCAAGCAGCAGAAGCACAGCAAACAGCGCGGTTCCAATCACAATCCCGAGGTGCCGGTGCATGGCATGGCGCATGCTGTGCACCAGCGCGGGGCCAAACCAGATCGTCAACAAAGAGCACACCACAAACTGGATCATCTTTCCGCAGAAGATCGCCATGCCGAAAGGCAATGGCTTCATCTCGAAAACGCCTGCGGCAAACTCAAAAAGCTTAAGAGGCGTCGGCGGCGGCAGCATCGCGGGGATCAGAATTGCAAAGAATTCCTGCTTCTCGAACCGGTCCCGCATCCGCTCGTAGCGTTCCCGGTTGATGCGCTTCAGTAAAAACAGCTCCCCGCCGGCCCGGCCCGCATAAAAAGGAACCAGGGCTCCAATGGCTGAAGCGGCCGCGGCAATCACGCAATACAGTAAAAACTTTTGATGGTTGTTGGCCACATAGCCGATAACCACCCCATCCATCGACACGGGAATCGGAATCAACGCGGAATCAACCAGCGCCAATCCCCCAACGCCCCACACGCCCAGCGGTTTCATCACAGCCAGCAATACAGCGGAGACCTTATGGAGGAGAGCAATGGGGCCAAGCTTCACAAGGATCAATTTTACGTCACCCAGCGCCGGTACAGCCCTGCCCCGCCGCACCGCCGTATATCAGTTGTCCACGGGACCGTGATGGGTGTGCCCCGCCAGCAGATCAAGCGCATGCGGGAGCAGAGGCAAAATCGTGCGCAATCCGCTTGCGGCGCCGGCCGGACTACCCGGAAGGTTCACAATGAGCGAACTTTCTCCAACGCCACAGACCCCACGACCAAGAACCGCGAACGGTGTCTCTCGTGCACCTTGCTGGCGCAACAGTTCGGCGAGCCCCGGAACCATTCGGTTACAAACCGCAAGCGTAGCCTCCGGCGTGTTGTCGCGCGGTCCCAACCCAGTCCCACCCGTAGTGACGATCAAGGCAACCCCCGCCATCACAAGGGAGCGCAGATGCTCGATCAGAATGGACAGGTCGTCTGGCGACAGAATTCTGTCTACCACCTCGGCACCCTCAGCCTCCAGCACTTCGGCGATCGCCGGGCCCGAGCGATCCATCTGCGTTCCAGCGAAACAGCGGTCGCTGGCAGTGAGGATGGCGGCCGTTCGGCCTTGCAGGGAAGGAGCGGGCACATCGCCCAGAATAGCCGACGCGCACCCCATTTGCGCCATACCCGGCCCGCAGCGAAAATGAGAGAATGAAGTTTGGGGCAAGTCAGCGCCTCGGGAGCCGCAACCTTCGTTCCGGCTTTTCCGTCAGAGACACAGCGCCTCATGCCACCCACTTCGCCAACGCCAACTGAAGAGCAACAACTGGAGCCCAACCGCCCCGAACAGTCAGGCGCGGAAAGCACCAGCTATTCGGCAGAGGGCGCCGGTGACTTGCCGGATAACGCTGATCCCGACCGGCCTCTCTCTTTCGTTCCCCACATCGCCGTGAAAAACACGGCCCGTCTCCATCCCCTCCGCATTCGGACCGGGCGCTATGGCGAACTCGAAGCGCATGAGCTCGTTAGCCTGCTGGACACCCTGGAGGATGAGCGTGCCCGCGCACGCTTCCGCGAATCGGTCTACATCTCCGTCTTCGTCTGGATGGCCGTAGCCCTGATCGTGCTCTTTGGCCCCAAATATCTGTGGCACTCCCCCCGGGTCGTGCTGCCCCAGGATGTTCTTCGTGACCGTGAGCTGACCACCCTCACCGCTCCCACGCTCACCGCACCCCGGCTGCGCACGTCGCCACCTCCGTCTGTGGACAATCGCACCCTGGAGCACCTTCGCGCCACCGCGCCCAAAGTGCCGCAACCTCCAGCGCCCTCGCCTCCCGAGCCCGCCCCCCGCACCCAGCCCACACGTCCGCTACCTTCGGCTCCAACACCTAACCTCGCTCCCTCCACTGCCCCACCGAATCTTCCCGCGACCCCCGCACCCCAGCCCGTACCCCAACCTCGCACGCCGCCCCCGGTTGTCGCCGACGCACCCCGTCCTCAGCCCTCGTCCCGCCCGAACTTCAACAGTGTCCCGCAGTCGGCCTCGGATTCCATTCAGCAGGCCATTCACTCCGCGACGCGCGGCGGTGGCGGCGGCAACGGCAGCGGTGTCAGCTCGAATCGGGGTGGTACCAGTCTCGGCATGGGTGGCGCGGAAATCCTGTCCGACACCCAGGGAGTGAACTTTGATCCCTATCTCAAGCGCATCCTGCGCGAGATCTACGATCAATGGATCCCGCTGATCCCGGAAGAAGCCCGTCCCCCACTGCGCAAATCGGGCACAACCCTGGTGCGCTTCACCATCCTGCCGGATGGAACCATTGGCCATATGGCCCTGGACGGTTCCACCCACGATGATGCCCTTAATAAAGCTGCCTGGGGATCCATTACCGGTGTCGGTCAATTTCCCGCGCTACCCTCCCAGTTTCATGGCCCAAATTTGGAATTGCGCATCAACTTCCTCGTCAACGAAGATACTCAGTAGCTTCCATGCCAGCCATCTTGGCCACACCTCCTGACAAACACAGCCCGCCGTCCAAAAAGCCTCCACCTTTTCCCTCCCGTCGTGCCGAACCACCCCGCGCCCTCACGCACACACCGGGAGTTCTAAAAGCGCGTGCGGAACGCGCCGTCTACCTGCATGAGCGCGAGACAAAAGAGGGCCGTAGTATGTTGCGCGGCCTTCTCCTCTTAGCCCTGCTAGCGCTCGCCATCAGTCTCTTCCGCGCTGGCGCCGACCGAGCCTTCTTCCCTGGCTGGTGGACTCAGTGGTAATTCGCTTTTCGTTCAATGCCCTGGAGCAGCTTCCCCATGCGTGTAGCTTCTACTTCTGCGCGTGGGTTCATTGACCCCCGAAAGGGCAAGGACGGGAAGGGTGGGGTTTTAGCCCACCGTAGATCCCCGGTGAAAGCAACGCGGCTTCAGCCGCCGAGGTTCGCTTGGACACGCTGTGCCGCTTTTCAGCTCCATCTCTAGCGACGGTGCGGGCATTCAGGCCCAGGAACGCCCTCTAAGCACCCCTGGGAAATCCTGATGGGGAGAACCGCTGTAAATTTACGGTGATATCACCCGAAGCCCAACCCGCCCTCATCGTCGTCGCCGGCCCTACCGCCAGCGGCAAATCCGCACTCGCCCTCTTTCTTGCCGAGCAACTCAACGGAGAAATCCTCTCCTGCGACTCCGTAGCCATTTACCGCGGCATGGACATCGGCTCCGCAAAGCCCTCCCCCGCAGACCGTACCCGCATTTCGCATCACGGCCTCGATCTCCTCGACCCCGACCAGCCCTCCACTGCCGGCGACTACGCCCGCGCTGCCCGCGCTACCCTCGCAGACATTCGCAACCGCAACAAGCTCCCCATCATCGCCGGAGGCACAGGCCTCTACCTCCGCGCTCTGCTGGACGGCCTCGCCCCCGCACCCCCCCGCGACGAAGCTCTCCGCGAACGCCTTCGCAGTCGACCCAATCTCCATCGCCTCCTACGCCGTTTCGACCCCGCAGCCGCCGCCCTCATCCACCCCAACGACACCCCCAAACTCATCCGCAGCCTCGAAGTCACCCTTCTCGCCCGCAAACCTCAGACGGAGCAATGGCAGACCGGCCGCGATCCCCTGCAAGGCTTTCGCATCCTCCAACTCGGCCTCAACCCACACCGTGCCGAACTCTACAGCCGTATCAACGCCCGCGCTGCGACCATGTTCACCATCGGCCTCCTCGACGAAACCGCCGCCCTCCAGGCCCGCTTCGGCGAAACCGCCCGAGCCCTCAACTCCCTCGGCTACGCCCAGGCCATCGCGGTCCTCCAACACAAAATCACGCTCCCCCAAGCTATAACCGAAGCCCAACAGGGCCATCGCAACTACGCCAAACGCCAACTCACCTGGTTCCGCCGTGACCCCCGCATGCATTGGCTCCCCGATTTCGGCGACGATCCCGCCACCCAAACCGAGGCTCTCCGCCTAACCCGCCAGCTGCTCTCACGACCCTGAGCATCAAAAACCTCAAACGTCATCGATCACCAACCACC
>CAXUDN010000134.1:6297-9828 GCA_964249715.1 uncultured Acidobacteriaceae bacterium
CACCAACCACTAACCACCGAGACCCCATGACCGGCACGCGCATCGACAAGTGGCTTTGGGCCGCAAGATTTTTTAAAACCCGCGCCATCGCCGTCAAAGCCTGCGATCTTGGCCGCGTCCGCTCCAACGGCCAACTCGCCAAACCCGCCCGCGAGGTCAAAACCGGAGACAACCTCGAAATCACCACCGACAGCGGCGTCTACGCCATCCAGGTCCTGAAACTCAGCGACACCCGCGGCCCCGCTTCCGAAGCCCAGCTCCTCTTCTACGAGTCCGACGAAAGCCAGGCCGCCCGTGCCAAAGCTCAGGAAGAGCGCAAAGCCATGTTCTCTTTCGAGCGCCTGCCCGCCCTTAAGCCCACCGGCAAAGACCGCCGCCAGCTCACCCGCTTGCGCGGCCGCGGATAGCCTCGCGGTACCATGAATTGTTGGCCTTCCCGCGCACGAAGGCGATGAAGGAGTCCCGAACGTATGGCCGCAGTTGCCACAACGCCCGCCGCATTCTCATCCTCAGTCGAGCTGCCCAAAACCATGCACGCTCTCGTCAAAACCGCTCCCGGTCCCGGCATGACGATGCGCGAGATGCCCGTCCCCGATATCGGCCCCGACGACGTCCTCATCGCCGTAGAAACCGCCTCCGTCTGCGGCACCGACCTCCACATCTTTCAATGGGACACCTGGGCGCAGAACCGCATCAAGCCCCCCTACATTCCCGGCCATGAGTTCTCCGGTACCGTCGCCGCCGTCGGCGATCGCGTCACCAACGTCCGCCCCGGCGACTTCGTCTCCGCCGAGATGCACGTCGCCTGCGGCCACTGCCTCCAGTGCCGCACCGGACAGGCCCACGTCTGCCAGTTCGTCAAAATTCTCGGCGTCGACGCCGACGGCGCCTTCGCCGACTTCGTCCGCATCCCCGCGGGCAACGTCTGGAAGCTCGACCCCCGCATCCCCCGCGAGTGGGGATCCCTCTTTGACCCCTTCGGCAACGCCGTCCACACCGTCCTCTCCGGCCCCATCGCCGCCCAGACCGTCCTCGTCACCGGCTGCGGCCCCATCGGTCTCTTCTCCATCGCCGTGGCGAAGGCCTGCGGCGCCACCCGTGTCTTCGCTGTTGAACCCAACCCCCACCGCCGGGATCTGGCCTTAAAGATGGGCGCGGATGACCTCCTCGACCCCACCGACCCCGCCGCTGAAGTCATCGTCAAAGAAGCCACCTGGGGCAACGGCGTCGACGTCCTCCTCGAAATGTCAGGCCACCCCTCCGCCATTCGCCAGGGCTTCCGCCTCCTCCGCAACGGCGGCCGCGCCTCCCTCCTCGGCCTTCCCTCCAGGCCCGTGGAGCTCGACCTCGCCGACGCCATCATCTTCAAGGGCGCCACCGTCCACGGCATCAACGGCCGCAAAATGTACGAGACCTGGCTTCAGGCCGAAGCCCTTCTCCGCGATGGCCACATCGACCTCTCCCCCGTCATCACCCACCGCCTCCCCCTCGCCGACTTCGACCACGCCATGCACCTCCTCGAATCCGGCGAAGCCAGCAAAATCCTCCTCCAGGTCCGCCGATAACATGTCCGCCGCTCGCTACTTCGCCCCCTCATCCACCCAGTACGCACTCCGCGCCTTCAACTCCAACCCCGGCCTATCCTTCAACCGCAACTCCAACGCATGCAACCCCGCGTGCGGCGCTTGCGGCGTAAAGCTCAGAACATAATGGTTCGGCACATCATTCATAATCGGCACCAACCCCCGCCCTAACGAACGCGCATCCTTAAACGCGAAATACTCACCCCCCGCCAGCCGGGTCACCGTCTCCGGCACATTCCGCTCCATACTGTCCTTTGCGGCCACAAACGCCAGCCGCGCGATCCGTAGCGGCGGAAACAAGTCACTCGCACAATCCAGCGCCTGCCGCTTTCGGCTCCCATGCGCGTCCGGATCCGCACTCGGCTCCCGGCTCATACACCCATCCGCCGGGTACGGCGTAGACGAATACACGGTCGGATGGTTCGGTATAGCCAACTTCGCTGCCTCATGCTTGGCCGCACTCCGTGTACTCGAAAAACCGAAAGCATAGATCGATGTATTCGTATCCCCCACCACCCGCAGCGCCTCCTCCAGACTCGTCCCACTCCCCGAATCAATCGTCTCGCTCAACATCACCACCGCCCGCCGGTACTCTGCCGGCTCCTTCCGCAACAGATCCACCGCATACCGCAACCCATCCAGAATCGCCACCCCCGGATCCCCTTCCTCCAGTCCGTTCAGCGTCTCCGCCGCCGCCGCCGTGTCCGCGCTAAACCCCTGTTCCAGATGCGGCACACTATCGAAGCTCACCACCGCCACCCGGTGCTTCACATCCCCCACCACCGCCTCCAGCACCGCATCCAAGCCCCGGTAATCCCGCAGATGCTCCGCCCCCAGTCCACCTGTCTGCACGAGCACCACCAGCGCCAACGGCTGCGCATCCGTATCCGGCTCCAGTCGCAAAGCCTGCGGAACCCCATCATCCGTCAACTCAAAATCATCGGCGCTCAACGAGAACACCAACTCCCCACTCTTCGTCTTCACCAACGCCGGAACCAGCACCAGGGACGACCGCACCGTCAGCGTATTGTTTGCCGCCGAGGCCGACTCCTGTGGCACTTGCGCCATGCTGCAAGCATGAGCGACACAGCAGGCAGACGCGATTGCGGTGAACGCCCTGCACAAACCTCGAAGAAGCATGTCCGTTGGACGTTTCTATGCGCCTTGATGGAACCCCGCTCGCTGACTTCGTGAATTTGCTAAGAAGACAGCATCTCCTGGTTTCGCCTGGGCCCGGACTCAGCCACCGGGTATTGCAAACATCAAAGTCTCCGGCCTGTGGTGAGCCGAGGTCTACCGCTGCGGCCGCGGCGCACCCTGACCCGGAGTCGCCCCCGTCGCCCCGCGCACTGCCGCGCTCCGTCGTCGACGTCCCACCCAACACCGCCCGCGGCGAACTCGGATCCACCTCATCCGCAGTCGACGGCAAAGGCTGTTGCAGATTCTGCCTTACCGGGGACGTCTTCGCCTGCCCATGACCCTGCCCCTCACCCTGGCTTGTATCCCCGTGGCACCCACCCAATAGCACTAAACAAACCACCCCGCCAACACTCATTCTCCCCGTCCGGAATCGCACGGAGCTCATTGCCGCCCACCTCCCCTCTCAGATGCCGCGAAGCGTTAGCCTAGAAGTCATGAGCGCCGCCACCGCAACCCCACCCACGCCCGCCGTCGAAAGCCCCAAGCGCCCCCAACTCGCCCACCTCACCGCCGTCCTCGACGACCTCCGCGAAAAAGGCACCTACTTCCATCTCCGCGTCCTCGACGACACCCAGGGGCCCCTTTGCCACTACGACGGCCGCGAGGTCATCAATCTCGCCAGCAACAACTACCTCGGCCTCTGCAACCACCCCAAACTCCGCGAAGCCGCCACCAAGGCCATCGCAGATTTCGGCGTAGGCTCCGGCGCCGTCCGCACCATCGCCGGCACCATGCGCATCCACATGGA
>CAXUDN010000135.1:0-9806 GCA_964249715.1 uncultured Acidobacteriaceae bacterium
CCCGGCGTTACCGCCCGCTGCGCCTCATCGAACACCGCCTCCACCACGTCCGGCCCCGTCACATACAACGTCGCCGACGCAGGCTCATGCCGATGCCGGATCTTTACACTCACCCGCACCGCCTCACCCGGCTCCGCCATCGACACCCAGTTCAACCGATCCGCCCGCAGCACCCGCGTATACAAGGCTGCATCCGGCCCCACCTCCACCCGGTGCGAGTCCGGATGAATCTTCAGCACATACAGCGGCTCCGGCCCGCTCAAACCCAACCCCTTCCGCTGGCCCACCGTAAACTCATGGATCCCTTCGTGCCGCCCCAGCACCTCACCCCCAGCCGCCACGAGCTCCCCCGCCAAATCCGGCATTTCCCGCCCCTGCTCGTCCAGGTACGCCTTCAGAAACTGCGAGTAGCTTCCACCGGGAATAAAGCATATCTCCTGCGAGTCCGGCTTCTGCGCCAGCTCCAAACCCTGCTCAGCCGCCATCTCCCGCACGGCAGGCTTCTGCATCTCCCCCAACGGAAACAGCGTCCGGCTCAACTGCTCCTGCGTCAACCCAAACAAAAAGTACGTCTGGTCCTTCGACTTATCCGCCGGCCGAGACAACACCCATCGTCCCCGTTCCGGATCGAACCGGTTCCGCGCATAATGCCCCGTCGCAATGCGTTCCGCCCCAATGCCACGCGCCGTCTCCAGCAGCTGGTCGAACTTCAGGTGGTTATTGCAAAGCGTGCACGGAATCGGCGTCCGCCCATGCAGATACTCGTCCACAAACGGCCGCACCACCTCATCCTCAAAACGCTCCTGCGCATTCACCAGGTAGTACGGAATCCCCAGGTGCTCCGCCACCCGCCGCGCGTCGTACACGTCATCGATCGAGCAGCACCGTCCCTGCACCGTCTCCGGCATGCCCTCGCGCCCCGCCAGCCGCCGCTGATTCCACAACTGCAGCGTTAGCCCGACAACCGGATGCCCTTCCGCGTGCAGCATGGCTGCCACGGCAGAGGAATCCACCCCTCCCGACATCGCCACGGCAATGGTGTCACGCTCCGGCATCACTCCCTATTCTATCGACCCCGAAAGAAAAGAGGAGAGCCGGTAGCCCTCCCCTTGTGACTCCGAATCCGACCCGATCAACCATTCGGCGGCGTATTGCGCACCGGCACACCCGTGACCTGGGCAACATCCGCAGCCGTATGAACCACCCTTGCTCCTACGGGCGGCACAGGCACAGGTCCCGGCTTGGGCGCACCAGGCTTACGCCCGCCACTTGGCGGGTTTCCATTCAAAAACGGGATCTTATCCGAAAGATTCTCGATCCCGATCTTGGCCGCCGTCACCCAGCCCGCAATTTTCTCCACCGGGACCTTGATTCCATGCTGAATCTGCTTGCTGACATGCTGCGTTGTTGTCAGAGCCTCGCTCACCATGCCATTCACGCGCTCGACCTGCCCCTTGGCCTTCGCGTTCACGTCCTGCGCGGTCGAGTTATACCCCTGCACGGTCTCATTTACTTTCTCAACCGTCTGGTTGATTTTGGTAAACGTCAGTCCGGCCTCATCCACCTTGCTCCGGACCACGCTCGAGATGTGCTGCACGTCGCTCGAAACGCTGGCAATCTTCGGCTGCAGATCGGAGGTCACCGCCGCGATCTTCGGCTGCAGATCCGAGGTCACCGCGGCGATCTTCGGCTTCAAATCAGCCACGATCTCGTTCACGTGCCCAACGATCTCTTTGCTCTTCGCAATCAAAGGCGTGGCCTGCGCCAGCAGCGGCTGCGCCTTGGCATCGGCCGCCTTCACCAGCTGTGTGACTTTGCTCACAATCACCAGGCCGGCAACCGCGATCCCCACTAGAAGCAGCACCACCACGGCCGTGAGAATCACCTCACAGATCATGATCAGGTGAACGTCATTGGCCATCGTGCCCGCGTCCTGCAAAAGCAACATCGCCGGGAAATGAAGGGCTCCCATACAAAACTCCTTGTCTGCCGTTCGCAGAGACTCTGCCCGCCGCTCGGCAGGCTCTCACACTATTCATCGTGTTTGATTCAAAACAAAGGGCCGGTGATCACACCGGCCCTGTGCTCTGCGTTCTACTTGCCCTACGAACTCGGGGTTGCCGCCTCGTTGGTCTTGCTTACGTAGGCATCCTTGCCCGCGTCTACAGCAGCCGATACGGCTTCAGTCTGGTTCTGAACCAGGTCCTTGCCCTTGTCCACGTACTGCGACCACTGGGTCCGGCCCTTGTCGTAGTATTCCTTGCCCTTGTCCACATACTGCGTAGCCTGATCCTTGCCCGTGGCTACAGCCTGGCCGACGACTTCCTTACCCTGCTGCACATACTGGTTCACCTGCTCTTTGCCCTGCGCCACAGCCTGGTTTACGGCATCCTTGCCCTGCGCCACATACTGGGTCGCCTGCTCTTTGCCCTGGGAATACATCTGGTTAGCCTTGTCGCGCGCCTCCAGAGCCCCGGCGACCAGTTCATCGCGAGTCTCCGCGCCGGACTTCGGCGCATACAAAACACCTACCAGCGCACCAATACCAAGGCCAGCCAAAAACCATCCAAAACTGCTGCTACCGCCGTCATTATTTGCCATTGCGATCTCCTGACTTATCTTTTCCCAATTGGCTACGCCCCGCATTGCAGAGCCACTGCCTTGAGCCAATACGGATGCTCACACCTAGGCCCCGGTTGTTTGACGACATAAAAGTCATACGCTGCAGGCGCACATCCGGTCCGCACACGAACCCACTTTCTCATAGCGGCTCAGTATCGCTCACCGGAAGCATCACACCATCATCATGCGCGCCCATCTGCGCGAACCCGAGGACACCCCATGACGCACGACCTTTCCCCTCAACCCCTTCGCAGCTACCGTCTGCCGCGCCTGATTGCCTGCGCCGGTTGTCTCACCGCCGGCTTGCTCTCGGGCTGCTCGAGCAAGTCCACTGCACCCGTTCCGGACGCGCAACTCACCGCTCAGGTCCAAAGCGCCCTCAAGGGCGACGCCGCTATCAATCAACAGCCCATCCAGGTAGCCACCAACCAGGGCATCGTCACCCTCTCCGGCAATGTCTCCGACGACACTGCCTCTACCGTCGCCGCCCAGGATGCCGCCAAGATCAAAGGCGTCAAGGAAGTTGTCGACCAACTCACGGTCGCTGACGTCCAGGTCGCCCCCACCATTACTTCGCCTTCGGCTCCCACGCAGCCCCGCGCAACCACCCCCCAGGAGCGGCAGGCCCTCGCACAGAACCGGCCGCTGCCGCCTCCTGCGGCCACTGGCTCAGCCCCACCCCCGCCGCCGGCCCCGACCTACCGCGACATCACGGCTCCTGCAGGCACGATCGTCCCCATTCGCATCACCGAAGGTCTGAGCAGCCAGAACTCCCAGGATGGCCAGCCCTTCAGCGGGACCGTCACGCAGGAGGTCGTCCGCGACGGTCTGGTCATTATTCCCGCCGGCTCCGCCGTCAGCGGCCGCGTCCTCGTCGCCAAAGACGCTGCCCACTTCAAAGGGCACTCCGAGCTCTCGATTGAATTAATCTCCGTTCGCCGTCACGGCACCACCGTTCCCGTTGCCACCGACGCCTACACGGTGGAAGGCAAGAACCGCGGAACGAATACAGCCGTGAAGATTGGCGGTGGCGCCGCCATCGGTGCTGTCCTGGGCGGCATCTTCGGCGGAGGCAAAGGCGCAGGCATTGGCGCGCTCGCCGGGGGCGGCGGTGGCACTGTCTTGCAGGGAGCCACGCGCGGCCAGCAGGTAAGCATCGGCTCAGAAAGCATCATTCATTTCCATCTCGCCCGCGCGCTCACGGTTCGCACGTCGGAAACACCCTCCAACTACGAGCCAACCACGCTTCGGCAACGCCAACCCTAACTCTCGGGGCACAGGCCCTGAGGAAGGCTTTCCACTTTTGAGTAGCGCTCCACGCCCATCCTCACCGCCCTCCGGCCGGCCGTTTCTTCTCCCACAACGGCTGGCCGAGCCGGTGCCTTCGGTGCGCTCCCCACTCGCCCTCTGGCATCTCCTCTCTCTCGACGCTCCCACCGTTGCCGCCTCCTGGATCGCCTTCATCGCCTGGTGCGCCGGGGTCCGCATCAGCCGCCTCGACCCGGTAGCCATGTTCGTCGCCGTCTGGATGCTCTACGCCGCGGACCGCCTCCTCGACGCCAAACCTCTCTTCACCAGTCCGGCTGTCATCCACCTCGAAGAACGTCACCACTTTCACCACCGCCACCGCAACCACTTCCTGCTGGCCATCCTCCTGGCCTGCATTCCCCTCGTCTTTCTGCTTCACAGGACAGCCGACCCCGTCCTCCACCTTTACATCCTTCTGGCCAGCCTGCTAGGCGCATGGCTTCTCCTCATCCACGCCCGCTCTGCGCCCTCAACGGAGCAACACCGCCTCCCCAAAGAGTTGGCAGTCGGCCTCTTCTTCCCCGCCGCAATCTTCATTCCGGCCATCGCCCGCGCTCCCGGGCTGCGCTCTGCCCTCCTGCCCTCGGCTCTCTGCTTCGCTTGTGTCTGCACCCTGAACTGCCTCTTTCTCTACGCATGGGAACACCCCCACAATCGCCAGGACGCCCATCCCTCCACCCGCTGGGCCGTCCGCCACCTCAAACTCCTTGCCGTTGTGTTTACCCTCTGCGCGGACGCGTTCTATCTCACAGTGACCACGCACGGAGGTCACACCCCCCTTGCACATCCAGCAGCCGTCCCACTGGCCTGCGCCATGGCGGGGGCCCTCCTTCTGGTCCTGCACGCCGCCCGCCATCGCCTGCACCCGCTGAACCTGCGCGCCCTGGCCGACCTCTGCCTTCTTACCCCGCTTCCCCTCGCCATCGGCATCGTGCTTCGCTCCCGATGACCGCGGAATCCCCTCCATCCCATGCCGCACGCACCTCCCCGGCCAACTTTGACCGCGTCGCCCGCCTTTATCGCTGGGCCGAATACCTCCTCCTGGGTCACCTCCTCACCCGCACCCGCGAGCATTTCCTGCCCCTTCTCACCAACGCCAACCACGCCCTTGTCTTAGGTGACGGGGACGGACGCTTCCTCGCGCAACTCCTCCGCCGAGCCCCGAACCTCCGGGTCGTCGCCGTGGATACCAGCGCCGCCATGCTCCACCTCCTTCGCCAACGCTGTGCCTTTGCCGCTCCTCGCCTTCAAACCCTGCAAACCTCCGCCACAGAGCTTCCCGCAGACCTCAATCTCGGCAAAACCGACTTGATCGTCACTCATTTTTTTCTCGACTGCCTTCACCAACAGGATTTGGACACCCTAGTCCACAACCTCGCACGCCGCGTCGCTCCCGGCTGCCTCTGGGTCCTCTCGGACTTCGCAATCCCGCAACGCCAACCCTGGCGGACTCTGGGGCTCGTCTACATTCAGGCCCTCTACCTCGCCTTTCGCCTGCTCACCGGCCTGCGCCCACAGCGTCTTCCGGACATCCACAACGCCTTCCAGACCGCCGGTTTCGTAAAAATTTACCGTTCTACCCGCCTCGCCGGGCTACTCTACAGCGAACTCCGGCGTCTCGACCTTCCCCCTGCCCATGAGGACGACGCGCAACTTGCCGCCCGGTCCCGATCATCCACTTGAAGGTGAGCACTTCCGTGAACGACTTACCTACGCCCGCCAACTCTTCCGAAAGCCACAACGGCGCCAACAGCGCGGTATTGCCTCATCACGCCGCCGCCCGGCGCGCTGGCTCCCCCTCTGGGGCTCCCGCAACCGCCCCCGCGCTGACCTTCTTCACCCATCCCAACCGTGCCGGCCTGGATGTCTACCTCATGCGCCACGCCAGCGCCGGAACCCGTCGGCTCAATCCCAAGCTCGATGTGAAACGACCCCTCGACAAAGATGGCAAACGCCATTGCCTGCAGCTCGCCTCTGTCCTTAGTGGTCTCAAGATCAGCTTCGACCTCATCATTTCTAGTCCCCTCAAGCGCTGCCTCCAGACCGCCCAGCTCGTCGGCACAGAAATGGGCTACGAGGCCAAAATCCTCCACGCCCAGGCCCTCGAACCTGGCGCCGACTTCGCTCAATTTCAGCGTCTGCTGCACGAGTGCCGCAGCTACGAGAACGTCCTCATGGTCGGCCACGACCCCACCCTGACCAACTTCCTCGGCAAGCTCATCGCCTCCAAGAGCTCCCACGAGGACGACGGCACCGGTACCGCCAGCGTCCGCCTCCGCAAAGGCTCGGTAGCCCGCGTCACCCTTGAGCGCGGGCCCGCCATGCTCAAGTGGCTGCTCGACCCCCGCATCGTTCGCGCCCTCTACGCCACTTCAATAAAGAGTTCCCGCCGGAAAACCTCGCGAAAGTAGGCCGTCTCCTTCTTCAACGACCAAAGCTCCAGCTCCGCACCGCCCCGTACCGGGTGGAGCTGCAACAAAATTCGCTTCGGGTAGACAAAAGTCTTCACCCGCAACGACGCACCCACCCTGTCGCCACACATTGCCTGCGCCAGCCGCAGCAAAACCACTGCCCGCGTCACCCGCGCATGCTCTTCAATGGGCACGGAGCGCATTGGCCGGTCCATCGGGTCCGGCCGGCTCTTTCCCAGGTAGCGCGCGATCGCCGCCACAATGGCCCGCTGCGTCGGCGAAAATCCGAAAATCTCCGAGTTCGCCACAATGTACTGCGTATGCCGGTGATGCCCCTGGTGGTTCATAAACTTGCCCACATCCCGCATCATCGCCGCCGCCGCCAGCCATAACCGGTACTCCTCCGGCAGCTCATGGATCTTCGCCAGCCCATCGAACAGCGCCTCGGCCTGCCTCTGTACCGGCTCCGCCTTGGCCGGATCCACACGGTACCGACGGCAAACCTCCAGAACTCCCTCCCAGCGCTCCGACTCCATCGTCCGGTGCGCACTCGCCCGCGTGTCCGCGTCCGCCAGCATCTGCTCCAGCACCCCATCCCGCAAGCCCAGCGGCGAATACCGGAACCCACCCAGCCCCGCCCGCTCCAGCAGCGCCGCATACACCATCGCGCCGCCCACAATGATCTCCGACCGCTTCGGCCCAATTCCGGGCACGGCCGCCCGCTGTGCATTCGACATCCTCAACAGCCGGTCCGCCAGCCGCCGCACCGACGCCGTGTCTGTCTCCAGGACCGCCACCGGCGCCGCTTTCTTCCCCCGCACCCCCCTGGCCGCATGCTTCTCAACCGCGCCCTCCGCCGGCAGGGAATGACTTGCCTCCGCTAACGCCGCCGCCGTACCCGAGGTCGCGATCACCGCATCCACCGTCGGCTTGCCCATCTTCCGGTCCAGCCGCCCCAATTCCCGCTCAACAAACTGCCGCAGCCGCCCAATGTCCTCCTTGGAAGGCGGATCCGACCGCAAAAACTCCTGCTGCAGCCGCACCGCCCCCAGCGGCAGGCTCACCATCTCCTTGATCCGTCCACCCTCACTCAGCGTCACCTCACACGACCCCCCCCCCAGGTCGATCAGCAGGCTCCCCTTCCGCGCCTCCCAATCCTGGGGCCTCACCCCCAGATGGCTACGCCCTCCCTCTTCCAGCCCCCCAACCACCCCCAGGTTCCACCCCGTCGCCGACTTCACCCACGTCTTGAACGCCTCCGCATTCAGCGCATCGCGCGTCGCACTCGTCGCCACCACCCGCACCTGGTCAACCACATGCTCCTGCACCGACTTATGGAACCGCTTCAACGCCTTGATCGTGTTCGCCATCGACTCCGGCGAAATCACCCCCGCCTCAAACACACTCTCCCCCAACCGCGTCACCTCACGGTCCTCATGTAGCGTCTGCAACTGATGCTGTTGCGTCACCGAGGCAATCGCCAACCGGCAGGAGTTCGATCCAATATCAATCGCCGCAAAAGTAGGCATGAGCCGAAACCACTCTCCTGTAGGGGAACTCGCAGGTTCAAGATACATCGCCCAGCGAAACCATCGTCACCTCTGCCCACCTTTCTGCCATTCCGCAGGAAATCTGCTGCCGCGCTGCCGTTACAGTTGCCATTGCTCGCGCCCTCCTGGTTGTCACTCCCGCGCGGAAGCTGCTGTTTGTCTGCGTCGCCTCTCATCCTCGACTGAGCCCTCAGCCTGAAGTCCAAGAAGATCTACAGTACCGCGCACTTGTAAGAACACGCGCGCCCACACCCTCTTGGTACCCTAAAGCAGACAAGCATTACACGATCGGAATCCAGCCTCGTTGACCAGCACCACCTCCAACCCTCTCCGCCTCTGGCGCTCCTCCTCCCTCCTTCTTATCGGCACCTTCTGGTCGATTCTTTACCTCTTCTTCGGACTTTTTTCACCCGGCCTCCTCGACGACGTAGATAGCGTCTACACGGAGATCGCCCGCGAGATGCTCGCTCGCCACGATTTCGTCACCCCCACGGTCGACGGCATCCGCTTCTTCGACAAACCCCCACTCATGTACTGGCTCGCCGCCGCCTCCATGCGCCTCTTCGGCCAGCACGACTGGGCCGCACGCCTCCCGCTAGCCCTCGGCGTTCTCGCTCTCCTCCTCGCCGTCTACGCCCTCGGCATCCGCCTGTTCGCCGCCGTCTCCCCCACCCACGCGCCCGACCGCGCCGGCCTCTACGCCGCCCTCGCCACCGGGGTCTCCATCGGCCCCTACCTCTACACCCGCTTCTACATCCCCGACATTCTCATCGCCCTCTGGATGACCCTTGCCGTCCACCTCCTCCTCATCGCCCTCGACGGAGTCGACCAAAACCGCTCCACTCTCCTCCCCTCGCTCGCCTTCGCCGCGGTCCTTGCCCTCAACGTCCTCACCAAAGGCTTCATCGGCCTCGTCTTCCCGCTCGGCTTCGTTCTCCTTTACCTCCTCTGGACTCACCGCCTCCGCGACCTCCGCAAATTCCACCTCGCCCTCAGCACCCCCGTCTTCCTCGCCATCGCCGCCCCCTGGCATATCCTCGCCGCCCTCCGCAACCCACCCATCGCTATGCCCCCCGGCCTCGGCCTCCCCGCCCGCGCCGGCTGGACCTGGTTCTACCTCTACAACGAACACATCGCCCGCTTCCTCCAGAAACGCATCCCCCACGACTACGGCCAGGTCCCCATCCCCCTCTTTTGGGCGCTCCTCTTCCTCTGGCTCATCCCCTGGACCGCCTTCGTCTTCCCCGCCCTCCTCAACGCCCTCCGCACCCTTCGCCGCTCCAAGGTGTCTCCCGGCACCTCTACAATTTCGGACAGAGCGCCTTCAATACCGATTGCCATCTCGACCGCGGCGCGCAGCGCGGAGTGGAGAGACCCGGCTTCCGCCCCCGCCCCAGACCGCTCTCAGGAAGCCGCCCGCTCTCAGGAAGCCGCCCGCTCCCTCCTCCTCTGGGCCGCCCTCATCCTCGGCTTCTTCACCCTCTCCTCCCGCCAGGAGTACTACCACCTCCCGGCCCTGCCTGCCCTCGCCCTACTCGCCGCCGGCCTCCTAGCCGCCGCCGACACCACCTCCACCCCCGGGTGGCCCATCCTTTCCCAAAGCCAAACGGTGGGGCCTGCCCCCACGCCCACCCAAGCACCCCCCACCCGTTCACCATCCTCGTATGCGAGTCCGTCCCAACCAGCGTGTCAGGATAAGCCATCACCTTCCCCTCAGCATCCGCCTCGGTCGTAAACACCACCCGAGCCAGATACTCCAAGTTCACCTGGTGACAAATCCCCATCCCCGGCGGCACAGCCGAAAAGTTATTGAAAGCCGTCTGCCCCCACTTCAAAAACGCATACCGCTCCCGGTTCCGCTGAAACTCGAGCGCCGCATTCAGGTCATAAGCATTGGTCGTCCCAAACTCATCCA
>CAXUDN010000136.1:0-9690 GCA_964249715.1 uncultured Acidobacteriaceae bacterium
TTCTCCCGGCCAGCCCTTTACCGATTTCACCATCACGCTCTTCCGTGATCTCATCTCCGGCCTTCACAGGATCGGCTATTACCCCGACGATCCCAAGGGGCTGCGGCGAGGCCTTGCAGCTATCGAGCACTCGCTCGACGGTGGGTTACCTGTGATGATCGACACCACGCCCGTCCGCGGTACCAGGTCCCAGATCGTGGGGCATACTTTTGTGGTTGCCGGCTATTCCGTACCCAAACAGGCGCTGTATGTGATTGACCCAAACCGTCCCGCACCGGGCACACGCGCGGTCACTTTCCAAGAACTCGCAAGCATTTGGAATTCGCGCAGCGTAGATTTCGACGAGCGGGGCGCAGTGTTTCCAAAACAGCGGGGCAAGCACTGATATATACCCGCAAAAAGACAAATGACCTTGAGTTCAGACCGGCCGGATGTCTACAGCCAGTCGGTTTAGGTGAAATCCACTTCATCATCTGCTGTAGTCGAAGCGTTCGGAATCCCAAAATGAGCCCTGACAGCGTCAATATCCTTCATTATCACTAGCTCGCGTAGACTTCCCTGAGGATGAGCACCCCCTGGCCCCCACCCCCCGACCTCCCCTCCCTCGCCGAACTCATCGCCACCGCCGACATCGAACGCTTCCTCGCCAATGGCGGCCCCGCCGACGAGTACGAGATCGAAGCCGAACACCTCCATGCCCTCATCAGCACCTGGCCAACCCACGACCTCACCACCGACCGCCTCCTCCCCGTCCTCGAAGAAATTTGGACTGACGCCTTCGGCCTCGACGACCGCGCGCTCGAACACCGCCGTGTCAAGCTGCGCGAACTCGCCGCCCAGATCGAACGCTTTTTCGGCCCTCAGGCCCAGCCCCAGGTCCGCGGCGCATGAACGACCCAAACATCCTCTGGCGCCAAAGGCTAATCTCGTTTCTCCAAGCCAACGCCCGGCCGCCCCACAAGATCGGCCACCAACCCCGTCTTTACGCCCTCACGCAAGCCATCGCCGCCAGTTCCCCCACCCTCACCTACGACGATGAAGTAGTCTTCGCCGCAGCCTTTCTCCACGATCTCGGCGTCTTCGTCGGCCACCGTCCGGAAGACCCCGATGCCCTCACGCACTGGAACCACGTCACCTACGTCTGCGAGCGCGCCCCCGCGCTCCTCGAGAGCTTCGGCTTCCCCGTTGGCAAGACCCAAGCCGTCCTCGCCACGATCCGCGAACACCAACCCCACGACGACCCCCACACCCCCGAAGCCACCCTCCTCCGCGATGCCGACATCCTCGAACAACTCGGCGCCATCGCGATTCTCCGCACGGCCTCCAAACTTGGCAGCGACACCCGCTTCACCCTGTTCACTGATGCCCAACGCTCTCTCGAGCGCGCCCTCGACACCCTACCCGGCCAGCTTCGCCTCCCCGCCAGCCGCGACCTCGCCGTTCCCCGCACCGCCGTCCTCCGCGCCTTCCTCCTCGCCCTCGCCGACGAAGCCGCCGACCACCTCCACTAAACTCGCCCCATGCTCACCCTCGACGACCTCGAACGCCTCATGCGCCTGGCGCTCGCCGAAGCGCACGCCGCCGAAGCCGCCGGCGAGGTCCCTGTGGGCGCCCTGGTCCTCTCCCCCAGCGGCGAAATCCTCGGCTCCGGCAACAACGGGGTGCTCCGCAACGCCGACCCCACCGCCCACGCCGAAATTGTCGCTCTTCGCCAGGCCGGTCTCGCCCTCGGTAACTACCGCCTCACGGGCTGCACCCTGATCTGCACTCTCGAGCCCTGCGCCATGTGCGCCGGCGCCATCCTCCACGCCCGTATCGCGCACCTTATCTACGCCGCACGCGACCCCAGAGCCGGCGCCTGCGGATCCGTGCTCACCGTCCTCAACCACCCCAGCCTCAACCACCGCGTCCAGATCACCGAAAGCATCCTCGCCGACGAAGCCGGCACCCTGCTGACCAACTTCTTCCGCCGCCGTCGCCAATCCACATCCCTGTCTCCACCCGAACCCGCATCACAGTAGCCGGGTGTCAAAACCGCGCCCACGGGAGGCGCTACGCGCATGACAGAAGGTCGCTTTCAGGGTAAGGTCGCCGTCGTCACAGGTTCATCCTCAGGCATCGGCCAGGCCATTGCTGTCCGCCTTGCCAGCGAAGGCGCTGCCATCGTCATCGATTTTCATAGCCATCCCGAAGGCGCCGAGGACACCCAGAAACAAATCGCCGCCAAGGAAAGCGGAAAGTCCATCACCGTCCAGGCCGACGTTTCCAAACCCGCAGGCGGCCAGACCCTCATTGACGCCGCCTGGAACCAGCTTGGCGGCTGCGACATCCTCGTCAACAACGCCGGCATCGAGAAAGGCGCCGACTTCTGGGACGTCACCGAAGCGGACTACGACGCCGTCCTCGACCTCAATCTCAAGGGCGCCTTCTTCATCACCCAGGCCTTCGTCCGCCGCCTCCGCGATGCCAAAAAACCCGGCCGCGTTATCAACATCAGCTCCGTCCACGAGGACATGGTCTTCCCCCACTTTGCCAGCTATTGCGCCGCCAAGGGCGGCATGCGCATGCTCATGCGCGACCTCGCCGTCGAACTCGGTCCCCTGGGCATCACCGTCAACGACGTAGCGCCCGGCGCCATCATCACGCCCATCAACAAGAAAATGCTCGACAACCCCGATCAGCTCAAGCCTCTCCTCAACAACATCCCCCTTGGCCGCATGGGCACTTCGGAGGAAGTCGCCGCCCTCACCGCCTTTCTCGCCTCCGACGAAGCCTCCTACATCACTGGCTCCACCTATGTCATCGACGGCGGCCTCATGCGCAACTACAAAGAACAGTAGCCCGGCCCAGACTAAGTGTTCCACGCACTCTCGGGAGATAATATGCGAATGCAACTGCTCGTCTACACCGCGGACTGGTGCCGTGACTGCCGCGAGGCCAAGCGCTTCCTCAACAAGCACGCCATTGCTTTCAAGGAAGTCGATATCGAACGCACCCCCGGCGCCGCCGACGAAGTTATCGCACACACCGGCAAGCGCGCCATCCCCCAGTTCGTCCTCGACGGCAAGTGGGTACAGCCCTACAAACCAGGCCGCGGCTTTCTTTACGAAGAAATGAGCAAGCTCCTCGGCGTCGACGAACCTTGATCCCAGCACTGAGCGGTAACGCAGTCCTGAGCTCATGGAGGTGACTCCGTTGAGGTAGCTACGCTGACCGTCTTTTGGAAAGCAAAGCATGGGGTGGACGCAGACAAGTCATTTTGGAGCGTCCATTACGGGCCGACATGGCGCGGGCGATGCTGGTACCTGGCATCGTAAAGCCCGCCCAGCACCGGCGTCAGCACCAGCCACCAGTGCCGCCCAGCCTGCCACAGGTCAACCTCCCGCACACTCCAGCGATGGCAGTAAGACAGTTTGTACGCAGCGCAATCATCTCCAGCAGCGCCCACACCGCCAACGCGCTTACCGCTCCCAGCACCGCCACCAGTGCACTGGAGTACAAAATCCAGGATCCGCCGAGTGATCCCGAAGCCCCGCTGCTCCTCTTTCGTTACACCAATTCCTTTACGGAGCCGCCGGTCGCTGTCTTCGGCTGGTTCAGCCCGTCTTGCCACTCCGCAGCTCACTCAAAGACCGCAACAACTCCCCCCCGGTCTCCCCATCCAATTCCGCCAGATGCGCCCGGATCAGCCGGTCCAAAATGCCCTGCCCCTCCGGCGTCAGCGTGACGATGGACCGCCGTAGATCCCGTTCATCACTTTGCCGCTTCACCAGCCCCGCTCGCTCCGCCCGGTCAACCAGCTCCACCGTGCTGTTGTGGCGCAACGCCATGCGCTCGGCAAGGTAGCTGATCGATGCCTTTTCACTATTCTCTGCAGCACTGATCACCTGCATCAGCTGGTATTGCTGCGCCGCCACGCCCAACCGCTCCGACTCCGTCTCACTGAAGCTCAAAAATCGCCGAAGCTGGAAGCGAAATTCGGCTAGCATCGGCAAGCGCGCAAAAGCTGTGTTTTCCCTCGTGTCGTCCATTTCTTCCCCCTCAACCTATCGTTCAACGACAAATCCCTTTCACTTTACGGCGCGATCTATTCCTGCCCCGAACCCCACGCCTATCATCCTAGGAGGGCGCTTTCCGCGCAAGAGCATCGTCGCCCGACCTTTCACCGCTTTGGAGTTCCGATGATTCCCCGCTACACCCGTCCCGCCATGGCCGCCCTCTGGTCCGACCAGGCCAAATTCAGTCGCTGGCTCCAGGTCGAACTGGCCGCCACCGAGGCCCTTGCCGTCGCCGGCATCGTCCCCGCCGCGGCCGCCACCGAACTGCGCGCTCACGCCGCCTTCTCCATCGCTCGCATTGACGAACTCGAGCGCGAGCTCCGCCACGACGTCCTCGCCTTCACCACCGCCGTCGCCGAAAACGTCAAAGCCGCCGGCTCTGATGCCGCCCGCTGGCTCCACTTCGGCCTCACCTCCACCGATGTCGTCGACACCGCCCAGGCCCTCGCCCTCGTCGAAGCCTCGGAAATCATCCGCGAAGGCATCCTTCGTCTTCGCGAAGTCCTTCGGCGCAGAGCTGTGGAATTCCAGCGCACTCCCGCCATCGGCCGCACCCACGGCATCCACGCCGAACCCACCACCTTCGGCATGAAACTCCTCCTTTGGTACGCCGAAATGGGCCGCAATCTCCGCCGCTTCGACGCGGCCACCGAAGACATCCGCGTGGGCAAGATCTCCGGCGCCGTCGGCAGCTTCGGCCACCTGAAGCCGGAAAACGAAGCCGCCATCGTCGAAGCGCTCGGACTGCGGGCCGCCCCCGTCAGCACCCAGGTCCTGCAGCGCGACCGCCACGCAGCCTACATCACCACCCTGGCCGTCATGTGCTCCACCCTCGACAAAATCGCAACCGAGATTCGCCATCTCCAGCGCACCGAGGTCCGCGAAGCCGAAGAGTTCTTCTCCGCCGGCCAAAAAGGCTCCAGCGCCATGCCCCACAAGCGCAACCCCATCACCTCGGAGCAGATCTGCGGCCTCGCCCGCGTCGTCCGCGCCAACGCCCAGGTGGCCCTCGAAGATGTCGCCCTGTGGCACGAGCGCGACATCAGCCACTCCTCCGCAGAGCGCGTCATTCTCCCCGACACCACGGAACTCGCCGACTACCTCCTCGACAAGACCGCCACCCTCATCGACCGCCTGCTCGTCTATCCCGACCGCATGCTCCGCAACCTCGAGCTCACCGGTGGCCTCGTCTTCTCCGGCCAGCTACTCCTCGAATTAGCCGAAGCCGGCATGAGCCGCGAAGATGCCTATCGCCTCGTCCAGGGCCACGCCATGGCCGCCTGGAACGATCCCGATCCAAGGGCTCCCACCTACAAAGAACGCATCGCAGCTGACCCCACCATCCAAACCCACCTCACACCGGAAAAACTCGCCCACGCCTTCGACTACCGCCGCCAACTCACCAACATCGACCAGGTCTTCCACCGTGTGCTCGCCGAAGACGAACCAAAGTAATCCAATCGGAGCATTGAACTCAGGACCGGCATGAATATTGGCACGGCTTCAGCCCTGCCCCATTCACCTCACCGCCTGGAACGCGGCTTCAGCAGCTGGGGTGAGTTCCATACAGTTCCTATGTCGCAAACCTCAAACCCCGTGGGAGTTCCCTGACCTGTGTCGATGGCCCTCTAAGCCTGCCTGACAACCCGCTGACCGTTCACCGACGGGGCGCACAAATCCATCCCCTCATCTTTTCCATAGAGCAAAATCGCATTCCCCGCGATCTCTACATACAGGCACTTCTCCTCCAGAGTGCAAGCAATCTCCCCCAAAAACTGCTTTAACTCCGGCAGCCCATGCTCCCCTTTGAGCGCCACCGTGAACTCCCGATGCTCGCCATAGGAGAAAACCCCATCCTCCTCGGTCCAATACCCAAACAGGTTCGCCGCCGTGGCGGTATACCCGTCAAAGTGCTGCATCAGGAACTCATGCACTGTCTGTTCCACCGTCCGTCCTGCGGGACACGGCTGTTTCAACTTCAGGGAAGGCAGCAGAAAGCGCACATTCTTTCCCAACGGCTTCTCTTCATAGCCCATGCCCGGATTGTAGTCGTTGCAGCGCGACCCACAACGCATTCCACCCCCTTCTTCCGTTGGAACATTCACGAACCCAGCTGCAACTTGCCATCGAAAACGGCTTCGGTTTCTCAGACCACTTCTACGGCTTCGCCACCGGCACCACCGGCAAACTCACAAAGCTCGCCTGCCCCACCCCATGCCAAACCCTCTGTGTTGCCCTCTGATAGTCCTCCGGCTTCGCCTCGAAGATATTCGCCACAAACCGCTGCGGATTCCGGTCATACAGCGGAAACAACGTCGACTGCACCTGCACCATGATGCGGTGCCCCGGCTCAAACGTATGGTTCACCATCGGCAACCCAAACCTGTACTCCAGCGGTTCATTCGCCTTGATCGCCTCCGGATGCTCAAAACTCTTCCGGTACCGTCCCCGGAAGATATCCGTTGCAATCGGCAGCTCATACCCACCCATCTCCAGCGGCGGCGCCACCCGGTCCGGCTGCACATCGATCAGCTTCACCACCCAATCCGAATCCGTCCCGCTCGTCGACGCCACCAGATGCACCACCGGTTCCCCTGACAGCTTCATCGGCTCCGTCAACGGCTCTGTCACATACGTCAGCACGTCCGGCCGCCCATCCACAAACCGTTGATCCGTTACCAGCCACGTCCGCCACCCCATCGAATCTGAATCCACCACCGGCCGCGGCCGGTAGGGCACTGGCTTGGTCGGATCCGACACATACTCATCAAACCTCTCGTCCTTACCCCCATCCTTAGGCCTCTCAAACGACAATTTTCCTCCAGCGGCTAAATACAGCGACCGAAGCGGCACCCCGCACCCTTCTTCACAACTCGCCGGAAACTCCTCGGGCGTATCCCAGTGATCCGCCCCCGTGTCATAAATCCACGCCTTCGGCGTCTGCGCCACCGCCGCCCCTTCCTTCAGATATTGATTGAAGAACGGCAGCAACACGGTCCGCCGCCACTCCGCCGTCGTATCCGTAGCCCAGGTCAGCGTCCCGATCGCCCGCCCTTCCCGGTTTACCTGACTATGAAACCACGGCCCCATCACCAGATGATTCATCGCGTCCGGCGTCCCTTTCGCCTTCAGCGCCCGGTAGCAGTGGATCGCTCCCCACATATCCTCCTGATCCCAAAGCCCCTGCTCCCACATCGTCGGCACCGTCAGTGGCTTCGCCGCGATCAACTTGTCCAGCGCCTGGCTCTGCCAATACCCGTCATAAGCCGCGTTCTCCTCCATCACCCGCCAGAACGGCAACTGATCCACACCTTCCGCCCGCGCAAAATCCCCAGCAGAGCCAGCCTTGAGATAGTTCGAGTAATCATCCCGCCCCGCATGAGGCACATGCATTCCCTCGCCCCGCTCTGACGTCTGCCCCAGCACATAATCAATGTTCGGCTGCCGAAACGCCCCATAGTGGAACCAGTCATCCCCCATCCATCCATCCACCATCGGGCTCTCCGGCGCCGCCACCTTCAACGCCGGATGCGGATTCAACTCCGCCATCACCACCGTAAAACCCTCATAACTCGAACCGATCATCCCCACCCGCCCATTCGACTCCGGCACATTCTTCACCAGCCAGTCGATCGTGTCATACGCATCCGTCGTATCGTCCGCCCCGCTCGGGTTATAGCCCGACGCCACCGGCGGCGGCGTCATCAGGTACGCCCCCTCGGACCCATACTTCCCCCGTACATCCTGGTACACCCGGATGTACCCAGCCTCCACGAACACCTCATCGCTCAGCGGCAGGGCCTCCATCATCCGCCCACTCTTTGATCGCGCCGCCCGCATCGCTGCGTTATATGGCGTCCGCGTCAACAAAATCGGCGCACCATGAGCCCCCTTCGGCACGCAGATCACCGTATACAGCTTCGTCCCATCCCGCATGGGAACCATCACGGCCCGCTTCTCAAAGTCACTCTGCCCCGCCGGTGCTTTGAAGTCCGTGACCAGATCATCCGCCGGCAGTTTTGCCTCCTGCGCCCATCCGCCACCCCCTGACGTCCCCAGCAAAGCCGCCGCAAAAACCACCCCACGCACTCCGCGCACACTTGTTCTCAAGCCGCCACACTCCATCGGGCCTCGTAGCCCGTCTCAACGTGAATTTTGCTCAGCCTACCATTCCCCGCAACGATCTCCCCAGGCTTTTCATCAAGACTCAAAACAAACGCTCCCTTCCGAGAGAAACACTTGCCCGGAGGGCATCGTGCGTTTATCGTTGTCATAGAGCGGCAATCGAACGAGCTCGTTACGCCTCCATTGCAGCTCCTCAGGAGGTCTCCGATGTCATCCCTCGCCACCCTTCCCTCCCCCCTGGCTGAAGCTCCCGCCGCGTCCCAAACCACCCCCGCGCCCAAACCCGCACGCCAGCTCCCCGGCGTCGCTCTCGACCAATACGCCGGCGACCCCAACTTCATGGCATCGCTCGCCCGCGGCCTCGTCGTCGTCCAGGCCTTCACTCCTCAAATGCCGCAAATGACCATCTCGCAGCTCAGTCTGCGCACCGGACTCTCGCGCGCCGCTGTCCGCCGCTGCCTCTACACCCTCTGCAAACTAGGCTTCGCCGGCTCTGACGAGTCACAGCGCTACTCCCTTCGCCCTAAAATGCTCACTCTGGCCAATACCTACACGGCCTCCAGCACCCTCGCCAACGCCGCTCAACCTATCCTCGAGCGCATGAGCGCCGTCCACCACGAAAGCTTCTCCGTCGCCACCCTCGACGGCGACGACATCGTCTACATTGCCCGCTCCAACCTCAACCGCGTCATGACCGTCGATCTCCACATCGGCTCCCGCCTTCCCGCCTTCTGCACCAGCATGGGCCGTGTTCTGCTCGCCTACCTGCCCCAGGACCAGCTTGAGGCCTACTTTTCCCGCGTCGTCTTCACCCAGTTCACCCCCCGTACCATCAACTCCCCCGAAAAACTCCGGCTCGCCCTCCGCAACGTCCGCCGCAACGGCTATGCCATGTGCGACCAGGAGTTCGAAATCGGCCTCCGCTCCCTCGCCGTCCCTGTCACCGCGCCCAATGGCCGCGTCGTCGCCACCGTCAATCTCAGCGGCCACGCCCCACGCATGCCTATGCTGGAGATGCAAACCCGTTTCCTCGCTCCCCTCCGCGCCGCCGCCGCCGAGCTCAGCGTCTTCCTCCGCTAACTCCCAACCACACCCCTCCGGCAACCGGCCAGAACGACCTGGCCACCCTCTCGGGTCACCCGCCATCTCGGGTGGTCCATCCTTTTGCCTGGCGAAAGGGGTGGGTTAACTCCGCCCAAAATTTCAACCGTCCCGTTGTCATTGAGTCGCCGCCTGGATCACCAGCCGCCCCGCATCCCCGGGGACGCCAGCCTAGCTACCTGCCATAAAGTGTGTGGGAGAAAAACACTTGTCTTCCCTACATTACGACCGTAAGGTTACCGATCCGGGTTTTACACAATCCCCTTGACAGTCATGCAGCAACTCCGCTTAGATGATGCGGCAGCCATCCGGAAAACCGTTTGTCCTTAAGAGGCAGAAGTGGAAACGCGACCTGAACGGCGGCTGCAGCGGTACTTTTAAAGGAGATCCAGATGAGGCACATTCA
>CAXUDN010000137.1:0-7746 GCA_964249715.1 uncultured Acidobacteriaceae bacterium
AGCTGAGGGTTTTGCCGGTGCCGGTGGAGGCGGTGGCGAGGATGTCGTCGCCTTCAAGGGCGGGCGGAATGGCCCCGGCCTGGACGGGGGTGGGGGTGACAAAGCCGGCGGTGGTGAGCCGCTCTTTGAGCTCGGCGGAGATGGCGAAGTCGGTGAAGTGGAGCGCGGAGGCCTCGGCCTGAGTGATGTGACGGGCGGGCGGAAGGGGCTCGGGGTTCAGGATGGAGTCGAGAGTGAGTTTTGACGTGTCGGGTGAAGGTTTCACTGACGGTTTGCTCGTATGCCTCGAATGCTGTTTGAAGGAGGAGTGATGCCCTTTGTTGTTGTTGCGCTTTTTGGGGGCATTCTGGATGGAAGAAGTGCTGTTCAAGTGTTTCCTTTGAGATATGCGGCTGCACGGTAGGCAGACCGGTGAGGACGGATCCCTGCGGAAGAGCGCACGGCGGTACAGACGCCAGGGTGCGTAGGCGGGGTCCTGAGTTCAGCACTGCGAGATGTTCTATCTGTCATTCAGGGAAAGAACGGCACTGCTGCTGCACGGCGAGGCTGATCCCGTTTGGATCGCCTCAAAGCCAGAGCAACCAACGTGCGGGGCCACGATCCTATGCGGCTCGCCCGGTGGGCGGTAGGCGCGCTCGCGGTCTCTGGCCAGATCCTGAGCCTTTATGGGGCTGCCAACCTGCTCGCGGTGCGCTGTGCCCAGACGGACACACCCTCAATATAGCACGGACCTTCCAGCATTGCGCAGAAAGGGGTGAAGCGAAGGGCGGCAAGTGGGTGCCAGGACCCGAGTCGTCCCGGAAATTGCGACGGTCTTTAGGCTTTGAGTTCAGCTGGTCTGAAGACTCGTTACGCTGAGAGTGGCTGCGCAGGAATCTCCGGTAATGGTCGCGCTCGCTAAGGTGAGGGTGCTCGCCGCCGTGTCAAAGGCTCCCCGAAGGGATACGGCGGCGCCATCGGCGGCGGTGATCTGGATGATGAAGGCGCTTCCGAGAACGCTGCTCGCGGAAGTCTGCACGGTACCGGTGGTGAAGCACGAAACGCCCTTAAAGACCGCATTGCCCGACACCGGAAACCCACCAAAGCCGTCAGGGGACGTGCTTTGGGTCAGTGTCAAGGAGAGTTCCTGCCCAGGGCTACCCTGCCCCATGTAGGTGCCGTCGACGGGCGCGTAGCGCACCCCTGCTACGGTTCCGGTATCTTCGTTGCCGCAACCACCGAAGACCTTGTAGGTTCCATTGAGATGCGTCGCAGTAGCGTCCTCCGTCAAGTTCATTCCAAGATCCTGGCCGTTAACGGAGAAGGAATTGAGAACCAGGGCCGTTTTTGTGAGAGACCCTGTCGACGGAATCACCGCCGCGCCCTCATAACAACTTCCGGGCACAGCTTGCAGGAGCGAGGACGCGTCGTGCATGCCGTTCGTGCTGGTGGTGTCCTCATAGAGATAACCGGCCATCGCGGAGAAGGTCTGACCGTTCGCATCCGTCGTCGTGAACTGCCAGTTTCCGGTCAGATATTGGTAGGCCTGGGGATTGCCTGCGGTCGTTGTCACCGGCCCTAAGGGATAGCCCACCACAGGACCGCATCCGAGAACGGCGGTGAGAACGGTGAAAAACAATGCCGCTTTAGCGGAAAATCTGCGATCCCATCGTCCTGGCCGCTTCGCCTCTCGTAGCCCATCGGTATGGTCAGGTGCAGGCGCATGGAGGGGAACACAGCTATTGTTTTGCAAGAGTGGCGCTCCCGTATGAGCCCGAACAGCTGTCGCCCTTGACCTGGATGGAACTCACCACGATCTTCGTCGCCGCGGGATCGAATTCTCCGTTCAAGATGAGCTGCGCCCCACTGCCGTCCGACGTCGCAAAGACGAGAACGGCGGTGTTGCCGGAGACATACGCGGCGCTGCCCGATGCCATGGACCCGCTGGAGAAGCAGTTAAAGCCCCGAACGCTCGCCGTGCCGCCGATCAGAAAGGTCCCGTTCTCCGTCCCAAGCTGGTACTGCGCAAGGCTCAGCGAAACGCTCCTGGTTGGATCGCCGGCAAAGGTTCCTGCATAGGTGCCGGTCAGCGGCTGGTAGAGCGTGCCGGAGAGCGTACCGATGGCCCCGTCGGCGCATCCTCCTGTCACGGAATAGGTGCCCGTGAAGCTGGTTCCCGCCTCGTTTTGCGCGGCGTAAAGGGCCAGCACCTGATTGTCGATCGGGAAGGAGACCAGGAAGATCTGGGTCCCCTGGATGTTGCCGTCGAATGGAATGGCCTGGCTGTTTGCGTAGCAAGGGGCGTTCTCCGGCATCAGGGAGGCGGTCGTTGGCTGAACTGACGTATTGGCACTGGGCTCATTCACGAATCCGGAAAGTCCGGTGAATGGAAGAGGTCCCTTCGTGGACGTCATCTGCATTTGCCAATTGCCTGTGATGTTCGCGTAGGGATCGGGGGATGCTGTTCCAACCTGGCCTGTTCCGGTCCCACCCGTACCCGCAGGGCTGCCAGCGCCTGGTGATGCGGCGCATCCGGCCAGAGCCAGGACAAGGCTGAAACCGAGTGCCGCCCAGTGCCTTCGACTGCCGCGCGTCCGCACCCGTCTGCGGCCTGGCAGGAGGGAACACGCGTTGGCCGCCGGCTGCCGGCGGCCCGCAAAGGACGACTCGGATCTTTGTGCGCTCATGGTGCTCTGTATCTAGTTCCCTACTATCCGCCAAGGATCACTGGCCGAAAATCCCGCGAAAGCGTCATAGTCCTTCGCCGCAGAGTCCGGTAAACCATGGAAGCGAAGCGTAAGGACAGGCAACACGTCGCGGTCGACTGATCCAAATCAGCAGGTTCTTTTCCCTGATCGTCCCTTACCCGAGGATGCCCGGAAGGTTTCCGGCATCGCAGGCGGAGGTCAGGTTCGTTTGCGCCAGAAGTTGGGGACCTGGGCCATGTAGAGCAGTTTGCTGGCGGCGGCGGTGGCGCGGGTGTAGAGACGGGCAGCGGGGAGGGAGAGTTTGAGGGCGGGGTAGGTGAACAGCCAGTAGCGGGGATTGCGGCCGTAGACGGCGCGAAGTTCGCCTTCGGCTTCTTCCAGGCGGAGGTGGTCGGAGGAGCCGTTGCGGAACTCGAGGAGGACGGAAGGGAGCCAGCGGCGGAGGGCTACGTTGAGGATTGGACCGGAGAGGTCGGGACGGTTGGGGAGAAGACGCTGGGTGACGGCGGCCAGCTGGGGGCCGAAGACTCTGCCGAGGGAGTAGCCGTGGGCGCTGCCGACGCGGGCGGCGACAGGGCGGGTCCAGAGGACGGCGGAGCGACGGTGATCGAGCAGGAGGGGAAGGCTCCAGGAAAGCTGCACGAGGTTGGTGCCGACGAAGCTTTCGGGGGGTTCTGGGGAGAGATGTTGGAGCCGGTCGCGGTTCACGATTATGCCGCTGATGAAGGTGAACATGATGTTCACGACCAAGGCGAGTGTTTGGGCATCGCGAATGGTGTGGATGCGGCGGTGGAGCGGGTCTTCGGTGCGCTCGGCGCGGAAGTCCTGGCGGTAGCCGTAGCTGGTGGCGTAGATCAGGTCGAGGTCGGCGGGCTGGCCGGTGGGAGAGCGGAGGAGGTCCAAAATTTCGTCGACGGCGCCGGGGACGATTAGGTCATCGTCGCCGCACATCCAGAAGAAATGGCCGGTGGCCTGGGCGAAGCAGAAGGCGAAGTTGGCGTCCGAGCCGATGTTGATGGGGTGGCGGTGGGTGCGCAGGCGGGGGAAGCGCTGGGCAGCTTCGGCGAGGACCGCAGGGGTGGTGTCTTCGCTGGCGTTGTCGGAGACGAAGAGTTCGATGTCGGGGTGGTGTGCCAGCTGCGGTTCCAGGATTTCCAGCAGAGTCCCGAGCTGGAGAGCGCGATTAAATGTTGGAATCGCTATGGTTAGCAGGGGCGGCGTGAGGGTTTTCACGGCGGGTGCTACGGGCTCGAGCAATTCCAGTTCAGACGGCATGCCAGATCCTCCGCCAGCGCAGAAAGGTGAAGGTTCCGTAGCCGAGCCCGATAAACAACGTCCCCACAGCATACGCTGCGGCGATGCCCCATGCACCTCCGTGGGGGTTGTTCCAGCGGCCCAGGAGGAAGGCCACGGGAGCGATGTAAACGGCGCCGAGAATGGAGTTGATCATAAATTTCTCCTGCTTGTGGGCGCGCAGGTAAAGGGCTTCTCCGAACACTATGATGTTGCCGACGGTACCGAAGAGAAGAAGGGCGAGGGGTACCGGAGGGAGCAGGCGGCTGGAGAGCAGGGTGCCGTGGGAACGGATGCCCCATCTGCCGAGAAGCGTGAGCACGAGCCAGACGGCTGTGCAGCCGAGGATGGCGGCAAGGGTGGACTGCCAGAGGGCGCGGAAGAAAGAGCGGTCGAGGGCGGGGTACTCCTTGCGGGCGATAAGGCGGCCAAAAGGGGCGGCTTTGGTGTTCATCCAGGCGACGGCCATGGAGGAGAGGGTGCCGCAGACGGACAGACTCATGCCCATCTGGCCGGCTTCAACGGGGCCACGGCTGTTCATGAGGATGGGATTGAAGAGCTGGGAGGTGATGTAGCCGGCGAGCCAGGAGATGGCGATGCGCCACTGGAAGGGCCAGACTTCGTTGCGCCAGTCAATGCGGAAGGGGCCGCAGATGTGGCGGAAAAGCGGGACGAGGAGACGGCGTTTGGTGAAGATGAGATAGAGGCCGGCGAGAGCCTGTCCGAGAATGAAGCAGCCGGGAGCGAAAAGGCCGCCGTGGAGGAGGAAGGCGCTCCAGCCGAGAACGGTGCCGGCGACGGATTGACGGAGACGGGTGCGAGCGACTTCGGGCACGTAGCCGCAGCCTTCGAGGAAGCTGAAGAGGGGGTCGATCTGGAAGGTGAGGCTGGAGGCGATGACAACCAGCAGCCACGGCAGCACGTAGTGGACGGTGGCGATGGCGTGGGGGCCGCGATCGGCGTGACGGAAGAAGGCGAGGCCGGTAGGGACCAGGGTTACGGCCATCAGGACGGCGGCGACCGTGTACCAGCGGACAGATTTTTGAAGGACGTTGGCCAAGCGGCCATGGGGTTGGGCGGGGCCGGTGACCGTGCCGTCTTCGGCGAGGGTGAGGTGTGCGGCTTCGTGGGAGGCGGTTTGGAGGATGACGACGGAGAAGCCGAGTTCGAAGACGATCTGGAGGGCTACGAGGGAATAGAAGGTGTAGTAGAAGCCTTGCTCGGCGGGGGAGAGAAAGCGGGCGATGAGGAGGAGGGTACCGATGCCGGCAAGGGAGGACCAGAGGCGGGCAAGGACGGTGAAGGCGACAGCGCTGTCGATGCCGAGATGATCGGCGACGCGGCGGGACAGAGAGTTGCGTTCCGGAAGGCCTGGAAGCGTCGCCGCTGGAAGGGAGCTCAGCTCGGGAAGTAGCTCCGGGACCTGCTGTACGGTGGAGGGCGTCGCGGAATCTGCGGCGAAAGGAAGCGGGGCTGGCTGCGCATTCGTGGCGACTGGGTTGGCGGGCGGGGTTGGGGGCATCGGCGATGGAGACGCCGGGTACGGGACGGCGAAGCCAGTGTCAGTTTAGCGCGGCGGTCTGGGGCCGGTTTTCTCCGTCCAGCGGCCTGGAAAATCGAGAGACCTAGGGCCGGCCTAAGCCGGGCCCTGGTGAGCGAGGACGATCAACCGTCTCTGAATCCGACGTTTTAGGTGATGGAAGTGATGGGGGTTTCCGCGCTATCCCTTTGGGGAGGCTCGAAAAACGGGCGTGCCGGCGCTCCGGGGCCCTTGGGTTCTGCGGGATTGTCATCTTCCTGCGGCTCGGGCTGGGGCGAGCCTTCCGGGTGCTGGTCGAGAAGAAAAGCTCCTGCAATGTGCGTTTGTGAAAAGCCGTGAATGTAGCTGGGGGTGAGGAACTCTTCAAAGCTAATGGGCGATGTCATCGGGAAGGTCTCCATTTTCTCCGCGCAACTGCGTAAGTGCCTGCAGAGATTTGCGGCGATCCGGCCGTTTAGCGTAGATCTGGAAGGCAGGAACGCCCCAACTTTGTTCCAGTTGGCGGAAGATGTCAACTGATTTCTTGCTCATTGCGTCGACCTGGACTTTGTCGCCGGTGAATTGCGCCGCCTGGGCCGATGCGAGAAGGCTGAGGGCCTGCGACTCCAGCATATGGTGCGCCTCGAAGAATTGCTCGGCGGCCTGTGAGTGGATCAGGGCGCTTTGCCCATTCGCGGCCATGAGATCGAGGTTGGCTGCGAGAAGTTCGGCGCGTGCGGCAGCGTCTTCCTTGAACTGGGCGTGATTGGACGACACGAGTTGCGCGGCACCCTGGCGGGCCTTGTCCAGCTGTCCCAGCTGAGACTCGGCGAGGAGGGCGATCCGGTTCAGATCCCCCCCTTCCGATTGTGTCGCGGGGTATTGCTTCCAGGTTTGCCCGGCGATGCTGAATGCCGCTCGCGCATTGCCCAGGTCTTCCTGGATCTGCGCACGAAGGGTGGCCATGGAAGAGGCGATCTCGGTGTGTTTTTGCATGTCAGGCGATACCGCATTCAGTACCGCGTCTGCCTCGGCATACCGGCCCAGTGGGATGAGGGCTTCGGCGAGGTGGAGCTGAAGGTAGCCTGGGTCCTCGCCGATGGATTGCAGGTTGTGCGTACCCTCTTCGAAGTGGCTCAGTGCTTCCGGATAGCGCTCGAGCCGCCGCAACACGTCGCCAACAAACTCGTCGGCGAGCGCGACATAGTAGGGGCTGTGGGTTTGATTGGCGATCTGAAGCAGTTGATCGCCGGCGCGTAAGGCGTTCTCAAAGTCCCCTTTGTCCCGCTCTCCGCGCAGGATGAGAGTTTGGGCCTGATCCGCCATGTTGAGAAAACCATAGTCCTTGTAATACGTGAGGGCATCTCCGGCGAAGAGGATCTGTTCATCCCAACGTTTTTCCTGGTTTCTGAGGCTGGCGAGCGCGAGGGCTGCGGAAGCATGCAGGCGAGGATGTCCGTCCTGCTCGGCTTTCTGCAATGCTCGCTGCAGTGCCGGCTCGGCGGCGGGAAAGTCCCCCTTGACGAGGTAGGCGTTGCCGAGCCGAACCAAGCCGTCGGTGGACCAATACCCGAGTCCATTGCCGTCCGCGGTCTGGATGACCTGGTTCGCATAGGCTATGGCCAGATCTTCCTGTCGTTCGCGATAGGCAACGCGGCTCAGTTGCGAGAGGCTGCGAACCTTCAACTGCACGCTGGGAATTTGCCCGGCGATGGTGAGGGATTGGTTGAGGTACTGTTTCGCGTCTTTGAAAGCTCCTGCGTCACTCGCGGCATACCCTCGCTGGTAGGTGACTTCGGCCAGGCCTTCGAGGTCGCTCTCTGCCTGGTAAAGACTTTCCGCCTTGGCGAAGGCCTTTTGCGCTGCCTCGGGTTGGCGCAGGCGGCTGCGCAGGATGCCAAGGTGAAGGAAGGGGGCGGGGTCGTCTGGGTTGAGTTGGGCGGCGTGCTCGTAGGCGACGACGGTTTCGTTGACCTTGCCGGCTTTTTCATAGATGCGGCCGAGGTCGACGTAGCCGTCGGCTTTTCTTTCGGCGGGAAGTTTGTCGAGAATGCCCTCGTAGTCCTCGGTGGCTGCGGAGTAGTCGCGGATGAGGGTGGTGCGTACGGCGTCGATGTAGTGGCGATCCAGGTCGGAGAGACCACGTTGTTCTTTGGCGGAGGAAGCGAGGAGCATCTCGCGTTGCGCTTGTTCTGTGAAGTCGAGCTCAGACCAGGCGTCGGCGAGGGCGGCGTGAGCCAGGGCGTA
>CAXUDN010000137.1:7846-9690 GCA_964249715.1 uncultured Acidobacteriaceae bacterium
GCTTCTGTGACTTCGGTTGCGGATTGAAAGCGCCTGGCTGGGTCGTATTCCAGGCAGCGCCCGATGATGTCATCCCAGGCGGGCGGGAGCTCGTGGCGGAAGCTGGAGGCGAAGCGGGGTTGCTGGCCGCGGCGGATGGCTGCGGCGAGAGGTGTGTGGGCGGCGAAGGGCTGTACGCCGGTGGCCATTTCGTAGAGGATGAGGCCGAGCGCATAGATGTCTGTGGGCGGGCCGGCTTCGCGGCCTTCGAATTGTTCCGGGGCCATGTAGCTGGGTGTGCCGGCCACGAACAAGGGTTCCTGAATGCTGTCAGGCGCGCTTTTTTTGTCTGGTGTCGATACGAGGGCGAGGCCGAAGTCCATGACGACGACCTTTTGTCCGCCGGCGTGCGGAACGAGCATGACATTGCGGGTTTTGAGGTCGCGGTGAATGATGCCGGTCTCGTGGATGCAACTCAGAGCGCAGCAGAGTTGTTCGGCGAGAAGACGGATTTCGGTGACGGGCACCGGGCTGTGTTGCTCGATATGGTCGTGGAGGGTGATGCCCTCCAGCAGCTCCATGGTCAGGAAAGCGATGGGCATCGACCCGTGAGGGCCGCTGCCCGTGAGGTAGAGCTCGTGGATGCGGCAGATGTTGGGGCCGGTGATCTTGCGGGCGAGAAGAACTTCGGCTTTGAAGCGGGCGAGTGCGTTGGGGTTTCCGGCGATTTCAGGACGAAGTGTTTTGAGGGCGATGCGGCCCTGCTCCAGTTGAAGATCGACGGCTTCGTAGACGTCACCCATGCCTCCGGAACCCAGGTGCCCGATGATGCGAAAGCGGCCGGCGAGGAGCGTTCCCGGCTCGAGGACGGTGTTGCGCAAGGGCCGGAAGAGCGAAAAGTCGGCGAGGGGTGAATCGAGCGTGTTGGCGGCGCTCTGGTCGGCGTCAATCAAGGCACGGAGTTCGCGAGCGAGTTCCGGATCGCCTCCGCACATTTGCTCGATGTAGTTTGTGCGGCCTTGTTCGGGTAGATCGAGGGCGGCGTTGTAGAGGGGTTTGAGGCGTTCCCAGAGTTCAGGGGTCATGCCCGCTCCGCGAGCTCGGTGCGAAGCCAGGCGCGGGCCATGCTCCACTCGCGCTTCGCGGTGCGTTCGGAGATTGCGAGCACGAGGGCTATCTCGTCAAAGGTAAGGCCGCCGAAGAAGTGCATTTCGACAACACGGCCCTGACGCGGATCGAATGCGGTGAGGCGGTCGAGAGCTTCATGAATGGAAAGGAGATCGACGGTGCGGTCGCTTGAGGACAGAAGGGCTTCGTCGAGGGTGATTTGTTGTTGCACGCCGCCTCGCTTGCCAGCCCGTTTGGCGCGGGCGTGGTCGACGAGGATGTGGCGCATGACCTGGGCGGCGGTTGCGAGAAAGTGAGCGCGATTCTGCCATTGTCCGTGCGGTTGCTCGACCAGATGGGCATAGGCTTCGTTGACGAGCGCGGTGGCTTGCAGGGTATGGTCGTTGCGCTCGCGGCGCATGTAGGCGGCGGCGATGCGGCGGAGTTCGTCGTAGACCTGCGGGATGAGGCGCGCTTCGGCGTCGCGGTTGCCGGCGCTCAGTTGCGAGAGCAGCGCGGTGACCGAGGTATCGGAGACGTGCTGAGCATTGCCGGGCGCGGACATGGATGAGCCTCCGGAGCGTGGCGCGATTTTACCGCATGGAATGAGGCGGACCTACTGAAATTGCAGGTTTGTCGGCAGGGGCCAGATTGCATGGGAAGGACACCCTGATAGTCTGGACAAGTTGTGGCTCCGTGCGGTCGCGGAGGGATGTGTGAGTGGTTGAAACAGGCGGTCTTGAAAACCGCTTAGCCTT
>CAXUDN010000138.1:0-2246 GCA_964249715.1 uncultured Acidobacteriaceae bacterium
GATGAGATCACGGAAGAGCGTGATGGTGAAATCGGTAAAGGGCTGGCCGGGAGAATACGGGCGGCCTGTTGAAAGCTGTTTGATTTCGCGTGGGCAAATCTGACGCCCTAAATAGTCGAGGATGATGAGGGCCGAGGTTGGAACGCACAAGTTGGTTTCCTGAGCCTGATGGCGTAGCGGAATCCAGGCACTCTGTCCCGCGACGTTCGGTGGAGGCGTGAATTCGATCTTCGCCACTTTGGGGGCCACCTGCTCCCCAGAGAGAGCGGGTGGATCGTCAGGAGAGATCGGAGACGAAGCAGCTTCTTGTTGGGCTCCGCACCTAGCGGCAAACAGGAGCGAGATGCAAAGACCGACATCGGTAAGCTTCATCGCAATTCAGGGTACAGAATGCAGAACTTCCTTGGTAACAATCGTTTCTGCAACGCTGGCGAGACAGAAATTTTCAGCACCTACGCGGGCTCCTGTTGTGTGAGGCAATGGAGGGCGCCCAGGCCCCAGATCATGTCGGTGCAGTGGATGCCGGTGATGGTGCGGTCGGGGAAGCAGGTCGCGAGGGTGTTGAGGGCCAGGCGGTCGTTGGGGTCGTTGAAGGTGGGGACGAGGACGAGCGAGTTGGCGATGTAGAAGTTGGCGTAGCTGGCGGGGAGGCGTTGGCCTTCGAAGAGGACGGGGGCAGGCATGGGCAGAGTTTGGATCGTGAAGGGCTGGCCGAAGAGGTTGCGGGCGGCGTAAAGGCGTTCGAGGTTCTCGGCTAAGGGAAGGTGGTTTTCGTCGGCGGTATTGGGTTCGATGCAGGTGACGATGGCGTTGGGGGCGACGAAGCGGGTGATGTCGTCGACGTGGCCGTGGGTGTCGTCGCCGGCGCAGCCGCGGTTGAGCCAGAGGACCTGGTCGATGCCCAGGTAGTCGTGGAAGGCCTGTTCGAGCTGGGCTTTGGTGACGCCGGGGTTGCGCTGCTGCATGTCGGACAGGAGACATTCTTCGGTGGTGAGGAGAGTGCCTTCGCCGTTCGTGTCGATGCTGCCGCCCTCGAGAACGAGGCGGTGTTGTTGGCCGGTTTCCAGGGTGGTGGTGGGTTCGACGATGGGCATGGCGTAGGCTTCGGCGACTTGTTTGGGGATGAGGTCGTCGTTGTGCCAGTTGGGGTATTTGGCCCAGGCGTTGAAGCGCCAGTTTGTGATGCGGAGTTGGGCGTCGTTGTCGAGCGCCTTGGTGAAGATGGGGCCGGAGTCGCGGAGCCAGGTGCGGTCGGTGCGCCACTGGTGGAAATGGAGGCGCGCGAGGTTGGCGCCGCCGCGGCGGAGAATGCGGGTGGCGCGTTGTTCAGCGGCGAGACTACTGACGAGAATGTGGACGTCTTCGACGGAGGTGAGCCAGCGGACGATTTCGGCGTAGACCCATGGAATGGGCTGGAACTTGCCGGGCCAGTCCTCGGGGTTGTGGGGCCAGGCGAGCCAGGTGGCGGCGTGGGGGGCCCATTCGGCGGGCATGCGGAAGCGGGTGTGTTGCGGATCGGTCATGCGGTAGGGTCCGGGTACCCTCCCCGGTGTACTTTCGGTTCAAAGTACCCAAAGTAAAAAGGTTAGCGGGGTACTTGTACGAGGGAGGGTCCTGTTCAGGCTTTCAGGATGCGGGATGCCCGCCGTTTGCAATCCATCGCGACGAAGATGCTAGATCGAGTATAGCGAGCGGGGGAGATATTCTGCGCAAGTCCGGGATGCCGAAGGAGTGGAATTTCTGTGCGGGTTCGATTCCTCATTCACGACGTGAGAGATGAGAAGTTGGCAGCCGAAGAGTGGAGTTCTTCTCACGGAAGTACCGAGGAGAGCTCGGTCGGGGAACGTGGCGTGGCAGATGGCGGGGTGCCGCTCTGAATTTGTTCCGTGGCGGTGGACAGAGTTTGCAAGGGAGGCGTAGTGTGCGGTTTGCGTTGCAGAGGGCTTCGGTGGAACGAGCCCGGGGCAGAGCCTCGGCAGCGCAAACGGCCAAGGGCCAGGAAAGGAAATACCGATGGCGAAGGAAGCACACAAGAAGGCAGCGGAGCACCACGAGGCTGCAGCAAAGGCGCATCACACGGCGGCCGAGCACCATGACAAGGACGATGCCAAGGCGCACGAGCACTCGACGAAGGCTCATGAGCACTCGACCGCTGCGCATGGTGCGTCTGCGGATGCCCATGCGAAATCTGCTGCGAAGAGCAAGAAGTAGCGATGCGTTGGGAAGAGAGGGGCGGGCCATGGCGG
>CAXUDN010000138.1:2346-9653 GCA_964249715.1 uncultured Acidobacteriaceae bacterium
CGGGCGTGAGCGTGCCTTGCGTGCTGCTGGTGGTCGTGGCGGGGGTGGCGCGGAGGAGAAGCCAGGGGATGTCGGCGGGGGTATCGGCGGGTTTCTTCTGGAGGACTGTGCCCTGGACCGCGCTGCCGTCGGTAAAGGTCCAGGTGGGACCAGCGTCGTGATGGCCGACTTGTTGGCCGGTGGCCAAGTTGAAGAGTTTGGCTTCGGGGGCGTGGAATGTCCACTGGAAGCCGGTTGGGGCTGCGTTGCAGGTGTAGATCTGGTCGCCGCGGCCCTCGACGATGGTGACGACGTGGGCGGTTTCGGGCGCGAGGGTGAGGTCAGGCGGCTGGGTGGCCGTGGCGGCCTGAAGCAGAGAGGCGAGGGCGAGGGTGGTGAATGGGAGCATGAGGTTGGGCTTTTCTCGAAACGTGCTGCTTTGAGGATAGATGGCGTGGGACGTTTCGAGGGTGACGGTGTGCTGTTGGTTTTGGAAGACTAGTGCGATCGGGGTTTTGCGGTAGCGATGAAGGGGTGGGAGCAGGTGCGGCGGCAAGAGGAACCCCCTCCTTCGGACGATGGGCTGGGCGAGGGAGGGGGTGGTGGGGTGGGTGGGGGTTAGTTGCAGAGGGAGGCTACGTTGAGGTGGTCGTTGCCGTCGCCTTTCCAGGCTATGTAGAGGCGACCGTTGTGGGGGCAGAGGGTGGGGGCCTGGGGGCTGGTTTCGAAGGAGGTGTATTTGTTGGTGAAGGTGGCTCCGTTGTTGGTTGATTTCTCGACGTTGAGGTTGTCGTTGCCGTCGCCCTTCCAGCCGAGGTAGAGCGCGCCGCTGGCGGAGGCCAGGGTGGGGCTTACGGGACTGGTGTCGGGGAGGACGACTTTGTTGGTGAGGCCGGTGATGTTGTTGCCGGCGATGTTGACGTGAGCTACGTTGAGGTGATCGTTGCCGTCGCCTTTCCAGGCGATGTAGAGGGCGTCGTTATGCACGACGAGGGCAGGGGCCTGCGGGCTGGTTTCGGGTGAGGTCATTTTGCCGCCGAAGGTGGCGCCGTTATCGGTGGAGACCATGACGTTGAGGTTGTCGTTGCCATCGCCTTTCCAGGCAAGATAAAGGCGACCGTTGAAGGAGGCGAGGGAGGGAGTGAGAGGGCTGCTGTCTCCGAGAACGGCTTTGTTGGAGAAGCCGCTGACGGCGTTGCCGGCGAGGTTGACGTGGGCTATGTTGAGGTGGTCGTTGCCGTCGCCCTTCCAGCCGATGAAGAGAATGCCGTTGTGTACGGCGAGGCAGGGGGCCTGGGGGCTGGTTTCGGGGGAGGTGAATTTGCCGCCGAAGGTGAGGCCGTTGTCGGCGGAGAGCATGACGTTGAGGTGGTCGTTGCCGTCGCCCTTCCAGCCGAGGCAGAGCTTGTCGTTGAAGGAGGCGAGTGCGGGGCTCTTGGGGCTGGTGTCGCCGAGGGTGACTTTGCCGGTAAAGACGGAGGTCGCGGCGTTGTTGTAGAAGAGGTCGACCTCGCCGCCGGGGCTGGCGTTGCTGGCGACGACGGCGTGTTGGCCGCAGTCGGTAACGGAGTTTGTGGCGGTCCAGGCGGGGGTGACGTTGGCGCCACCGGCCTGGATGCCGATGGCCTGCATGGCGGTGCGGCAGGTGTTGGGGTAGTCGGAGCATTTTTGGATGCCGTAGCACTCGAGGGTCTGGACGGCCCAGGTGAGCTGCTGGACGTTCTGGATGGGCAGGCTGGTGTTGGGGACGCCGACGAACTGGCAGTTGTAGCTGAAGCCGTTGGGTCCCTGGGCGCTTTCGGTCATGACGCCGGTGAGGACCTGGCCGGGGTTGACGCGGACGAGGGAGCTGTAGAAGGACTTGCCGTTCTGGCCGTCGGCGTACCAGCAGGCGACGGACCAGTAGTTGCCCCCGCCGGCGGCGGAGGATCCCCACTGGAGGACCGGCTGGTAGATCATGGTCGCGTTCTGGATGCCGTTGAAGAGAAAGACGGTTTGTCCGGACTGGGTGGCGGGTGCGGGTGGGACGACCCAGGAGGTGGTGAAGAGGGAGATGGGTTTGTCATTTTCGGTCCAGGAGGCGTAGCAGATCCAGCCGGAGCCGAGGGCGGGGACGGCGCGCCCGGCGGCGGCGGCGGCGGCAAGGCCGGGGTGGAGGGTGACGTTGGCGGGCATGAGGGGTGTGCCGGCCGGCTTGGGTTCGATGATGCCGAAGGTGGCGAGGACCTTGCCGGCGAGGTCGAGCTTCTGGAAGTTGTGTTGGGCGCCGTCGACGACTGCGCCGCTTTCGATGCGGTGGACCTCAGCGCTGGGGCGGAAGCCGCCGGGGGTGAGGACGAGGTCGGTGGCGGTGGCGGGGGTGCCGTCGAGCTTGACGTTGCCGGCGGTGCTGATGGTTTGGGTGGAGGCGAGGTCGCCGTGCACAGCTTCGCCGGGCAGGACATGGACCGTGGTGGTGATGGAGCGGGGACCGCCGGGGGCGATGACGGTTTTGTCGGTGGCAGCGGGGGAGTCTGCGGTAATGACTTTGTTGGGCATGGGTGTGTCTTCCTTTGAAATGCGAGGTGGGGTGACGCAGGCCGGCCAGTGCCCCGCGATGGCGAGGCTGCGGGCATTGTGGAGCTATGGGCCGTGGTGAGTGAGTAGGAGGAATGCAGCGGTGGAGACAGGGAAGCCGGGAGTGGGTCGAGAGCGGAGTGCCTGGAGTTGCAGGCACCATCTTCAGGTGTTTGTCCCGGCCCCTCCGGTGTTCAGCGCGGAGACTGCAGCGTGGTCTCTTCGCGGGGGAGAAAGGGCAGGCTGGGTTGTCCTGCTTGCGGCGTGAGGCATGTGGTGCGGGCCCGGTTGATGGCCTTCAACGAGTGTGAAGGTACTCCCAGGCGATGTGGGGCGCAATGGGAAAATGCCGTGGGGCTGTCGGCGATAGAGTGCAGGCTGCGGGGGGTGCGGCGCTGGGGAGAGCTCGAGCTTAATCGAGGAAACGGCTGGTGATGCCGGTGTAGGCGTCGATGCGGCGGTCGCGGAGGAAGGGCCAGTGTTGGCGGGTGATTTCGACTTCCTGCGGGTCGAGGGTGGCGTAGAGGATTTCTTCTTTGTCGTGGGAGGCCTGGGCGAGGATGCGGCCGAAGGGGTCGGCGATGAAGCTGCCGCCCCAGAACTCGAGGCCGGGGTTGGGGCCTACGGTGAAGTCCCCGGTCATGCCGACCGTTTCGTTGGCGGTGGGGGGGACGCGGTTGAGATGGCCATTGAGGAGGACGTCACCAAGTTCGTGGCCTACGCGGTTGACGGCGCAGACGAAGACGCCGTTGGCGATGGCGTGGGCGCGTTGGATGGTCTGCCACGCGTCGTATTGGCGCTCGCCGAACTCGGCTTTTTCGGAGGGGTGCCAACCGATGGCGGTGGGGTAGAAGAGGGTTTCTGCGCCTTTGAGGGCGGTGATGCGGGCGGCTTCGGGGTACCACTGGTCCCAGCAGACGAGGGTGCCGATGGGGCCGGCTGAGGTGCGCTGCGCGGCGAAGCCGAGGTCGCCGGGGGTGAAGTAGAACTTTTCGTAGAAGAGGGGATCGTCGGGAATGTGCATCTTGCGGTAGATCGCGGCGATGTTGTCCTTGTTGGGGGAAGCATGGTCTAGGATGGCGGCGGTGTTGTGGTAAAGGCCGGGGGCGCGGCGCTCGAAGAGGCTGGCGATGAGGACGAGTTTGTGTTCGCGGACGACTTCGGCGAGGGCTGCGGTGGAGGGGCCGGGGATGGATTCGGCGAGGGCGAAGAGGGCGTGGTCTTCGCGCTGGCAGAAGTATTGAGCGTGGAAGAGTTCGGGGAGGCAGATGAGGGTCGCGCCGGCTTCGGCGGCCTCGCGGACGCGGGCGATGGCTTTGGCGAGGTTGGCTGCGGGGTCGGCGGCGCAGGACATCTGGATGAGGGCGACGCGGGTGGGTTGGGGCATGGAAGGCTCCTGCGAGGTCAGGCCGTGAGAACGGAGAGATTTGTGTCGCGAGCGAAGCGCAGTATGTCGCCGTCAAGTGTTACGAGACGCAGACGTTCGATTCGTGCGGAGGCTACGAGGATGCGGTCTGCCGGGTCCTTGTGCATGGGTGTAGGCAGCGCGACGGTTTCGATTGCGATAGCCGGAGTGAAGGGAAGGAGGTGGATGCCAGGGAGCTTCAACGCGCCTTCAACCCATTCGTCGACGCCGAGGGGAAGAGTCAGCCTGCCGCGCTTGACGAGCAGTGCCGTCTCCCAAATAGAAATCACGGAGACCCAGGTCTGTCCGCGAAGGCGTGCGGCTTCTACGGCATTGACGACGCTCACGGGGAGGGTCGTGTCGCCGTTGATGAAGCGAACCCAGATGTGGGTGTCAAGCAGGAGATCAAGCGACCTCTTCATCACTTAGGTCCCATGCTTCTCCCGTGGGTCCTACAATGTCGCCTGTCTCCTCCGCGGAACCGCGCATCCACCCGAAGCCGCTACTTTGCCTGACAGCCTCAATAGGACTGATCCTGGCGACGGGCGTACCGCGGCGCAGCACCGTGATCTGTATGCGATCCTGCTCAACTTCGCGGAGGAGAGAGGCCAGATGCGCCTTTGCGTCGGCTACCGATGCCACTCTTTCGCCGACAATGGACGATGTGTGAGGGCGAAGATTTAAGCGGGCGTCGCGCTTACCCTTTGCGAGCTTCATGGTCACCTCAATATGACCAAGTTAGCACGATTCCGGGCGAATCAGGCTTGGGATGAGATTGACCGGGACCATGTTAGAACGCAGTCAGAGTTGGCGTGAGTCGATGCTGGCGAGGGTGGTGTCGGGGGTGGAGCGGCTGAGGAGGACGCGGAGGTCGGTGACGTTTTGTAGGTGGAAGGCGGGTTGGTTGGAGGGTGTGGTGACGGCGAGGAAGTCGGCGCGGTGGATGTCGGTGAGGTGGAAGGTGGGGCGGGGGTCGGGGGTGGTGGGTTGGACTTCTACGTGGCTTAGTTCGAGGCGCTGGATGTGGCGGAGGAAAAAGCCTTGGGAGGGAGTGGGGCCGAACATGTTGGGCTCGGGGTATTTGGCCTCAAATTCGGGGATGGGGAGGGTGTAGGCGCTGGGCGGGGCGCCGCCGGTGTGCTGGATGAAGATGTTGGCGAGGTGGATGTCTTCGAGGGGGTGGTCGGGGATGCCGGAGAGAATGGAACTGATGCGGGGGGCGGTGTTGTAGCTGGTGACGTTGTTGATCAGGACGCGGCGGAGCGTGCCGACTTTGGTGGTGTTTTCCGGGCCTCGCAGGCGGGAACCAAGGCGAAGGAACAAGGGGCAGCTCACGTCGCGCATGGTGATGTTCGAGATCGCGATGTCTTCGAGGAGGGCGCCGTCTACGGTTTCGAGCGCGAGGCCCTGGCAGCCTTCGAAGACGCAGTTGCTGATGGTGATGTTGCGGAAGCCGCCGTTGGATTCGGTGCCGCACTTGATGCGGCCGGTGTAGAAGCTCTTTTCGCCCTGGCCGGGGATGAACTTTTTCATGGTGCCGTCGAGGAGGGCGCCTAGCTGGTAGGTTCCGGTGACGTAGCAGTTGGTGATGGTGAGGTTGTCGGTGGAACGCGGGTACCCGAGGGCGAAGCTGGATTTGGGGCAGATGCCGTCGTCCCAGGGGGAGTTTACGGTGCAGTTCGAGACGCGGACGTTACGACAGCAGTCGATGTCCATGCCGTCGCGGTCGGTGTCGATGAGGAGGTTGTCGACCGTGAGGTTGTCGACGCCGGTGAGGAGAAGGCCGAAGTGGCCGGCTTTGAGGATGGCGAAGTCGCGGAAGAGGACGTTGCGGCAGTTCTTGAGGGCGATGGTTTTGTTGCCGACGCCGGGCTGTTCGGCGACGAAGGGATAGCCCAGATTGTTCTGTCCGCGGCCGTTGGAGAGGCCTCGGCCCCAGAGGAGACCGGAGCCGGTGATGGAGACATTTTCGAGGTTTTCGCCCCAAAGCAGGGAGTTGTGCCAGTGGTTGTGGCCGTAGTCCTGGAAAGCGTCCCAGGCGGTTTTGGGCTCGGCGAGGTCGTAGGCGCCGCCGTTGTACCCGGAGGTTTCGCCGGGTTTGGGGGAGTCTGCGGCGATAAGAACGGCACCGGGGTCGAGATGGAGGCCGACGTGGCTGCGGAGGTGGATGCTGAAGGATAGGTAATTGCCGGCGGGAAAGTGAACGGTGCCGCCGCCGGCGTCGGCTGCGGCCTGGACCGCGCGGTTGATGGCGGCGGTGTCGAGGGTTTTGCCGTCGCCAGCGGCGCCGTAGCGGCGGACGTCGAAGGTGGAGGCGGGCGGGGTGTGGGGGACGGCCGGGGTGGCTTCAGCCGAGGCTGGGTGCGGGGCTGTGAGGGCGGCTGCCAGGCCTGCGCCGGAGAAGCGCAAGGCGGCGCGGCGGGAGGGGTCGTAGGGCACGGTGTGGGTTTCCTCGCGTACCAGCATCGCACTGCGGGGGCTGGATGTGTGTGGGATGGTGATTGGCTGCCGCCCGGAGGCGTAAAGAGTGCGGAAAAGTCTGGGGAGGTTGGATCAGAGTTGCATGAATCTTCTGCTACTTTTTAGATGGGGCGTCGCTGGCGTTGGCCCTCGATTTCCGAGTCTTGTCGTGCGCAGTTCATTCATCTTTCACCCGGCAGGGAAGCTGCCGAGCCAAGGAGTGTCATGTCGAGCGAATACCGGGATTTTCTGGAATTGTCGTATGAGGAGCTCGAGGAGAGAAACCTCGAAGCCAAGGACCAGCGCAAGAAGCGGGTGGACCCGGGCAAGCTGCAGGAGCAACGGCTGAAGGAACTAACGGATGAGAAAGGCATCAAGGCGGTAACGGTGGTGTTTTCTGATCTGGAAGGCCGGCTGCACATGCTGGACTACGACAAGAAATTCCTGGTGAAGAGTTATGACAACCTGACGTTCGATGGGTCGTCCATTCGCGGGTTTACGGCGCAGCGGGAGAGTGACCTGCGGCTCGGTTTGGACTGGGGATCGTTTTACTGGACGCCCGCGGATGTGTTTGGGGCGGGCAAGGTGCTGGTCTTTGGCGAGGTGATCGACAAGAACGGAACGCCCTACTCAGGTGACGTGCGTGGCTTATTGAAGACACTGGCGCAGGAGCAATACAAGACCAATGGTTACACGCTGAACGCGGCGAATGAGATTGAAGGATTTCTGTTCGACGGGCTGGATGCGGAGCGGCGGTTTCTGGAGACGGGTAAGTTCGAGTACACCAACTCGGGCGGGTACTACCATTCACTGCCGGGCGATCCGCTGCGGGAGTTCATTGACCTGAGCGCAGAGGTGCAGCGCGCGATGGGCTTTGAGAATGAGAAGGATCATCCGGAGGTGGCGC
>CAXUDN010000139.1:0-3940 GCA_964249715.1 uncultured Acidobacteriaceae bacterium
GTGGGGTGCAGGTGGTGCTGCATAATACGTTGGCAGCCAGTGATTATGGGTTGCTGGATGAAACGACGTATCAGCCCCGGCCGAACTATTGGGCGGCTCTGCTGTGGCGGCGGCTGATGGGAACGACGGTGCTGGAAGCGGGGGTGCCGTTGCAGCATGGATTGCATGTTTACGCGCATTGTTTGCGGGATTCGCCGGGTGGGGTGGCGATGCTGGTGATTGAGAACGATAGGGATGGGGGAAGGGTGTTGCGGGTTCCGCTGGCGGGCGAGCGGTATACGATGTCGGCGGCGGTGTTGGATGGAGGGCGGGTGATGCTGAATGGGAAGGAGTTGGCTTTGGGGAATGGGAATGGGTTGCCGGCGGTAACGCCGGTGGCGAGTGCGGCGGGGGTGGTGCGGTTTGCGGCAGGAACGATTACATTTTTGGCGTTGCCGGGGGCGGGGAATCGGGGATGTGATTGAGGTTCGGTGACCCTAGGGCTTGGGGAAGTATTTGGGTGTGAGGCCTGGGAGCCAGGGATTGTAGGCGTGGGCGAAGGCGGCGCGGCGGCCGATGGCGGGGTGGTCGTAGGTCCAGCGTTCGAACCAGAGGGGTGGGTTGGGGTCGTCGAAAGAGGTGGCGCCGAGGACCTGGAAGGCGGTTTGAGCGGTGGTTTGGGGGTCCGGGACGAGGTTGTGGATGGCTTCCTGGCCGTAGATGTCGGCCGCGTGTTCCTGGGAGCGACTGATGGCGGCGTCGATGGGTTCGAGGAGGGTGGTGAAGACGGTGAGAAGTAAGAGGAGGACGGCGGCGGTGGCCCAATCGTCCTGCGCGGGGATGCGCCAGCGGGGGCCGAAATGGCGGAGGACGTAGCGGAGGAGATGAAAGGCGCTAAAGAAAAGGATAAGACTGCCGATAAAGCTTAGGACGAGCCCGCGAATGATGTGACCGAGGACGTAGTGACCGGATTCGTGGCCGAAAACAAAAAGGATCTGGTCTGGGGTGAGCTTTTGCAGAGCGGTATCCCAGACGACGACGCGTTTGGAGGGGCCGAAGCCTTCTACGTCGGCGTTGAGGGTGGTGAGTTTGGAGGAGGCCTGCATGAGGAACATGCGGTCGGGAGGAATGTTCATGTGCCCTTTGGCGACGACTTGTTCGAGGCGGGCGACGAGTTCGGGATGGGATTGGGTGAGGGGTTCGTAGTGGAAGAAGAGGGGCTCGACGTAGGGCATGACGAAGATGCCCGCGATGGAGAGCGGGATGGTGCAGGCCCAGAAGGCCAGCCACCAGAAGCGGGGTAGTTTGCGGATGATCCAGATGAGGAGCATGAGCAGAAGACCGCCGATGAGCCAGGTGAGGAGGAAGGATTTGGTTTGGTCGAGGAACCAGCCGGGCCAGCGCTGGATGGAAAGGCGGTAGGTAAGGGCGAGGTGGTGGCGGTAGAGCCCGAGGGGGAGGTTGAGGAGGAAGGTGGCGAGAAGAAGGTCGAAGGCGAAGGTGTAGCCCTGGAGCCAGCGGCTGCGGCTGAGGCGAAGGGCGCGGTCGCGCATGCGGGCGATGAGGCCGAACTGGAGGAGGAGAAGGAGCTGGAGGATGCCCCAGAGTTCGTCGGCGAAGTGGGTTTTGCGGTGAATGGCGGCGAGGTGCTGGGCTTTGGCGAGGTCGGCTGGGGCGAGAGTGTAGTCGGGGAGGTTGCCGTTTGGGGGAGCCTGGGCGAGTTCGTGGGTGGCGACCTGGTTGGCGAGGTGTTCGGCGCGGGTTTCGGCGGCGTGGGCTGGCGTGGGGAGCAGGAGGGTGATGATGGCGAGAGCGAAGAGGCGGCGCATGGGGTGGGTTTGAGTTTGGGGGATTTCGGGGATGGGTGCAAGGGTTGTGCATGTGCGGCGCATCGGAGCTCACCCTTTCTCTGGAAGTACGGGTCAACCCTGGAGCGTTGGCATATCTTGCGTGTCCGCGCCTGTGAACGCCGCTCTGTACGTTGGAAAAGATGGGACACCCGGCTTCCTGGGGAGGATGCGCTGGAGTGCACCGACAATTGGGCGATCTAATGTGGGGCAGGTTGGGCAACTCGGGTCGTCATGCAGGTATTCTGAGCGGGCAAGGAGGGTTGGATGGCTACCAAGAAGTCGGCTGGCAAGAAGGCAACGGGAGCGGAAGCAAAGGTGGAGACGCCGGTGAAGGCCGCGGGAAAAACAGCGGCAGCGAAGAAGACGGTGGAGAAGAAAACACCGGAAAAGACGGTCGATGTGCAGGCATCCGCGGCGGCAGAAACACATGGGCATGGGACGGAGACGAAGAGCGCCAAGGCGCATCCTTCGCACCATGATATTGCGACGCACGCGTATCTACTGTGGGAGCGAGACGGCAAGAAGCATGGGCACCACGACCACTACTGGAAACAGGCGGAGCAGGAGTTGCGGGGCTAGTCTGCCGAGCTGTTTGTTGGAGTAGGGCTGTTCGATTGCGGATTGGGCTTTGACCGCGTCGCGCGGGTTGTCGCGGTCCCTGCGTAATGCCTCCTCCGATGTATGTGGGAGGTGGACGGTATCCGCTACACTTGCCGTGTGCGCTTTGCGCGCGGCTTGTGGGGTCCTGGATGCTGCTTGGTCGTCGTGGTCGTTTGTTTGGGAGCGGGGCTGTGGCGGGGTTGTTCGTTGCGGCTCCGCTGCTGGTGGGATCTTGCCTTGCGCAAGGTGCGGAGATCAAGGCTGTCTCGGCGCACGCCGGCGGTGCGGCGAAGGCCGGGGCGGGTTCGGGTGCTTCAGCAACCGGGGGTGGCGGAACTCGGGATCTGGTGTTGATCGATGCGATGGAGAGTGAGTTGCACCGGGCAATGGGTGCGCTCGGAGCCGCGATTACGCCTGTGGCGGGCACGGGTTCGGGTGCAACGATGAGGCCGGTGGGCTCGGGTGCTGGTGGGGATGGTGGCAAGGGTGCGGGTGGGGCGGAGCCGCTCAAGCCATATTTCCTGAGTTATGCCGTGGCGGATGCCGAGTCGGTCAATATTACCGCGCAGTTTGGGGCAATCACGCAGTCGACGAGCAGTCACTCGAGAACGGCGGATGTGCAGGTGCGGTTGGGGTCGCCGGCGCTGGATAACACGCATGGGACGCACCGAACGAGTGCGTTGACGACGTTGCCGCTGCCGTTGACGGATGACCAGGCGGCCATCGAGCGGTCGCTTTGGTATGCGACGAACCGAGGGTACGGCAAGGCGCTGGATGCGCTGGAGAAGGTGAAGACGGAGCAGCAGGTTCGGGCGAAGGAAGAGGACCAGTCGGCGGATTTTTCGGCTGAAAAGGCGCAGACGGAGGTTATGGCTGCGGAGCCGCCGCTGACATTGGACAAGGCAACGTGGGAGCAGCGGCTGCGGGAGGTTACGGCGGTCTTCCGGTCGCATGAGCAAATTACGTATGACATGGCGATTTTGCAGACCTCGCATGAAACGGATTACTTTGTGTCGAGCGAAGGGGCCAAGGTGGCGGCGCCGAACCAGGTGGCGCGGCTGATTGTGGTAGCGCGGACGCGGGCGGCGGATGGCATGGACCTGTTCCGGGCGGAGACATTTGAGGCGGACGCGACGGGGCATTTGCCGGACCAGAAGGCCGTGCTCGATAGGGTGGAGACCATGGCGAAGAATCTGGATGAGCTTCGCGTGGCGCCGATTACGGAGCCCTTTGATGGGCCGGCGATTTTAAGTGGGCGGGCGTCGGCGGTGTTTTTCCATGAGGTGCTGGGGCACCGGCTGGAGGGGCAGCGACAGCGTGGCGATGAAGAGGGGCAGACGTTCACGAAACTGCTGGGCAAGCCGATCCTGCCATCGTTTATGAGCGTGGTCGATGACCCGACGCTCAAGGACTGGAAGGGGCAGCCGTTGAGTGGTCATTACCTGTTCGACGATGAGGGGTCGCCGGCGCAGCGGGTGCAGTTGGTTCAGGATGGCGTGTTAAAGACGTTT
>CAXUDN010000139.1:4040-9606 GCA_964249715.1 uncultured Acidobacteriaceae bacterium
ATTCCGCTGGTGGTGTACCGGGTATATGTGGATGGGCGGCCGGATGAGCTGGTGCGCGGGGTGAGCATTGTGGGCACGCCGCAGGCAGCGTTGAGCCGGATTGTGGCGACGAACGACCGGCCGGATGTTTTCAACGGCGAGTGTGGGGCGGAGAGTGGGACGGTGCCGGTGAGTGCGGTGGCTCCGGCGATGCTGGTGAGCGAGATTGAGACGCAGCGGCAGGCGCAGGGAACGGCGCGGCCGCCGATTCTGGCTCCGCCGGCGGTGATGAAGAGGGCGGCGGTGACGGCTGGTGGGATGTCGAAGGGAAGTGAGTAAGTGGGTCGGTGGATGGGTGGGTTGCGGGTTGAGATCGTGCTGGTGGGGTTGGTGTTCGGGGGTGTTGGACGGAGTTGTGCTGCGTCGGACGCCAGTGTTTTCGTTGGAAAGGGTGGGGCACCCGGGCTGGTGGCTTCTGCGGGCCTTGGTGGTGGTTTGAACCCCACCCTTTCCGTTGGAAAGGATGGGCCACCCGACTTTGTGGCTTCGAGAGAGGTTGTCGGCGGTTTGAACCCCACCCTTTCCTTTGGAAAGGATGGGCCACCCGGGTTCGTGGAGGGGAGGGCTGGGTTTCTGGAGGGGAAAGCTGGTTCTTTGGGTGGGGCACCCGGTTCTGGTGCTGAGGATGCGCTGTTGCAGGCGATGCGGGCGGAGTTGGGGCGTGAGCGGGAGCAGTTGGTCTTGCCGGGAATGCAGCGGCCTTATTTCATTGAGTACCGGCTGGAGGACGTGCATAACTATCAGCTTTCGGCGAGTTATGGAGCGCTGACGGGAGAAACCGAGGGGCGGCAGCGGTTTGTGCGAGTCGAGGTGAGGATCGGGGACTATAAGGTCGATTCGAGCTCGGCGCGGGGGAGTGGGTCATTGGCGCTGGCGCCTGGGGATGATGATCCGGATGCGTTGCGGGAGGCGCTCTGGACGGCTACCGATGAGGCATATAAGGCGGCGCTGCGGGCATATTCGACAAAACTGGCAGCGTTGAAGCAGTTTCAGAATCCGCCGACAGCGGACGACTTTACGCCGGCGAAGGCTGTAACGGCTTTGGAGCCCTTGGCAGAGCTGAAGGTGGACCGGGCGGAGTGGAAGCGGCGGCTGGTGGAGGCAAGTGGGCTGTATGCGAAGGACGCGGAGGTGAAGGGATTTGCGGGGGATGTGCAGTACTCGAATGCGGGCCTGAATGCGATGGTGGTGAATCGGTATACGGTGAACACCGACGGGACAGAGGTGCGGCGGGGCTATTCGAGCTATGAGGACTCGATTTCTGTTGGCGGGCAGGCGGCGGATGGGATGGAGTTGGGGCGGAATAACGGGTCGACCGCAGTGACGGCGGAGGGACTGGAGAGTGGGGCTTCGCTGCGGGGGCGGACAATCGGAGATTTGAAGAGTTTTGAGGAGTTGCGGCAGGCGCCGGTGGTGGATGCGGAGGATTATCACGGGCCGGTGCTGTTTTCGGGGGATGCGGCCGCGGATGTGGTAAATCACTTGTTTGTGCCGAATATTGCGGCGGACCGGCCGGAGATGGGAACGCAGGCGCGGACGGTGGGGGCGTACCAGTCGAGCTACCGGAGTGCGGTGCTGCCGAGTTTCTTGACGGTGGTGGACGATCCGACGCTGAAGGAGTTTGCGGGCAAGCGGCTGGTGGGGTCGTATAGCGTGGATGATGAGGGCGAGCCTGCGGAGCCGGTAACGGTGGTGCAGCGGGGCAAGCTGGTGAATTATCTGGTGGGGCGGGAGCCGGTGAAGGATTTTCCGGAGTCGAATGGGCATGGGCGCGCGCCTTTGGGGGGAGCGGCGCATCCGCATGCGAGCGTGTTGCTGGTGAAGACGGACCAGCCTTTGACGACAGAGGGGATGCGGGCGAAATTGCTGGCGCTGGCAAAGGACCAGGGGCGGGATGTGTATGAGGTGGAGACGCTGGGCGGTGGGGAGCTGATGCCGCGAATGCTGTACCGGGTATCGGCGGATGGGAAGCGGACGCTGATGCGGGGGGCGGCGTTCGATGAATTGGATCAGCGGACGTTGCGGTCGGAGATCCTGGCGGCGGGCGGGGAGCCGTATGTGGCGCAGCAGATGGGACCTATGCCGGAGACGACGATTACGCCGGCGTTGCTGTTTTCGGATATTACGGTGAAGCGGGCGTCACAGGCGGCGGAGAAATTGCCGTATTATCCGCCACCGAGTGAGGCGAAATAGTTGCGCAGCTTTTCCGGGGAGTTGAGCGTCAAGCAGGGGTTTTGTGGGTGTGGGGGTGAGGGGTACCCCTCCCGGCCTTTGTGGGTAAAGTATTCGAATGAAAAGAGTTGGGGGTGGACTTCTGTTTGCGTTGCGAGGTTCTTGGGCGGATCTTTGTTGCTGTGGCGAGTGATTTGTCAAGTTGGGGTTGTTGGGGCTGGCGTGGTTGGCCGGTAGCCCAGCTTGGCGACGATGAAGCTGTCGCGAAGACGGGGCACCCAGGTTCGGGTCAGCGCTGGTTGGGTTAGCCGGGTTCGGGTCAGCCCAGGTAGGGTTAGCCAAGTTGCGGCCTTGGGAGTTTGGGGTGTGAAGACCCCGGGACTGGGGCACCCGCTCCGTGTGGCAGGGGTGAAGGACGCGGGGTGTGCGACTAGGGGGAGGGGAGGGCGGAGGTGGGGGTGGTGTCTTCGGCGATGATCTGGTTGAGCTTGGGGCGGGGGGAGTTGTCGGCGAAGCGGGATTTCAGGCGGAGGATGGGCGCCTCGAAGAAACGGAAGCTGCACCAAGCGGCGGCTACTGTGACGGCCAGGGTGAGGAAGGCGGCGGAGGACACCGCAACCGCGCGGGGGAAATGGTGCGCGCGGAGCCAGAGGCGGACGGGGATGAGGGTGAAAGAGGCGACGATGGGGTGAAAGAGGTAGAGGCCGTAGCTGTAGCGGCCGAAGAAGCGGAGCACGGGGGTGGAGCAGAGGCGATGGGTGCGGGTTTGGGGAAGGATTGTGCGGATGAGAAGGGCGGCGAAGAGGAGGGCGAGGAGGGTGGGCGCCCAGACCATGACGGCGGGGTAGTCGGGGATGGGAAAACCGGGGTAGCGGACGTAGAGGGCGGCGAGGGCGAGGGTGGCGACGAGAAGGACGGGGCGGCTGAAGCGAAAGAGAAGCGGATAGGCGCGGGTGCGGAGGCCTATCGCGAGGAGGGCCCCGGTGAGAAGGCCGTCCAGGCGGGCGGGCGTCCAGCTATAGAGGATGTAGGGGTTGATGGCGGCGTAGGTGCTGTGCCAGAGCAGGAGCCGGAGGGCAAAAGAGGTAAGGGCGCCGGCGAGGGCGGCGAGGGCGATGTGTTTCGGCTTGCGGAGAAGAAAAAGGAGCAGGGGCCAGATGAGGTAGAACTGCTCTTCGATGGCAAGGGACCAAAGCTGGTTGATGTTGACCCACCAGGCATCGGTGACTTCCCCGATGCCGCCTAGCGACAGATTTTGGGAATAGGTGAGGAGGCGGAAGATGCCCGCATTGCCATGGTAGCCGCCGAGCCAGCCGGCGAGCATGAGGGCAAAGAGGAAGCCGTAATAGAGGGGAAAGATGCGGAGGGCACGGCGGGCGTAGAAGTTGCGGAAAAAATAGGTGGAGGGAAGGCTGTCGTAGAGGATACCGGTGATAAGGAAGCCGGAAAGGACGAAGAAAAGGTCGACGCCGATCCATCCGGCAATGTGAAGGCTGAGGAGGAGGGTGAGGAGCTTGTTGCTGCCGTGGGGGTTGGACCAGAGGAGGTGGTCGGCGAGCACGAGAAGAATGGCGAGGCCGCGGAGGCCATCGAGTGCGGGGATGTGGCGGCCCGTGGTGGAGACATCCTGGCCGCGTTCTGCTGGGGTCACAGAATGATTTTCGCAGAGGGTTGGGGGACGGCTGAGATCGGCGGGCAATGTAGGATGGGCGCACGGGAGAAAGCATGGGTCTGGTGCGTTCGGCGGTTTGGGCGGTGGTGGGGTTGTGTCTGGGTTGGGGTGGGGCGAGCGCGCAGCAGCCTGCCGCGGTGCCGGCGCCTTCGATGGTGCCGTTGACGAAGATGCCGTATTCGCCGTCGCTGGATCTGGCGAGCATGGACCGGACGGTGGATCCTTGCACGGATTTTTACAAGTTCGTGTGTGGCGGGTGGGTGAAGCGGAACCCGATTCCGGCTGACCAGGCGGCGTGGAGTGTGTACGCGAAGCTGGCGAACGACAATCAGCAGTTTTTGTGGGGGATTCTTGAAGCGGATGCGAAGGCTTCCGGGCGGACGGCGGTGCAGCAGAAGGTGGGGGATTATTTTGAGAGCTGCATGAATACGGGGGCGATCGATGCCGCGGGGCTGAGGCCGTTGCAGGCCAATCTCAGGCGAGTGGACTCGATTGGGACGCGAGAAGATTTCACGCGGGCGTTGATGACGCTGGAACATGAGACGGCGGGCAATTACTTTTTTCGCGCGCGCACGGGCCAGGATGCGGTGGATGCGTCGATGGTCATCGTAGAGATAGGTTCAGGTGGGTTGGGTCTGCCGGATCGTGAGTATTACACCAAGACGGATGCGCGCAGCACGGCAATCCGCGCGCAATACCAGTCTTTTGTGGGGCGATTGCTGACGCTGGTGGGGGAGTCGAGTGACCGAGCGAAGGCGGACGCTCAATCCGTCCTGGATGTGGAGACGAAGCTTGCCAAGGCGCAATTGACGAGGGTAGACCGGCGCGATCCGCACAAGATCTATCACGTGATGACGGTTGGCGAGTTGCAGGGGTTGACGCCGTCAGTGAACTGGACGGATTTGCTAGCGATGTATGGTGCAAGGAACGTTTCGAAGCTGAATGTGATGGAGCCGGAGTTTATGAAAACCGTGCAGACAGAGCTGGCAAGCGAGCCTGTGCCGGCGTTGAAGGCGTATCTGCGGTTTCATCTGGTCTCGGCATCGGCTCCGTACCTTGCCAAGCCTTTCGAACAGGCGAACTTTGAGTTTTACTCGCATACGCTGCGAGGGATTGCGGAGGAGCCGCCGCGGTGGAAGACGTGCGTGCGGGCGGTGGACCGGAACCTGGGTGAGGCGCTGGGGCAGGAGTTTGTGGCGCGGACGTTCTCGGCGGACATGAAGGCTAAAACGGAGTTGATGACGGGGCAGATCGAGCAGGAGATGGGGAAGGAGATTCAGGGGCTGGACTGGATGAGCGCGGAGACGAAGGCGGAGGCGATGCGGAAGCTGCATGCGATCCGGAACAAGATTGGGTATCCGGCGCATTGGCGGGATTACACGACAGTGGATGTGAAGAGGGACGACTACTTCGAGAATACGCAACGGGCGTTCCAGTTTGAAGAGGTCAGGCAATGGGGAAAGCTGGGCAAGCCGGTGGATTTGAATGAGTGGGGAATGACGCCGCCTACGGTGAATGCTTACTTCAATCCGCAGATGAATGACATCAACTTTCCAGCAGGGGTGTTGCAGCCGCCTTTGTATGACCCGTCACTGGATGATGCGCCGAATTATGGCAATACGGGCGCCACGATTGGGCATGAGCTGACGCATGCGTTCGACGACGAGGGAAGGCAGTTCGACG
>CAXUDN010000140.1:0-9435 GCA_964249715.1 uncultured Acidobacteriaceae bacterium
GGGGGGGGGTACCCTCCAGGCTGCTCCGTGTGCATCACGAACCCTCCTCTCGGTAAAGTAAGCGCAAGCCTCCGCACTGGGAAGCCGGAAACCCCAAATCCATTGCCCAAGCCACTCACCCCAAACCGACCCCAACCCAAACCCCTCACTGTCGCTGGCATCATGTCCGGCACCTCCGCCGACGGCGTAGACGTAGCCCTCTGCCGCATCTCGCCCGCCACCGCCACGAACCCCACACCCCGCCTCAAGCTCCTCGCCCACCGCAGCTTCCCCTACGCCCCCGAGATCCGCGCCGCCGTCCTCGCCGCCGCAAACCAATCCAGCAACGGGAGCCAAACCTCCACCGCCGATCTCGCCCGCCTCTCCTGGCGCCTCGGCCAGGTCTACGCCGACGCCGTAGCCGAAACCCTCGCCCGCACCGGCCTCCACCCCCAACTCATAGCCCTCCACGGCCAAACCCTCTTCCACGAAACCTCTCCCATAGACTTTCTCGGCGGCACCACCCGCTCCACCTGGCAGGCCGGCGAACCCGCCCTCCTCGCCGAGCGCTTCCGCCTCCCCGTCGTCAGCGACTTCCGCACCGCCGACCTCGCCGCCGGCGGCCAGGGCGCCCCGCTCGTCCCCATGCTCGACTACACCGTCTTCCGCCACAAAACCCGCAACCGCATCCTCCTCAACCTCGGCGGCATCGCCAACCTCACCGCCCTCCCCGCGGACACCGGCCCCGACGCCGTTCTCGCCTTCGACACCGGCCCGGCCAACATGGTCCTCGACGCCGCCATCGAACGCCTCACAGGCCGCGCCTTCGACTGCGGCGGCGGCATGGCCGCCCGTGGCCAGATCCTCCAACCCATCCTCAAAGACCTTCTAACCAACCCCTATTTCGCGCAGGACCCGCCCAAAAGCTGCGGCCGCGAACAGTTCGGCGCCGACTTCACCACCCACTTCCTAACCCGCTGCCAAGCCGAAAACGCCTCCTCCCGCGACATCCTCGCCACCGCTACCTCCCTCACCGCCGACTCAATCCTGGAAGCCTACCGCCGCTTCGTCTGGCCCCACCTCGGCCAACGCGCTCCCCTCGCCAAGGCCACCGACCTCATCGTCTCCGGCGGCGGTGCCCGCAACGCTACCCTCCTAAAACGCCTCCGCGCCGCCTTCGAACCCCTCTACGTCAACGTCCGCACCAGCGACGACCTCGGCCTCCCCATCGAAGCCAAGGAAGCCGCAGCCTTCGCCCTCCTCGGCTGGCTCACCTGGCACAACCTCCCCGGCAACATTCCCTCCGCCACCGGTGCCAACCGCCCCGTCATCCTCGGCCGCATCTCCACCGTTTGAGTCCAATCGCTGTCGAACCTTGACCACCGCTCACAAAACAGAAGGGGCATGGCTTCAGCCATGCCGAATTACCAGCCGAAGCAACGCGGCTTTAGCCGCTGAGGTAAATTCGACGATGCCCTGGAAGGCCATCACCACTTGAGAAGTCAGCTGCCCATCCTGCTGCAATCTCCGATGACACATCTCTCATCCCAAACACTAAAGTTTCCTCGCATTCTGCCGAAGAAACCCTGCATGGCGCTCGCAATCCTCCTCTTCACTCTCCTCCCCGCAACCCTGCTCCTCCTTGCAGGTTGCCGCGCCTCGGATATTGACCCACCCACGGTCCGCTTCCTCATCGAAAGCTCCCCCAACAACCTCGACCTTCGCCAGGGCACAGACGCCCAATCCGAACGCATCGGCGCCCTCCTCTACGAAGGCCTCGCCCGCCGCAACGACCACTTCCAGATGCAACCCTCCCTCGCCCTGAGCTGGGACCGCCCCGACCCCCTCACCTGGATCTTTCACCTCCGCCCCAAAGTCCGCTTCCACGACGGCACCCCCCTCACCGCCGCCGACATCGTCTGGTCGGTCCGCAGCATGACCGACGGCACCCTCATCACCCCTAAAGCCGGCAACTTCGCGCACATTACCGGGATCCGGGCCCTCGATCCGCTCACCGTAGAGCTCCAAACCTCAAACCCAGACCCCAGCCTCCTCTTCAACCTCAGCGACGGCCTTTTCGGCGTAGTCAAGGAAGGCGCAGCCCGCGAAGAAGGCCTTCACCCCATCGGCACAGGCCCCTTCCGCTTCATGAGCCAGGTTCAGGATAAGGAGGTCGTCCTCGAACAAAACCCCAACTACTGGGGCGGCAGCCCCCAAATCCAGCGCGTCCGCTTCGAGGTCGTCCCCGACAACATCACCATGGCCCTCGAACTCAAAAAAGGCGCCGCCGACGCCGAATCGAACGCCATCACCCCCGACGAAGTCCACGCCCTCGCGGGCACCCGAGGCCTCCAGACCGAAACCCGTCCCGGTGCCGACGTCTTCTATGCCAACTTCAACGTAAACGACCCCGCCCTTCGTGATCCCCGCGTCCGCCAGGCCATTGCCTGCGCCATCAACAAGCCCGCCCTCATCCAGGGCCTCTGGCGAGGCCACGCCGTTCCTGCCGAAACCCTCCTCCCCCCCAATCACTGGGCCCAGGCCCCCCAATCAGCCCTCCCCCAATACACCTTCGACCCCACCCGCGCCCAAGCCCTCCTCGACCAGGCCGGCCTCCACCCCGACAAACACGGCGTTCGCCTCCGCTTCACCCTCAAAACCTCCACCGACGAAACCACCCGCCTCCTCGCCCAGGTCCTGCAACAACAACTCCGCGCCGTAGGCATCGAGCTCGACCTCCGCTCCTCCGAGTTCGGCACCTTCTACGCCGACATCACCAAAGGCGCCTTCGGGATGTACATGCTCCGCTGGACCGGCTCCAACCAGGACCCCGACATCTTCCGCTACGCCTACTCCGCCTCCAGCTTCCCCCCCAAAGGCGGCAACCGCGGCCGCTACACCAACCCGCAGCTCGACCAGCTCCTCCAAACCGCGGCAAACCAAACCAACGACGCAAACCGCACCCAGGACTACATCGCCGTCCAGCAAACCCTCGCCCGCGACCTCCCCAGCATCCCCCTTTGGTACCCCGACATCGTCGTAGTCCACTCCACCCGCCTATCCAACGTCCACCTCGATCCCGGCGGCAGCTTCGCCTTCCTCCGCACCGCCCACCTCAACTAGTACCGCTTCTTCTGTCTACTGTGGTTGCGCGGGCTTCTGCGCCAACGGCTGTTGTGCCAGTCCCTATGCCAGAGATTTTCGCTCCGGGGATTATTTCCGGTCCAGGCGGCGACGGCTCACCCTCCTTTTCTCCGGATGGAAACACGCTCTTTTTCACGCGGAGCGCGGCACATTGGACTGTCATTCTTGAGTCGCATAAGACCGGGGGTAGTTGGTCAAAGCCGATGCTCGCATCCTTCTCGGGGGTGTGGCCGGACTCCTCGCCAGCGATGTCGCCCGACGGCTCGTACATCATTTTCCAGTCCAGTCGCCCAACTACGGAAGCGAAACCGGGTGATCCCGCGCCGAAGAAAGTATCTAATCTGTGGCGCGTAGACCGGGTGGACGGAGACTGGAGCAAGCCAGCGCGCCTTCCGGATACGGTTAACATTGGCCCCTCGATCTGGAAGCCCAGCATCGCGCAGGATGGTTCAGTCTACTTTACGTTCATTAGCGACAAGGGAGCCAAGCGTCTTTATTCGGCCCGGTTTCAGTCCGGGAGCTATCTGTCGGCACAACCAGTCTCGTTCAGCGATGGAACGACTTTGGACGTCGATCCGGAAATCGCGCCAGATGGTTCTTTTTTGATCTTTTGCAGCGCCGGCAGAACGAAAGAGGATGACAAGGATCACCTCTACATCAGCCGTAAGCAAGGCGACGATTGGGGACCGGTAATGCCGATCCGATATGCGGGTGACGATAAGCCTTACGGGTTCAGCACGGACGATGAGCCGCGTCTAGGACTTGATCGACGAACGCTCTACTTCAGCAGCGACCGTGCAGCAGTAGTTCATTTTCCGCGCACTCGGCAGCAGTCCGAAGAGGACCTCGACCGCATGGAAACTTGGGACAATGGCAATACCAATGTTTGGTCGATTTCGCTGTCGACGTGGCTGTAGTGAGTTACCAAAGCGATTTGAATCCGTGATGCTCGGGACCCACTGACTGGTCTTAGCCAGGGGCTTCTTCGTTGGATCAGGATGGTGACGATAAGCAGACTTCTCATTACCGATCCTGAATTTCCCTCGTTCAATGAAGCGTGGCAAGGAAGGTGTTCATTTCGGCGACGACCTGAGCTTCATTGCTGAGGTACACATAATGATCCGCGTTCGGAATCATGACGATGTGTGCACCCGGCACACCTCGGCGGAAGTTATCGGCCCAGCCTGTACAGCGCACTTTATCGTCCGCGATCAGAGCGGCTTTTCTAGGACCATCTGGTAAGCGGTCCCAGTTGTGCGGGCAGGCATAGAGAGCGAGGGCGGGAACCGGAATGCTCGTGTACTTTTGCATCCCAAAGTTGAGTGCCGCACCGATTGGCGAACGAGGCGGCAGCGGCGGCATATTCGCTACTTCTGCGTTGTCATGGTGAAGGATGCTCTCGAATCGCCCGACGGCAGCCTCCAATTCCAGCAGCTTCTTCTTTTCATCCACCCCACCGGCTTCAATCTCATCGATACGTTTCTTCATGTCGTTCATCTCACTTACCATCAGAGGGTGCGCCGGGTCGTAGAAAGCGAAGTCAGTCGCGGCATCAAGATAGATGAGCCCGGAAACCTTGTCTGGAAAGCGGCTGCCGATTGAACTCAGTTCCTCCCCCGCAATGGAATGCCCAACCAGTACAGGGCAATCGATCTGAAGCGCCTTCATCACCGCAAGTACATCATCGCCAAGGTGGTCTGCCGAATAGTTACCGTTGGCCGGTGCGGGCTGGCTGGATGCTCCAGACCCTCTCCTCGTGATGCCGTAGACATGATGCTGCTTGTTGAACTGCGGAGCGAAACCATCGAATCGATGCGCGGTATCTCCAGCCCCGGCGAGAAAAATGAGTGGTCTACCGGCTCCACCCCAATCCAGGACTTCAAGCTGAATACCCGGTTCGACGGTGACCATTTGGACTCTGTGTGGCGATGAATCGGTCTGAGTCGCCGCAGATAGAGAAAGCGTGACCGAAAGAATCATGAAGTACAACAGCTTCCGCGACTGAGCTATGGCACGCCTCCTCGCAACTTATCCGCACCACTACTTCATAAGGGATAAATATCAGTCTCGTCAAAAGCTGTTCACGAACTTGGAGATCGCGTCTCACAAGCTGACGTATAAAAACCGATCAGTCGCAGTGCGCTGGTTCTCGTTGACGACGTGATTCAGGATCGTCTAAGCTGCCCAGCAGCGAGACCACGCGCTTGACTTCTTTCGATCCGCCCCAGCCGGATCGCGCTGACAGAGGCAAAGGGGAGCATATCCTCGTCGGTCGTTGACTATAGGCAGCCTGCCCTTGGACGAGGACGCTGGGGATTTTTGTCGCAAGGGTGAGAGGCGTGCCCATGACGGCTGATAAAGATTTCAAGCAAATTGTGCGGGAAACTGCGCTCAAAACGGATCAATCCTATGCAGCCGTCCAACGACGTCTCCGAACTGACAGTTCCAAGCTGTCTAAGGAGAAACGACCTATGAACATCGTTCGTACCATTCCAGACGTTCGATCTTTGAACATGCCCGCCAGCAGAGCCTTTTATGAAGGAATACTTGGCTTCAATGTTGCGATGGAACACGCTGGGATGATGATCCTGGCCTCCTCAACTCGGCCCAAACAGCAGGTGACGATCAATGCGGATGCGGCAGACGCTATGCCTCTGCCGCCTGGTTTTGCTATGGACGTCGGATTCCCGGAAAGCGTGACCGAGATTCATGAGAGAGCGGTAGCAGAGGGTCACATGATCATCGAACCGCTGGAGGACAAGCCAATCGGAATCAGGCGATTTTCCTTACTTGACCCCAGTGGAACTCGAGTCACCGTTGTTGCCCATCTGGACCCGGCTCATCAACCGACGCGGTAGTCACGGGTCGGGACGCTTCAGCGATCTCTGTACGTCACGACTCTATGTTTTACTGCGAAAGCCCGAGGGTCTCGAATCGCTGAGCTGTCTAGAGTTGCCATACATACGTTCTGATAAACGCGCCTGTCGTCAATCAATTCCCGGGTCGTCAGCGATCCGGAAGTAATCCGCCACATCCGCTCACTCCTTGGAACTGACTTCTACGCAGCGCGGAACCGAAACTAAACGCCACTTCCTAACATCACCGGCTCGCGCTCCAACACCACCCCAAACCTCTCCCGCACCCCCGCCCTTATTGCCTCCTCCAGCCGTAATACCTCCCCGCATGTAGCCCCACCCCGGTTCGTCACCGCCAACGCATGTTTCGTGGACAACCCCGCATGCCCTAACCGAAACCCCTTCCCGAACCCAGCCCTCTCCAGCAACCACGCCGCCGACAACTTCGCACATCCCTCCCCAGCCCCCCACTTCGGCACATCTGCCGCCCCCACCCCCGCTGCCTTCGCAACCCGCTCAATCTCCCCCACCGGCACCACCGGGTTCTTGAAATACGACCCCGCACTCCACGTATCCGGGTCCTCCTCCACCAGCACCATCCCCTTCGCCCTGCGAATCGCCCGCACCGCCTCCGCTACCTCCACCAGCCCCGGCGCCGGCTTCCCCGCAAACCATCGCTGCAGATCCGCGTACCCCAGATACGGCGCCCCACCCGCCCGCAGCCGAAATCGTACCGCGGTAATGGCATACCTTCCCTTTTCTTCCCCATTGAACACGCTGCGCCGGTACCGGAACCGGCAGTCCTCTGCAGACATCTCCACGAAAGCACCCGTCCGCCTGTCCAGCGCCCGCAACGACGCCATCGTCTGCGCCACCTCCTGCCCATATGCCCCAATGTTCTGCACCGGCGACGCCCCGACCGTTCCCGGGATCCCCGCCAGGCACTCCATCCCCGCATACCCGGCCGCAACGGTCTGGCTCACCAACGCGTCCCAGCTCTCCCCGGCAGCCACCTCAAACAGATCGCCATCCCGCCGCACACCCCGCAGGCACAACCGCACCAGCAGCCCATCGAACCCCTCGTCCGGGACCAGCAGATTACTCCCGCCCCCCATTACCTCAAACTTCAATCCTTCCTCGCCGGCCTTGCAAAACGCCTCCGAAACGTCCGTTTCGCTCTCCGCATTCACCAGAAAACGAGCCGGGCCCCCAACCCGCAACGTCGTAAACTCCGCCAGCCCCACATTTTCCAAAACCGTCACCCCTCCACCCTAAACCACACCCCCCAGTCCCCATCCAGCCCGGGTGACCTATCCTTTCGGGCAGAGCGAAAGCGGTGAGGCCGCTTCCGCCAAAGCAAAGCCCGACCACTCGCACCGTTCCGTGAAATTTGTTTTCCCTTGCGTACACTTCACGCTTGGTTCGGCATACTAGGAGCACATCGCAAATCACCCTCCGACAGCGGCGGAGACCTCAACCGCCTGCCCGCGCCCAAGTACCCGCCTAAACCCTTTATCGAACGTACTTTGAACCCGAGGTACCCCGGGGGGAGGGGTACCCACCCTCCACCGCATCCGATTCACCGCGGGTACAATCAAACAGCAAGCAGTTTGCACAAGGAGACCCAATGTACCCAGAGCTGATGGTGATCCCGATGCGCGAGGAACTCACCCGCGCCGGCATCCAGGAAGCCCGCACCGCCCAGGACGTCGATCAGGCTATCGCCCAACCCGGCACAACCATGGTCGTCGTCAACTCCATATGCGGTTGCGCCGCCGGCAAAATGCGTCCCGGCGTCCGTCTCGCCATGCAGGGCACCGCCAAGCCCGACCATAGCGTCACCGTCTTCGCCGGCCAGGACCGCGAAGCCACCGAGCGCGCCCGCGGCTATTTCGGCGGCCATCCCCCCACATCACCCGCCATCGCCATTCTCCGCGACGGCCAACTGGTCTACCTCATGCAGCGCTCCGCCATCGAGACCTCCACGGCCCCCGCGATCGCCCAGGAACTCGCCCGCGCCTTCGACGCTTACTGCGCCAAGGTCTCAGCCTAGCTCCAAAACGTACCGAAATGGAACGGCCGGAACAGGTGTTCCCGTTCTGGCCCTCCCTCTTCGGAATCTTCGTCCTTACCTCTGGTATTCGTCTTAGTTTCGCCCGATAAAGGCTGTGTATGACACAGCCCTATTCCTTCCCGACCAGCCTTCCCAAGCCCGCAACTCCCGCGATCCAGAAGCCCAGCGCCGAACTCGGCCTTTCCCTGCTAGGCCCAAGCGCGGCCATGTCACAGCTCTGGTCCCAAATCCGCCGCCTCGCTCCGCACGTCCGCACCGTGCTTCTCACCGGCGATCCGGACTGCGGTCAGGAAGCCGTCGCCCACCTCCTGCTGGATCTCTCGCCCGCCCCCAGGCGCAGCTTCGTGCAGATCAGTGCCGCTGACGCCGAGAACAGCCTTCTGCGTTCTTCAGGTCTCAATTCCCTTCCGGCCGACATCTTCCTCTTCCTCCCCGATGTCGATCGCTTCTCTCCCGCAGCCGCCGAAGGCCTGCTCCGCCTTATGCGGACGCGTCGCTCGCGCCCATTCACAGTCGCCGCGGCCGCCACGGAAGATCTGCGCTCTCTGGTAAGCTCCGGCCGGTTCCCCGCCGAACTCGCCGAAGTTCTCACTCCCATCCGCATGCACGTCCCCTGCCTCAAGCAGCGCCCCGAAGATCTGCCCATGCTGCTGAGCCACCTCTTCTCCGTCCGCGCACCCGAAACCGGCCGTGCCATCCCTCACTTCAGCGCAGATCTGCTCCGCGCCGCCATGGAATACTCCTGGCCCGGCAACCTGCGCGAACTCGCCCGGGTCACGACCCTTCTCCTCGAAAGCTCCGAAAACACGCGCGAACTCACAGCCGCCGACTTCCACCGCGCCGTCTCAGTCCGTCAGACCCAGCTCAGCGACGCATCGAAGACCGTTCGCATGGTTTCCCTCGACACCGTGGTACAGGAGCACATCAACGCTATCCTGCTTTCCTGCCGCGGCAACAAGCTGCGCGCCGCCGAGGTGCTCGGCATCAGCCGCTCCACCCTCTACCGCATGCTGGACGCCGCCGCCGCGCACGGGAACGCTACGCTTCCCATCGCCAGCTAACCCGGCGCTGGATGGTAGGCTGGAGCGCATGTCCTCCGCCTTGCCCATTGAAGGCACGCCCCACCATCCGTCCGGCGATCACCCCAGCGGAGCTCTCCCGGGAACGCTCGCGGTGCTGGGAGCCGGCAAAATGGGCGGCATTCTTATAGCTGCCTTCCTTCGCTCCGGCCTTTTCACGCCAGGGCAGATCGTGGCCACGGTCGCCCACGAGGATCGCGCCCAGGCCTTGGAAGCACGCCTTGGTGTTCGTTGTCTCACGGATAACGCCGCAGCCGCGACCGGCGCCAATCTCATCCTCCTCGGCGTAAAACCCACACAGGTT
>CAXUDN010000141.1:0-9383 GCA_964249715.1 uncultured Acidobacteriaceae bacterium
GGTTCGAATCCCTCACTCTCCGCCATAAGATCCCTTGACGAGAATCGCCGCCTTCCTGGGCGGCGGTTCTCGTTTGGGTTACGGCTTGAAAAGTTGACACATGTCCTGGGCGCCAGAGACAGATTCAAGCGGTGAGCGTTCGGCGCTCTATGCGTTTGTTGCACTCTAGGCAGGGTATTAGGCGATGGACGTAGATGCCTGGGCTATGGATCTGGTCGGGGTTTAGGGGACCGTCGGAGAGTTCTTCAAACTCGACGAGGGTGCAGCGGGCGGCGGTGGCCATGACGGGATTGAAGTTGCGGGCGGTGAGGCGGAACTGGAGGTTGCCGAAGCGGTCGGCGCGCCAGGCGTGGATGAGGGCGAAGTCTGCGGTGAGGGCGCTTTCGAGAACGTGGGGTCTGCCTGAGAAATTGCGGGTTTCTTTGCCTTCGGCGGCTTGGGTACCGGCGCCGGTGGGGGTGTAGAAGGCGGGGATGCCGGCACCGCCGGCACGGATGCGCTCGGCGAGGGTGCCCTGGGGGACTAGGGTGAGTTCGAGGGAGCCGTCAAGGACGCGGCGCTCGAGGAGACGGTTCTCGCCGACGTAGCTGCCGATATGCGAGGCGATGCGGTTGTCCTCGAGGAGGAGGCCCATGCCTGCGCCATCGACGCCCATGTTGTTGCTGATGGTGTGAAGGTCTGTGGCGCCGCCGCGGAGGAGGGCGTGGATGAGGGTTTCGGGAATGCCGCAGAGGCCGAAGCCGCCGAGCATGATTGTTGCGCCTGAGGGAATGTCGGCGACGGCGGTGTCGGCGTCGGGCCAGAGCTTGTTCATGCTGGCCGCTCCATTTCGCCGAGGTCAGACAAGGTGCGATAGCGAATGTTCGGGGGAACGTGGAGGGCGGTTTCGGTGACTGCGACGACCTGGTCGGGTGTGATGTCCGGCATGCACTCGCGGAGGATCCAGGTGTTGTCTTGGCGTTCTATTACGGCCATTTCGGTGATGACGAGGTGGACGCAATTGACGCCGGTGAGGGGTAGGGTGCAGCGCTTGAGGAGCCTGGGGGCGCCGTCTTTGGTGGTGTGTTCCATGGTGACGACGACGCGGCGGGCGCCGGCGACGAGGTCCATGGCACCGCCCATGCCTTTCACCATTTTGCCAGGGATCACCCAGTTGGCGAGGGAGGCGGTTTCGTCTACCTCGAAGGCGCCGAGGATGGTGAGATCGATGTGACCGCCGCGGATCATGGCGAAGCTGTCGGCGGACGAGAAGAAGCTGGCTCCTGGGAGGGTGGTGATTGTTTCTTTGCCGGCGTTGATGAGGTCGGGGTCGAGTTGGGAGGAGGTGGGATAGGGGCCTACGCCAAGGACGCCGTTCTCGGATTGGAGGGTGACCTCGATGCCGGGTGGGATGTGGTTGGCGACCAGGGTGGGGAGGCCGATGCCGAGGTTGACGTAGGTGCCGTCGCAGAGCTCTTCGGCGGCGCGGCGCGCAATGCGGAGGCGTTTCTGGTCTGGGGTCAGGGCGGTCATGCTGTCGGTGGGCATGATCGCATATTGCGGTATGGGTTGGCAGGGTGGTGGATCACCCGGCCCTCTCCGTTTTGTTGCAAAGTCCACCAAACAAAAGGTTTATGGAGAGGAGGACAGCTAAAGTCTTCATTCCAGGCACTTTGGAGCTAAAGTCCTCATTTGAGGGAAGTTAGCGCCTTGTTCACCATGGACTTTGCGGGCCAGTGAGGACAGTGTAGCCGATTGCCCAGTCATTGTGCGCAAGTGGCAGCGCGTCCCTCGAGGCGCGGTGCGCGGATAAGTGAACCGCCAGTGTGTCCGCGACAGGCCGGTCGGCCTTGAGGAGTGGTTGGCTGCACAGGTTACGTAATTTGCTCGAGTTTGCTCCCACTTCCATATGTTGCACCTTGCTCCCGAACGAAAGGAATGGGGAACGAAGGAGCCAAGAAATTCCTCGTTGGCACGCGATGTGCAACTCAGATCGCAGCCATTCCCCAATCGCCGACGTGGGTGCGCTGCCCGTTGCCCGTCCACGGGATGCGTAGTCACTTTTGCTGGCTTTCAGCGGCCCAGCGCGCCCGAGTCGAACCCCGAAACGCAGTGGCTGTACCAGGTCCACTACAAAGCCTTGGGAAGCGGATGATCTTTCGTTCCGGTACCTGCCTGCAGCCGGGCAACGCAACCAACAACATCACGCTTGAGAAGGGCTTCGACTTCCATGAGCGTGGCACGCTCATCCTGCGTGGTGAAGCGGAGAACATCGCCAATCACAATACTCGATTGTTGGAAGCACGGACGTTGTGAACGCGGGATCGGCTGGATTTCTGCAACTGAGCCGTGCCTATAACCCGTTGATTGGAGCCAACCAGCGTACCGTTGTTCTCTGGGCGAAATTCGAGTTCTAGGTGTGGGTTGTTGGTAGTAAACGGGGCGCCTTGGCGGCGCCCCGTTTCTTGCGTTGACGGCTGAAGGTTAACCTGGGTGTCTTTGTAATCGGGTCGATGCAAGGAGGAGACTGAAACGGTTGGCGTGGATGCAGGTCTGTTGAGCGCTTCACTCTCCAATGGGGCACCCGGCACGGGGGTTTAGCCGGCGGCACCTTTGGATTGGGCTTTCTTGAGGAAGAAGGCCAAGGGAACGCAAGCGAAGCAGAGAAAGCCGAAGTAGCGGAAGACATCGACGTAGGCGTAGACGGAGGCCTGGCTGGTGAGGGAGTTGCTGGTGATCTCGTAAGCGCGAAGATTGCTGACGCGGGAGCCGGCGTGGCGGGCCATGGTGGCGGTGAGGCCGCCCAGTTGGCGGTTGAAGAGCCAGGAGGCACCGGAGTAGTTGTGCAGAAGCTCGTAGCGGTGGGCCTGGGTGTGGCGTTGGGAGATGGTGTTGGCTACTGAAATGCCGATGCTGCCGCCTACATTGCGAAGAAAATTGTAGATGCCGCTGGCGTTGCCGCTTTCGCTTTTGGAGATGGTGCCGAGCGCAACGCCGGTGAGTGGAACGAAGATCATGGAAAGACCTACGCCGGAGAGGATGAGCGGCCAGAAGAGGGTGGAGGGAGAGATGTCGAGGGTGAGATCGCCGGTGAGAAGCCCGGAGTAACCGAGGAGGGCGAAGCCCCCGGCGACGATCCAGCGGGCGTCCATGCGGGAGACGGCGGCGCCGACGATAAGTGCGGTGGCGAAGGACCCGATACCGCGGGGGCTGACAGCAAGGCCGGACTTGGTGGCGGAGTAGCCGAGGAGGTTCTGGTAGAAGACGGGGAGGATGGTGGTGAGGCCGTAGAGGACAACGCCGAGACAGAAGATGAGGATGCAGCCCCAGGCGAGATTGCGATCTTTGAGGGCGCGAAGGTCGACGAGGGGCTTTTTGGCGCGAAGCTGGTAGACGATGTAGGCGGTAAAGAAGACGAAGAAGAGGCCGATGCTCCAGCGGATGCGGGCATCGCCGAACCAGTCCTGCTCCTGGCCTTTGTCGAGGGTGAATTGCATGCAGGCGACCCAGATGCCGAGGAGGCCGAAGCCGATACCGTCGAACTTGCCGGGTTTTGCTGTTTTGATTTCGGGCGGGTCTTCAAGGAAGTGGTACTGCATGAAGAGCGCGGCGATGCCGATGGGGATGTTGATGTAGAAGGCCCAGCGCCACGAGATTGCGTCTGTGAGATAGCCGCCAAGAACCGGGCCGATGACCGGCGCGATGACGATGCCGAGGGCGAAGACGCCGAGGGCCATGCCCTGTTTTGCGGGGGGAAAGGAGTCGAGGAGGATGGACTGGGAGAGGGGCTGGAGGGCGCCGCCGGCGGCTCCCTGAATGATGCGGGCGAGAAGGATAAAACCCAGGGTGGGAGAAAGGCCGCAGAAGAAGGAAGCGATGGTGAAGATGGTCACCGAGATCATGAGGTAGCGCTTGCGACCGAAGCGCTCAGCGAGGTAGTTGGAGGCGAGGAGAAACGCGGCGTTGGAGACGAGGTAGACGGTGAGGACCCACTCGGCCTCATCGGTTGTGGAGGCAGTGGATCCGGCGATGTAGGGGACCGCGACAGCCGCAATCGAGGTGTCCATGACCTCCATAAAGGTGGTGAGCATGACCGCGACAGCGATGAGCCAGGGATTGACTTTGGGTTTAGCCGGCATGCGTCTTGATCTCCGGGGCACGCCCAAGAGGAAGGTCTCTCCACTGCGCGCTACGCGCTCCGATCGAGATGACAATCAATGGCGGTGTGGGCACTATTTCACCCAGACCTTGGGTTCCACGCTCATGCCCGGGGTGAGGCGGTCGAAATCGCGCTGATTTGGGCGGAAGCGGATGCGTACGGGGAGACGCTGGACGACTTTGACGTAGTTGCCGGTGGCGTTTTCCGGCGGAAGCAGGGAGTAGATGGCGCCGGTGCCGCCGGGCAGGGCTTCGACCCAGCCTTCGAGATCTTCTCCGAGCGCGTCGACGTGTATGGTGACCGATTGGCCGGGGCGCATGAGGGTAATTTCGGTTTCTTTAAAGTTGGCGGTGACCCAGATGTCGTTGGTTTGCGTGAGGGCGAAGAGTTCGGTACCGGGAGCGACCTGGTCGTTGAGCTGGACCTGTTTATCGCCGATGATGCCGTCTTCGGGGGCGTAGATGCGGGTGTATTCGAGGTTAAGCTGGGCCTGGTCGGCGGCGGCCTGCGCGGCCTGCGCCTGGGCCTGGCGCTGGGCGAGGGTGGCGCGCTGGATGGCAATCTGGCGGGGAAGATTGGCCTTGGCTTCCTTGAGCTGCTGCTGGGCCTGACCTAAGGAGGCCTGGGCGGCGAGCACCTGCTTGGCGGCGGCGTCGGAGCTTTCGCGACGGGAGCTGACGACAGCGGCCTGGGCGCGCTGGTTGGTGGCCTGCTGATCGTATTGTTCGCGGGAGACTTCTTCCTTCACAACGAGGAGGCGGTAGCGCTCTTCTTCGCGGGCGGCGTTCATCTCGTTGGCTTCGGCCTGGTGGAGGTCGGCGAGGGATGACTGGTAGCGCTCCTCGGAGCTGGCTACGTTGGCCTGTTGGCTTTGGACGTTGAACTGGGCGTTGGTGAACTGGGTGCCCTGGGTGGTGGCGGTGATGGGAACGTTCGGTTCCTGGGCGGCGACAGAGGCTTTGGCCTGGGAGAGCTGGGCGATGTTGTTTTCTTTTGAGACCTGGTTGTCGCGGGGGTCGATCTGGATGAGGAGCTGGCCCTTTTTGACGCGGTACGTGTTTTCTACGAAGACGCCGGTGACAAAGCCGGAGATGCGGGGGCTGATGGGGTCGGTATGGCCATCGATGAAGGCATCGTCGGTGTCTTCGTAGCTGGAGAGGTAGAGATAGAAGAAAAATCCGACTACCAGGAGGAGCAAGGTAGCGACGACAATCCCTGCGGTGGCGAGGGGATTCTCGCGGACCCAGTGGCGAGCCTTTTCTTTTGCGGGGGGCTTGGATTGCTTTTCGTCTTTTTCGCCGCCGCCTTCGCCGCCTTCTTTCTTCTCCCCGCCGCCCTCGGGTTTTGGCTGGGCTTGCTGCGCTTGTTGATCACGAAGGCGGTCGAGTTCGGCGCGAAGGCGGGCTTGCTCGTCGTAGAGCATGCGCACGGCGAGATCGGTGTGGGGTTCACCGGGGGCGGCGGGAGGGATGGCGGGCTGTGGCGGCGTGCCGGGCGGAAAGTCGGGCATGTGAGCTACTTCCTGAGGAGTTGGGGCAGGGTTTGTTCGGCGTTGCCCATGGCGCGTGCGAGGGAGACCTTGGCGAGGTTGTGCTCGAAGACGGCGGAGATGTAGTCGTCGTCGGCCTGCACCACGGTTTGCTCGGACTGGACGACCTCGACGGTGTCGGTGATGCCGGCGAGGAAACGGTCGCGGGACTGGGTGAGAGTTTCGTGGGCGAGGTCGACGTTGGATTTCGCGACGGTAACCTGGTCGTTGGCGGCATTGAGGTTGATGAAGGCCTGACGGACATCCTGGTCGGCCTGGGCGTGGGCGTCGGAGAGCTCGGCCTGGCGCTGTTTCAGGGCGGCCTTGGCCTGTAGCTCATCGGCCCGGATGCGACCGCCCTCGTAGATAGGGATGGAGATGAGACCGTAGACGGTGTAGACGCCGGTGGCTTTGAAGTCGGGCGGGTTGGTGCCGGCGGCGCCGAAGTCGCCATCGAGGTTGATGGTGGGATAGCGCTCGGCGTGAGCGGCTTTTACGTTGTTCTGGGCGGCTTTGACGCTGGAGCCGGCGGCCTGGATGTCGGTGCGGTCCTGTTGCGCGCGGGCCAGGGAGGTCGGTTCGTCGAAGGTGGTGAGGGGAGCGAAGGGAAAGGTGTCCGCGGCAGTAAAGGGCTGGCCGAGAGGCAGTCCGACGAGGCGGGCGAGGCGGAGTTTCTGGCTGTCGCGGTCGGCCTGGAGGGAGCGCAGGCGTAGCAGATCGGTCTGGTATTGCACTTGGGCGCGGTCGCGGTCGACGCGGGCGTCAAGGCCGGCCAGGAGACGGTCGGCGGCCTGCTGGAAGATGGCCTTGGAGGTGGCGACCTGGCCCTGGGCGGCGACCACGCGGGCTTCTGTGCTGATGAGCTGGAGATAGCTGCCGGCGACGGCGAGAACGATGAGGTCTCGGGTGTTACGGGTGGCGAGAAGGCTGGCTTTGAGGCTTTCGGACGCGGTGCGGAGCGTGTCGCGCTTGACGATGTCCAGGACGGTTTGCTGGAGCCGGATGCGGGTATCGAAGTAGTTGAACTGAACGCTTTCCGGAATGATGGAGATGGAGACGCCGAGGGTTTTGAGGTTTTCGCGCTCGAAGGCTTCTTCGAGGCCGGTGTTGAAGGTAGGGAGGAGACCGCTCTTGGCGAGGGCGCGTTGGGCTTGGGCCTGCTGAACGGAGGCGGACTGCTCGATAACGCCGAGGTTGGTTTTCAGCCCGAGGCTCAAGGCCTGCTCGAGGGTTAGGGGGATGGGGTTAGCGGAGGCTGTGCCCTGGGGGGTGCTGCCGGCGAAGGGTGGCCGGACACTGACGGTGGAGTTGATGACGCTGCTGCTACCGGGTGCGGTGGAGGGAGATGTTTGCTGGGTGACGGAGACGGCATCGGCGGGGGTAGTCACGCCGGAGAGGGGAAGTGGTGTGGGGGCGGTGGGGCCGGTGACCTGGGAGGCGGGCGTTTGGGCGTGGGCGGCCAGAGTAAGACCGGCAAGGAGCGTTACCGGCGCGAAGAATCGCTTCATGCCGCGAAGCAAGAGGGTGGGAGAGGGAGACGTGTTAGGTCGCGGGCGCGGCAGCACGAGACGGTGCCGGGTCCCGACCAGCGCATCGTGCGGCAAACTGGTTTCCTTTTACGTGCTTGCGTGAGAGATGCGTCAGGAACGGGTTGGGTTCGCCGAAAGGACGGAAAGGCGTTATGGAAGCTGGTAAATCAGATCGTAGCTGTGTTGGCCGTTGGCGATGACGATCGTGAACGTGCCTGTGATGCCGAGGAGGTCGCCTGTGCCGGAGCCAGGGACGATGCCGACGGTCATCTTGGGACCGGAGGCGTCCATGGTACCCATGTGCTGGATGACGAAGGTGCCGTGCTTGCCTGCGAGAACCCCGCTGAGACGCTCGATGGCAACGTAGCCGGCAACGCCTTTCCCCGGGTCGCCGGCGTAGAACATCTCGCCTTGGGTGGAGCCTTCCAGGTCGCCGTGGAACTGCTTGTTGATGGAGTTGCGGCCGATGTCCTCGGCGGGGGTGGGGGTGAGGGGTTTGACGTCGACGGTGAAGGTGCCTTTGGCGTGATGGGGCGTGGCAGTCTGGGCGGTCATCAGGGAGGTCACCGTGAGCAGGAGGATTGCGGCTTGGCGGCGCATGCTGTGGAGTCTATCGCGGACGGGCGTGCGGCTGGGGTGAAAAGAAAGACAGGGCGGGACGGGCTTGCGTTCCGCGCTGGCCGGCAGGCTTTCCACTGGGCGGACGGTTGTCAGCTCCGGTCGAAGTGACGTTTCATTTAGGTAGGCGGATCACTGGAGATGGCTTAGGCAGGTTGTTGGGCGGTTTGGTAGGCGAGAGCGAGATCGGTGGTGAGGTAGTGAAGGAGTTGAGCGCGGGCGGCGTCGTCTGCGGCGCGGAGGATGGCGGAGGGATGGAACGTGGCCATGACGCGATCGGCGAAGGGGGTGGATTTGAGGGTGCCGCGCTCCTTCATGAGGGCGAAGGTGCCGCCGAGGAGGGATTTGGCGGCGCTGGCGCCAAGGCAGAGGATGACCTGGGGTTTAACGGCGTCGATTTCGGCGAGGAGCCAGGGTTTGCAGGCTGTGATCTCGCTCATGCGGGGGTTCTGGTGAAGGCGAAGACGGCCGCGCTGGACGAATTTGAAGTGTTTGACGGCGTTGGTGACGTAGATTCCGTCGCGGGGAATGCCGAGTTCTTCGAGGGCGTCGTTGAGGACGCGGCCGGCAGGGCCGACGAAGGGTTTGCCCTGGAGGTCTTCCTGATCGCCGGGTTGTTCGCCGACCAGCATGAGGGCGGCGTGAGGGCCGCCGGCGCCGGGGACGGCCTGGGTGGCATGTTTGTAGAGGTCGCAGCCTTCGCAGCGGGGGAGGGCGGCGGTGAGGATCGAGAGGGTGTGCTCAGGGGGGACGAAGGGGGCGGCGGTAGGCTGCCTGGATTGCGTGGTGACCATGGTTTGGACTCGGGATTCGGCGCGTTGCATGAGTTGGGGGAGGAGGGCGACTTCGGGGAGGTTGCCCCAGTAGCGGACGGGCATTTCCGAACGCATGGCTTCGGGATTGAGACGCGCTGGGTTGAAGATGGAGCCGTAATAGGACTTCCAGAGGGTTTCCAGCTCGTCTTCCTGCGGGGCGGCGTCTTTGCCGGTGCCTTCGTGCCAGGTCAGATGTTTCGTTTCGGGGTTCCAGGAGACGGAGGCGTCTGGGGTGAGGATGGTCCAGCGCATGGGGGCGAAGCGCTCGGCGAAGAAGGGAGCGGCGAGGGGGAGAATGCGGTGGTCGGGCTTGTACCAGGCGATGAAGTGTTCTTGTGTGCCGTCTGGTGTGGGTTCATCGATCTTGCGGAAGCGGACGAAAGCGTGCATTTTGTGGAGGTCGCGACGGATTTGGGCTTCCAGCTGCTTGAGGCGGGAAACATCTTCGTCGACTTCGACTTTGAGGAGGTCCCGGTTGGTTTGGAGGCGGTAAAGGAGACGGTAGAGGAGGTTCCAGCGTTGGGGGTCGCGGTGGACGGCGGCGAGTTGGGCTGCTTCGAGGAAGGCTTTGGGGACGTGGGGCGAGGGGATGGCGGGGCCGGTGGGGGCGGTATCGAGGGTGAGGAGGTTGAGGGTGATGGGTTGGGTGGCGTCCTGGAGATCGAGTTGGTCGGGGCTGTAGCCGGCGATGAGGGCGTCGCGAGCGGTGGTGCGCCAGGTGGAGAAGTCGGGGGGGAGAGGGATGCGTTTCATGG
>CAXUDN010000142.1:0-9277 GCA_964249715.1 uncultured Acidobacteriaceae bacterium
GGTCCGTGGAGGGTGAGGGGGTCGTTTTGGGTGAAGGGGATGGTGGGGGTGGGTTCGAAAGATTGAGCGGCCGCGGGGAGGGTGGCGAGGAGGAGGGCGGCTAGGGTGAGGAAGGAGGGGCGCATACGGGGGAGGTCGAAGTGTATGCGATTGGGGGTATGTTTGGTGAGTGCCTGCAAGATATTCGTCGCGCGGGAAAGGTGCGCGATGGATGGGGTACCCTGCCAGTGACTCGGAACACCAATTTGCATACGATCATGCTCGCCATGCCAAAAAGTCGCAAGCGCGTTCTGGTTGTCTCTTGTTTCGCAGTTGGGATGGTGCTTCTGGGCGTCTTTCTGCTCCGAGCTTCCAAGAGAAAACCAAACGCTTTCATTGGGTTTACGCAATCAACCGTTGCCGATGACATGAGCCGGATGAACGCAACACCCGTCCATCAAAACTGGGACATACCCGGAGATGGGTCCGTTGCCCGTGCGAGCCTACGTGCCTTGCTGGCGCAGGCCAAAGCCAACCATCTGCCCGTCTCAATCGCAGGCGCCCGCCACAGCATGGGTGGCCAGACGATCGCACCCGCGGGAATCAGGATCAACATGCTCCCGCTGAAATCCATGGAGCTAAACAGTCAAGCAGACTTGCTTCACGTGGATGCGGGCGCTCTATGGGCAGATGTCATTCCATATCTTGATCGGCGTGGCCGATCGATAGGCGTGATGCAGTCAGATAACAACTTCACAGTTGGCGGCTCTCTGAGCGTCAACTGCCACGGATGGCAGTACGGTCGTCCTCCTATTGCATCCACCGTCGAATCGTTTCACTTGATGGAGGCAGACGGCACAGTCCTTCGCTGCAGCCGAACCGAAAACAAGGAACTCTTCTCACTTGCTTTAGGCGGTTACGGGTTGTTCGGAATCATTTTGGACGCTGACCTGCATGTTGTGAGAAATGAACGACTCAAGATGGATCAGGTGATTGTTCCGCTGGACTCTGCGATGGAGTCTTTTGAGAAAAAGCTGCGCGATCGCGGTATCCCTAGCATGTTCTACGCGAGGCTGAATATCACGCCCGGCCGGATGTTCGATGACGTTCTCATCAGCACCTTCTATCCGGAGAAGGGAGAGATCCCGAACCTTAAAGATCCAAAGCTGCTTGGATTGCGGCGAGCTATCTTTCGTGGATCGGTCGGCAGTTCGTTTGGCAAGGAAGTGCGCTGGGAGGCAGAAACGAAGATAGCGCCTTACTTAGCAGGAAGTGTGTTCTCTCGGAATCAGCTACTGGATGAGTCGGCGGACTGGTTCCTCGACCACTCCGATGCGACCACGGACATCCTGCACGAATACTTTTTGCCGCGGGCTGGCGCGGCGCCATTTCTCAAGCAGGCAAAGAAAATAATCCAAGCGCATCATGAAGATCTGCTCAACGTTACCGTGCGCGAGATCCAGCCGGATCACGACACCCTCCTCCGGTATGCCGACCAACCTATGATCGCGTTCGTTATGTATTTCAGCCAGAGTCGGAATGCATCCGGAGATGAGGATATGGGGCAGATGACACGACAGATGATTGACGCAGCATCGCACTATGGCGGTCGCTACTATCTGCCCTATCGCCTACACGCCTCCAAAGAAGAGTTCCGGGCAGCCTATCCTCAGGCTGAAGACTTCTTCCGACTCAAACAGAAGTATGATCCCGACAGTCTTTTCGAGAATGAGTTTTATACGAAGTACGGAAAGCCCTGAACCGAAGTCGCTCAATGCTGGGAGATGGCTACGCCTACGAAGGAGTCGGCGCAGCCGTAGTAGAGGAGCCAGCGGTTTTGGAAAAAGACGAGGCCTTCGGCGAAGGTGGTGCCTGCGGTGTATTGGCCGGTGCGTTCGAAGGGGAGTTCGGGTTTCAGGAAGGGTTGGTTGGAGCGGGTGAGGAGGGTTTGGGGGGCATTGGCATTGAAGGTGGCGGTGCCGGTGGCGTAGGTGTCGGGGGGGAGGGTGGGGTCGCGGTTGGTGGAGGCGTTTTTGCCGTTGTAGATGAGGGTGATGGTGTCCTTGTCGAGGAGGGGTGGGGGGCCTACTTCGGGGAAGGCGCTGTCGAAGTGGTTGGGGTGGTTTTGCAGGACGATGACGGGGTTGCCGGCCTGGTCTTCTACCGGCGTCCAGTGGATGGCGTCGGGGGAGGTGGCGAGGCGGATCTGGCGTTCGCCCCAATACATGAGGTAGTGGCCGTTGACCTTGGCGGCGAGGAGGCGGCCATTCTGGAGATGGGTGAGGATGCCTCCGGATTTGTATTCCAGATGGTTGTATTTGCCGCCTGCGGCGTCCTGAAAGACGGGGCCTTGTTTGGTCCAGTGGAGGAGGTCGGTGGAGGTGGCGAGGCCGATATCGTAGGTGACGCGGTTGTATTGGGTGTAGGTGAGGATGTAGGTTCCGTCTTCCCGCTCGACGATGCGGGGGTCTTCGACGCCGCCGGGCCACTCGCGGGACTGTTGGGCGTCGTGGGCTGGGAAGAAAACGGGGTGGGGGTTCTGGGTGAAGTGGAGGCCGTCGTCCGAGACGGCGAGGCCGAGGCGGGAGGTGTGGCCGCCGATTTTCATGTCGCCGGTGTTGTCTTCGGCGCGGTAGAGGATGTAGACGCGGTTGTTGCGGACGATTGCGGCGGGGTTAAAGGTGTGGAGGGCTTCCCAGGCTACAGGTTCGGTGTGGAAGTCGTCGTGGAAGAGGGGGCTGAGGTTTGGGGTGATAATCGGGGCGGCGTTTGGAGGGCGGGTCCAGGCGCTGGCGGTGAAGGTGGGGAGGGTGGGGTCGGTGAGAGGAATGAGGGCGGTGGCCAGAGCGGTTAGGCGGACGAGGGTTGTTGGGGTCATAGGTGGGAGTGGGCGCGCCTCAACTGGCTTTATACGCCTGTGTTGGATTCCAAACCGCAGGTCTCTCCACTAAGCGGCGCTTCGGTCGAGACGACGACCCGAAACGCTTGGGTGCGCTTCGACCGAGGAAGCAGCTACGCGGGTCTCCACTGCGCTGATGATTCAACTTCGGTCGAAGTGACAAGCTTCAGGGGATGGCTAGAAGTTAAGTTTGCCGCCGATCTGGAGGATGCGGGCCTCGCGGGCTCCGGTGACCTGGCCGAAGGTGCTGGGGGTGGTGGCGGTGACGGCGACGGCGTTGAAATTGGTGTGGTTGAGGACGTTGAAGGCTTCGCCGCGGAGTTGGAAGGTGAGGTTTTCGAAGAGGCGGAAGTTGCGGAAGAGGCCGAGGTCTTCGCGGTTGAAGCCGGGGTTGATGATCGTGCCGCGTTTGGCGTCGCCGGGGAGGCCGAGGGCGGCGCTGGGGGAGGCAAAAGCGGCGGTATTGAACCACTTGAGGCGGGTTTTGAGGCCGGTGCCGTTGCGTGGGTCAAAGATCTGGTCGGGGCGGAAGCCGGCGGGGCTGGCGCCGATGATGCCGAGGCCGGCGACGTCGGCGAAGGTGACGCCGTTGATACTGCCGCCGGCGCTGGCAGCGACGGTGGAGGGCAGGCCGGAGTCAAGGGCAACGATGCCGGAGATTTCCCAGCCGCCGACGAGATGGCCGACCAGGCCGCGCTGGTCGTGGAAGAAGGGGAGATCGTAGACGAAGTCGATGGAGGCGTAGTCGGTGCGGTCCAGGACGCTGCGGCCGTATTCCTGGCCGATGTTGAAGCGATCCTGCGGGGCGCCGGAGCGGTCGGCGGGGCTGTTAGTGAGGAGGCGCTGCCAGGTGTAGTTGCCGTCGATGAGGGTGTTGCCTTTGAAGCGCTTTTTGACGGCGAGCTGGAGGGAGTTGTAGTTGGAGGTGAAGATCGGGTTGTCGCCGTACATGCCGCCATAGCCGCGGTACTGGCGGATCTGATTGGCGAGCTTGGTCTGGGTGGAGTTGATGAAGCCGCCCGCGGGGAGGATGCCGGCGGCTTTGGCGGCGCCGGCAGGCAGGGAGTTGATGTCGATGTAACCGATGAGGTGGGTGTCATGGCTACCGACGTAGCCGACGTCTACGGTGAAGGACGGGTCGAGTTGTTGCTGGAGGTCGACGGAGTACTGCTGCGAGTAGGGCGAGTGGAATTGGGGAGACTCGGAGTAGATGGTTGGGAGGGCTGTTGAAGAGGCTGCGGCGTTGCCGCCGGTGGGGTTGTCGAGGGTGGTGAAGGTGTAGCTGGCGGGCGCACTGAGGGGCGGGTTGTTGAAGGCGTTGAGTTCGTAATCGCCGACGAGGGGCTCGTCATAGGCGATACCGTAGCCCATGCGGAAAGCGGTTTTGCCGTTCCCGAAGACGTCATAGGCCAGGCCGACGCGCGGGGCGAAATTTTTCGTGTCGGCCTGGCCTACCTTGTTCCCGTAAGGTGAAGCGCCATGGATGGTGGGATCGACGAAGATGAGGCCGTTTAGTGGGTCGTAGTTGGGATTGGGGGCGGTGCCGTTGATGCCGTAGGTGTTGGCGCAGGGGGAAGTGGTGCAGATGTTGCCGTTGCTGTCGACGGTGGGCGCTTTGGCGGCGGAGTAGGTAGCCGGGTCGAAGTTGGAGAGCAGGCCGTTGGAATCGGTGGGTTGCGCGAAATAGCTGTAGCGGACGCCAAGATTGAGGGTGAGGCGGGCGGTGGCGCGCCAATTGTCCTGGAGGTAGCCCTCGATGGCGTTGACGTGGATGTCGGGGATGCGCGGAACGGGGGTCTGGGTGAAGCCGCCGGTTGCGGTGCCGGTGAGGAAGTTGGCCCAGCTCTGGTAGTAGAGGGCTTCGGGGTTGGACTTGGAGGCCGTGGGGAGCTGGGCGGTGGTGGCGGTGAAGGTGAAGGCGCCTGCGTTGCCGCCGGTGGCGTTTTCGGTCTTTTCGTAGTGGTTGTAGGTGACGCCAGCGATGAGGGTGTGGTTGCCGAGAACTTTGGTCACGTTGCCGAACACGTTGTGGTTGCGGCTGTAGTCGTTGTAGATACCGGCGTCGTTGATGCCGGTGTAGTTGGTGAAGGCGAGGTTGGGGATGACGCCGAGCTGGTCGGGGTAGGGCAGGGCGGGCTTGATGTCGGGCGAGTTGGTGGAAAGGGCGAAGCCGGCGGGGGTGCTGAGGATGGCGCCGGAGGAGTAGGCGTAACCGGCGTCGGCGAGGAGTTTGGGGTTGGCAACGAAGGTGATGTGGCCGAGGTGCTGCGTGCCGGGGGAGCGGGTATTGGTGATCTGGACTCCCGGTAATCCTGTAGCGCCGCTGCCGTAGCCGAAAGGCTCCTGCGTGGGGATGCTGTCGTGGAGGTAGCGGTAGAAGAGGTTAAAGCGTTGGCCGAGGGCCTGGTCGATGCGGACGAATTCCTGGGTGTCGTTGTAGACGTTGCGGCCGTTGTAGGTGAAGGCGTGGGCGTCCTGACCGGGACCCGGGTCGGGCAGCGGGACTTTGCTGCCGTCAGTGGAGTAGATGTCTTTGAGGTAGGCCGCGGCGGTGGGGGAAATGGTGGTGAGCTGGGTGGTGCCGGTGGTGCTGGAGCAGGCACCGGCGGTGGTGACGGTGGGGCAGATAGCGACGGGAAAGGTGCCGGCGCGCTCGGCGGCAGTGGGCACGTAGAGCGTGACGGGCGAGTAAGTGATGACGCGGCGGAATTCCTGCGACCAGAAGAAGAACGTTTTGCCGTGGCCGTTGTAGAGGTGGGGGATTTCGACGGGGCCGCCGACGGTGTAGCCGAAGTCGTTGTAACGAAGGGGTGGGCGTTTGGTGCCGACGAGGTTGTTGAAGAAGTTGTTGGCCTGGAGGACGTCGTTGCGGAAGAACTCGTAGGCACTGGCGTGGAAAGCATTGGTGCCGGAGCGGGTGACGACGTTGACCTGGCCGGCGGCAGAGCGTCCGAACTCGGCGGAGTAGATGCCGCGGAGAGTTTTGAACTCGGCGATGGCGTCGATGCTGGGAAATGCCAGGAGCGTGAGGTTGGAACCGCGGTCGACATTGTCGGCTCCATCGATGGTCCAGTTGTTGGCGCTGGTGCGCTGGCCGCCGACGGAAAAGGCGACGGTGTTGGCGCCGCCGAGAGGGTTGGTGGGACCGAGATAGATCTGGTCGGTGGTGCCGGTATACGCAACGCCGGGCTGGAGGCTGAGGAGCTGCTCGTAGTTGCGCGTGCTGAGAACGAGCTCGCGGGTCTGGGTGCCGTTGATGAGGCCGCCGACGGCGGAGTCTTCGAGGTTGACCTGGAGGGCGTTGGCTTCGACGGTGATGGTTTGGGCTTCGCTTCCGACGGCAAGCTGGCGACTAATGGTGAGGCGGTCGTCAACGTGAAGGACGATGCCGGCGACCTGTTCGGCTTTGAAGCCGGGTTGCGTGATCTTGACGGTGTAGGTACCGAGGGGAAGCGAGGTGGCGGTGTAGAAGCCGGAGGTGTTGGTGGTGAGAGAGCGGACAGTTTCGCCGCGGTCGGTGTTGATGAGTTCCACGCGGGCGCCGCTGATCTGGGCGCCGGAGGGGTCGGTGACGGTGCCGCTGATGCTGCCGGAGACTTCCTGGGCGCAAAGCGGTGCGGCGGCAAAGGTGGCTGCGGCGAAGGTAACGGCCAGGCGGCGAGAAAGGGGGCGCATACGAAGACCTCCGGGCTCCAGGCTTGTTCCAGTCCGGTGCAGGCGGCCTGCTGTTCGGGCTTGCGCAAGGGATGGCTTGCGGGGCATGCAATGAACAACTTGGGCTTCGAGTGCGAGCCGAACGCCAGGGTCCTTGGAAAAGTTTTGAAGTTCGTACAGTATGCCGCGCGGTGGGCTGGATGTCCATGCGGAGGAAGCTTCTGTGCCAAGGGTTTTGGGTCAGGCTCGCTGTTGAAGAAGCACGGCTGGATGGTTCAAATCGACGCCAAGGAGACGCCTCCGGAGCACCCGGACGTTCACCCAATGCACAGGCACGCGAGAAAATCGCCAAAGCCTTGTAGCATTTGTGCATACGTCAGGAGAAAACGCGGATGGGACTGGGTTCTTTTGTGCGGGGATGCTGTGTTGTTTTGCTGGGGACCGCTATGGCCTGGGCGCAGGGGAGCAGGGTGGTCAGCGATGCGGACTACACGCGTGCCATGCATCAGCTTGGGCCGTACACCGCGCCGCTTGTGGACCATGCTGTGCGTTCGGCGCACTGGCTGGAGGGTAGCCGCTTCTGGTACATCGAAAGCGACCATGGGGTGCAGAGCATCATGCTGGGCGATGCGGCCGCGGGCACGAAATCCGTTGCGTTTGCCACGGGAAAGCTGGTTGCATCGATGAATACGGCCGGTCTGAAGGAGACGGACCCGACGAAGATTGCTTTCGAGGGTTTCGAGCCGCAGACGAACGCCAACACGGCAATCGTCAGCGTGCATGGGGAACGGTATGAATGCGCATTGACGGCCACCTACACGTGCAAGAAGCTTCCTGAGCAGCACGCCGGCCATATCGCCGGGTACCTTGCGGGGGGCTCGGCGGCGGAGGCTGTGCTTTCGCCTGACAGCAGGAAGGCTGTGTTCATTCGCAACTGGAACCTTTGGGTTCGCGATGTAAAGACGGGGGCGGAGAAGCAGCTGACGACCGATGGTGTGAAGGATTTCGGGTATGCGACCGACAATGCCGGGTGGAAGCACTCGAACAACGCCATTGTTGTCTGGTCGCCCGATTCGAAGACGGTCGCCACCTTCCAGCAGGATCAACGGACGGTCGCTGACATGACGCTGGCCAACACGCAGGTGGGGCACTCGCAGCTGGATGTGTGGAAGTATCCGTTTGTGGGCGATAAGGAAATCATTCACATCCAGCGTGTCCTTGTGGACGTGGATAGTGGCAAGGTGACACGGCTGGCGATGCCTCCGGATCTTCACCGTTCGTCACTTTGCGACGATGTGGTTTGCGGGGTGGGACCGCAGGACATGCAGTGGGCGCAAGACGCGAAGACGCTGGCCTTTGTATCTACGTCACGTGATCACAAGATGGAAACGGTACGGGTCGCCGATGCAGCCACCGGCAACGTGCGCGATCTGTTCACGGAAACGATCCCAACGTTCTTCGATAGCGGCTATAACGACGAGGGGATCAACTGGCGCTACCTTTCCGAGCGCAATGAGATTTTGTGGTGGTCGCAGCGGTCGAATTGGGGTCACTACTACCTGTATAGCGCGGCCACGGGCAAGCTGGAGCGGCAGGTAACTCACGGGGATTGGAATGTCGATCACCTGGTGCATGCCGATGAGAAGACGGGCGAGCTGCTGCTTGCCGGCGTGGGCCGCGAGGCCGGCGAGGATCCGTACTATCGCAGCATCTATTCCGTGAACCTAAGTGGTGGAGAACCGAAGCTGCTTACGCCAGAGCGGCAGGATCATATTGCGATTGCGTCCGGCGATGGCAGGTACTTTGTCGATATTTACTCGACGCCACAGGAGCCACAGACCGTGGTGCTGCGCAAAGCGGACGGCAGCGTCGTGGAGGCCCTTGCCAAGGAAGACATCTCTCGCCTGAAGGCCACAGGATGGGCAGCGCCGGAGAGCGTTGCGGTGAAGTGCAGCGACGGAAAGACGCTGTGCTACGGCCTGCTGTTCAAGCCTGCCGGTCTGGACGCGTCGATGAAGTATCCGGTGGTCGATTACATCTATCCGGGGCCGTTCATTGGGACGATTTTCTCGCGGCAGTTTGCTGCTTCTGCCGGGGATTCCAACGCCCTGGCGCAGCTTGGCTTTGCGGTAGTGGAGATCGATGCGATGGGGACACCGCGTCGATCAAAGGAGTTCCAGGATACCTATTTTCACGACATGGGCAAGCAGGCGCTGCCTGACCAGGTGAGCGGTATCAAGGACCTTGCTTCACGCAATCCCTGGATGGACCTGGAACGCGTGGGGATCTGGGGGCATTCCGGGGGAGGCAACGCGACGGCGGCGTCCATGTTCGACTACCCGGATTTCTACAAAGTGGGGATTGCCGAGAGCGGCAATCATGACAACCGCAACTATGAGGATGACTACTACGAAAAGTACCTTGGGCTTTTGGAAATAAAGCACAACGGAACGACGAACTACGACGACCAGGCGAATCAGCTCGTTGCGAAAAACCTGAAGGGCAAGCTCATGCTGGCGCACGGGTTGCTGGATGACAACGTTCCGCCTTCGCAGACGTTTCTGGTGGTGGATGCGCTGGAGAAGGCCAACAAGGACTATGACCTGGTGGTCTTTCCGCGAGCGCACCACGGCTACGGCGACATGACGTACTACATGATGCGTCGCCGGTGGGATTACTGGGTGACCAACCTGATGGGAGCCACACCGCCGCATGAGTTCAAGCTGGTGCCGCCGGTGCGTTGAG
>CAXUDN010000143.1:0-9141 GCA_964249715.1 uncultured Acidobacteriaceae bacterium
GGAGTGGTAGACGCCGTAGGGGCCGTCGGAGCCGATGTCGGTGGAGGGGACGCCGAGGTGCTGGATAAAGGGGGTGAAGTCGGAGCCCGAGCCGAGGTCGCCTACGTGGACGTCAGCGTCGGAGGTGGAGGCGGAGGCAGCGGCGTGGGGATCTTCGGCGGCGCTGCGACCGCGGCGACCTCCGGACTCTTCCTTCTTCCATTGGTCATAGACGGAGCCGCCTTTGGGGCTGGGGACCTCGCGCGTGACTTCCTTGATGAAGGCTTTGAGGGAGGGGAGGGCGGAGGCGGTGAAGTTGGGGCCGGAGACGCCTACGTCGGTGTTGAAGTAGGCGACGGCGTGCGCCAGCTGGGTGGCGTGATCTTCGGCCCATTCGGTGGAGCCCATGAGGCCTTCTTCTTCAGCGTCCCAGGAGCAGACCACGATGCGGCGTTTGGGTTTCCAGCCCTGTTTGAGGAGCTCGCCGATGCCGTGGACGGATTCGAGCATGGCGGCGGTGCCGCTGTTGGGGTCGATCGCGCCGTAGACCCAGGCGTCGCGGTGGTTGCCGGCGACAACCCAGGCGTCCGGGCTTTCCGCGGCACCGGGTGTGGGCTCGATGGTGCCGATGACGTCCCAGATGGTGCGGAGGGCGTAGTCCTGCTTGAGGTCCATATGGACCTTTACGGCGCCCGTGCCGCCGAGATGGTAGGCGAAGGGAAGGCCGCCCTGCCAAGAGCGGGGGACGTTGGCGCCGTCGAGGGCTTCGAGGATGGGAGCGGCGTCCTTGTAGCTGAGGGGGTTGACCGGAATGGACGGCTGGTTCATTTTGGCCGGGTCGGTGATGCGTTTGGAGTCGGGGAGATCGGGGGTGGAGGCAATGCCGGGAGTTTCGGGGTCGCCTGGGTAGAGGGGGAGGAACTGGACGGAGCCGCGCTGGACGGCGGAGTCCGGGCGCATGGGGCCGCGGGGGTATGGGTCGCCGCGGCCGTAGCCGTCGTCGGCGGGGTCGGAATAGATAATGACGCCGAGGGCGCCGCGCTGCTGGGCGATGTAGGCCTTGACGCCGCGAAAGTTCTGGCCGTAGCGGACGAGGACGATCTTGCCCTTGACGTCGACGCCGAGCTTGCGGAGCTGGTTGAAGTCGTCGAGGGTGCCGTAGTTGGCGTAGACGGCGTCGGCGGTGACGTCTCCGGAGGGGGAGGAGCTGTTGAAGGCGGGGAGGATTCTGGGATCGTCCTGGGTGGGGTCGCCGCCGTAGGCGTTGGGGTCGACGTGCTCGGGGGTGGGGCCGGCCATGAGCTGGTGGCCGTGGGCGTCGGTGGCTGTGATGTGGATGCTGATGGGTTTGTTGAGGAGGACCTTGTAGGGAACGATATGGGTGTCGAGGCCGGCGGCTTTGAATTTGGCTTCAACGTATTGGGCGGTGGCGTAGTCCTCGGGGGAGCTGGCCCAGTGGGGGGCTTTGGTGAGTTCTTTGAGGTGCTGGCCGGCGAGTTTGGGGTCGGGGACGGCGAGGAAGATTTGGTCCCATTTGGCTTGCTGGGCGAAGTTGGCGTAGCCGAAGACCTGTTGCGGAGGTGCGGGGGTTTGGGCCAGGGCGACTTGGGCGGCGGCAAGGAAAAGAACGGCGGATGCCGTCCGGAGACGATCCATGGGGACCTCTTGAGATGTGGGATGGTGCAAGTTTTGAGGATATGTCAGGCGGGGTGGACTAGACGGGTTGAGCGCAAAACTTGCAGCGGGTAGCGGCGATGGGAATGTCGCCCAGGCACTGCGGGCAGGCACGGGTTGAGGGTGGCTCGGCCTTGGGTGGGTTGAACTTCTTGAGGAGATATTGGGTTGGAACCACGAGGAAGAAGTAGACGACGGCGGCGAGGATGAGGAAGTTGATGACAGCGGTGAGGAAGGCGCCGTAGAGGACCTTGCCGCCGTGGACGTTGGCGACGAGGTAATCGAAGTTGGGCTTGGCGACGAAGGCGCCGAGGAGCGGGTTGATGATGTCGGTGGTGAGGGCGCTGACGATGGCGGTGAAGGCGGCGCCGATCATGACGGCGACGGCGAGGTCCATTACATTGCCGCGCAGGATGAAATCACGGAATCCTTTAAGCAAGGCTTACTCTCCACAGTTGAATTGTCGGTGCTTGGGTGTTGCGGGGAGTATAGCGCGGTCGGGAGGTGAAATCGGCGGGGTGGGAAAGGAATTTGGGCGCGGTGCGGCAACACGGAGTGGCGATGGAAGGGTCTTAGAGGTGTGAGGTGTGTGGGCGCATGGCGACGAAGAAGACGGTGAAGTCGGCGGGAAAGAAGACCGGCGCGAAGAAGGGTGCGGGCGCGACGCCGCGGTCGATGCCCAAGGAGGGGAAGGATCCTCAAGGTGGATTGACGGCGAAGGGGCGGGCATTCTTTGCGGAGAAGGAAGGGGCTCATCTGCGGCCGGGGGTTACGGGGCCGGCGGATACGCCGGAGAAGATGGTGCGGAAAGGGTCGTTTTTGCGGAGGCATTTTGCGAATCCGCGAGGGCCGATGAAGGATGAGAAGGGGGAGCCGACGCGGCTGGCGTTGAGTGCGCATGCATGGGGAGAGGCGGTGCCGGAGACGATGGGGGAGGCGAAGAAGCTGGCGACGGAGGGTAGTGAGTTGCTGGAGAAGTATCACGAGGCGAAGGGAGATAAGAAGGCGGGGGCGAAAACGGCGAGTAAAAAGGTCGCGCCGGGGGGAGCGACCAGGAAGAAGGCTGCGGCGAAGAAGGTTGGGCCGAAGGGGTAGAGCGAAGGCTGCGGAGCAGTTTGACAGCAGGTTCCCTGCGGGAATGACAAAGAAGAAAAGCAGGGCAAAGCAAAAGCTGGTTCCTGCGGAGATGACAACAAGAAAAGCAAGGCAAGGCTTAAGCCGGTTCCCTGCGGGAGTGACACACAAGAAAAGCAGGGCAGGGGCTTTCGTACTCTGTATGCTTTGCGGATGCGTCCAACGGGTGTGCGTGTGCGTGTGTTGACATTTGGTCCGTGGCGGGGGCGGTTGGCGGAGGGTGGTGAGTGGCGCGAGGTGCCCGCAGGGGGCGTTGTGGCGGATTTACTGGAGGACTTGAAGGCGGAGGGACGGTTTGAGGCGGGGGCGTTGCGGTCGGCGGCGGTGGCAGTGAATCAGGAGTATGCGAAGGGGTCGCGGGTGTTGGTTGAGGGGGATGAGGTGGCGATCTTGCCTCCGGTGAGCGGGGGAAACTTAGGCCGGGTGGAGATTGTGCGGAAGGTGATCGATGCGGGAGCGATTCTGAACGAAGTCAAGGCGGGTGGAGATGGGGCGGTGTGCCTTTTTGATGGGATTGTGCGGGATAATACGCGGGGGCGTGGGACGCTGCACCTGGACTATGAGGCGTATGAGGAGATGGCGCTGAAGCAGATGCAGGGGCTGCGGGCGGAGGCGATTACGAAGTTCGGGGTGCGGGAAGTGGCCATTGTGCATCGGCTGGGACGCCTGGTGGTGGGGGAGACGAGTGTGTTGATTGCGGTGGCTTCGGCGCACCGGGGGGTGGGGTTTGAGGCTTGCCGGTGGGTGATCGACACGCTGAAGAAGACGGTGCCGATCTGGAAGCATGAGCAGTTTGTCGACGGGGCGGTGTGGACGGATGGGGAGCCGTTCCCGGAAGAGATTGCGGGGGCGCTGCGGTGAAGGCCGGCAGTTGGACCGGGTTGGTGGTTGCGGGGTTGTTGGGTGGGGTCGTTGGGGCGCAGGCTCCGGTGGAGCGGCGGAATCCGAATGGGCAGCCTACGCAGACGATTACGGTGGAGAGCCGGCTGGTGAATGTGGCGCTCAATGTCGTCGATGAGAATGGCGCGCCGGTGGGTGGGCTGACGAAGGATGATTTTGAGCTGAGCGAGGATGGAAAGCCGGAAAAGATTGCGGTGTTTGAGAAGCAGTCGTCGACGCCGCTGAGCATTGTGATCGCGATTGACGCGAGTGAGAGTGTGTTGAGTGACCGCAATTTGGAGCGGGAGGCGGCGCGGAAATTTCTAAAAGGGTTGGTGCGGCAGCAGGACCGGGTGGACCTGATGGCGTTTTCGGATGCGGTGGACGAGATTGTGCCGTTTACGAATGATCCTCGTGAGGTGGAGGAGGGCATTGGGCGGATTCAGCGGGGATCGTCTACGGCGTTGTATGACGGGATCTATCTGGCAAGCCAGCGGCTAGGACAGGCTAAGGTTGTGCCGGGCGAGCGGCGGGTGGTGGTATTGATTACGGATGGGGAGAATACGACCTCGCATGGAAGCTATCCGGCGGCGCTGGAGCAGGCAGAACGGGCGGGGGCGATGGTTTACTCGTTGATCATCGTGCCGGTGTATGCGGACGCGGGACGGAATGAGGGTGGCGAGCATGCGCTGATTCAGATGGCGCATGATACGGGGGGGAAATTTTATTACGTGGAGGACAAGCGGGACCTGCAGCCGGCGTTTGCGCATGTGAGCGAGGATCTGCGGACGCAGTACACGATTGGGTATTATGCGCCGCAGACGGGTGGGGATGCGGCGGGATTACGGGCGATCGGGTTGCAGTTGAAGGATCCGGGGTTAAGGGCGAAGTATACGTTGCGGTATCGGACGTCGTATTACGGCCGGCGGTGATGGCGAGGCTGGGTTGTCCAGCATCTTAGAATCGAGTTATGGCGATGAAGAAGAGACATGGGAAGGCTCCTGCGGGGGAGACCGGGCAGGAGGCTTTGTATTTGAAGTCCCTGAGTGAGCGGCAGATACCTGTAAGCATCAAGCTGCGGGATGGCGAGCAGGTGAGTGGGTGGATTGAGTATTTTGACGATATGATGCTGCGGTTGACGCGGGAGGGAAAGCCGAATCTGTTTATCTATAAGTCGCAGATTCGGACGATCACGGAGAATGCGGGGCTGGGGACGCGGCGGGTTGCGGGTGCGGGATGAGGGCGGGCGGTAGCGGCCGTCGGCGGGTTAGCCTGCAGATCTCTCCACTATGCGAGCAAGCTCGCTTCGGTCGAGATGACGGTTTCGCTGGGTAACAGATGGATGGGCGAAGGAGGATGGTTTGCAACACTTTGTTGGGGTGGCTGAGGAGATTGCGCGGGAGGCTGGGGCGCTGTTGCGGGAGTTTTATCGCCGTGGGGTGAGGACGGAGTACAAGGGCGATGTGGATCTGGTGACGGAGGCTGACCGGGCGAGCGAGAAGCTCATCACGGAGCGGCTCCATGCGGCTTTCCCGGACCATGGCGTGTATGGCGAAGAGGGGACGCGGTCAGGGTTGGAGAGTGAATACCGGTGGTATGTCGACCCGCTGGACGGGACGACGAATTTTGCGCACGGCTTTCCGGTGTTTTGCGTTGTGCTGGGGTGTGAGCGGCGGGTGCCGACGCTGGCGGCGGAAGCCGATGGCGAGATGGTGGCAGGGGTGATCTATGATCCGTTGCGGGATGAGATGTTTTCGGCGACGCGGGGCGAGGGGGCGCGGTTGAACGGCGAGCCGATGCGGGTTTCGCGGAATGGGAAGCTGCAGGAGTCGTTGATTGCTACGGGTTTTCCAAGCCATAAGCGGCACCGTAGCCCGAATGTGCATTTTTACCATGAGTTCACGCTGCGGTCGCATGGGGTGCGGCGGGCCGGGTCTGCGGCGCTGGACCTGGCGTATGTGGCGGCGGGGCGATTGGATGGGTATTGGGAGTTCAAGCTGAACCCGTGGGATACGAGTGTTGGATTTTTGCTGGTGGAAGAGGCTGGGGGGAAGATTACGAGGTTCGATGGGAGCCGGTTTTTGTTGAACTCGGAAGAGGTTTTTGCGACGAATGGGTTGATCCACGCGGAGATGCAGGGGCTGTTTGCGGATATGTTCGCAGGACGCAGTCTTCAGCCGATTCCGACACCGCAGGAGTTTGCGGCGATGCGTGCGGCTGGGAATGCGGCTGGGAATGCGGCTGGGGATACGGCTGGGGATACGGGGCGCTGAGTGGAAGGACTTCGGTTGCGACGGTCGGCGCGGGTGTTGGTGTTTGATGCGAGCGGGGATGTGTTGCTGATCCGGTTCCGGGCGGCGAGCGGGGGGAAGATGTTGACATTCTGGGTGACGCCGGGCGGGGAGATCGAGGCGGGCGAGGAGCCGGAGGAGGCTGCGGCTCGGGAGATGTACGAGGAGCTTGGCTTGCGGCTGCCGCTGCTGGGACCGGTGCATGAGGAGAGTGGTGGAGAGTATGTCCACCTGGGCGAGCGGGTGCGGAATGCGGATACTTTCTTTGCGACCGTGTGTGAGCGGGAGGCGCCGAAGCTGGCGGGGGTGACGGCGGATGAGGTGCGCTTGATGCAGGAAGCGCGCTGGTGGAGTGTCGAGATGCTCGCGGAGACGCGGGAGAAGGTGTACCCGGAGGGGCTGGCGGAGCTCGCGGCGCGGATTTGGCGTGCCGCGAAAAGCTCGGGCGATGAGACGGCGTTGGACGGCCTGTGAGGCGTTCAGCGGTTGGAGGGGGCTCGGATTTGTTGTTATGCTGGAGGGGTACAAGAGACCTGAGGAGCTGACAGCGAGACTCGGACTCGGGCTTGACTTGCGCAGAGCGCAATTTGTGGAGGATGGCGTCTTATGGCATATGTGATCGCGGAACCCTGCATCGGCACCAAGGACTCGGCGTGCGTGGATGCTTGCCCGGTGGACTGTATTCACCCAAAGAAGGACGAGACGGGGTATAGCGACGCGAAGCAGTTGTTTATCGATCCGGTGGAGTGCATCGATTGCGGCGCGTGTGTGCCGGTGTGCCCGGTTTCGGCGATCTATGCAGGGGATGATCTGCCGGACAAGTGGACGGATTACGCGACGTTGAATGCGAGCCACTTCGGGCGATAGGTGCAAACCGCAGCAGGATGTGCGCGCGGCTTCGGCTGCGCGCTTTTTGCGTTTTGGAGGCGCTGATGCGGTCGTTGAGTCACGAGCGGGATCGACGCGAGATCGAGGAGCGGCTGGTCGCGTTGCAGGCGGAAGACCGTCGGCAGTGGGGTTTGATGAGTGTGGGCGAAATGATCTGTCATGTTCGCGGCGCCTTTTTGACGGCCATGGGTGAGATTTCGTCCCAACCGGTTCAGTTGCCGGTTCCCCGTGCGGCCATCAAGGCGATGGCGCTGTGGGCTCCGATGCCATGGAAGAGGAATTTTCAAACCCTGCCGGAGTTGAAGGTAGGGACCGAGGCGATGCGGGTGGGGTTCTTCGCTGCGGACAGGGCGGAGGCGATTGAGCAGATGAGGCGCTTTCTTCGTCCGGAGCAGGTGCGGGTTGACCATGCCTTCTTTGGTCCCATGAGCTTTGAAGACTGGATGCGTTGGGCCTATCTGCACACGGACCATCATCTTCGGCAGTTTGGGCGCTAGGCTGGGAGGGTGGCCCAGGGCAGGATAGTTGCGCACCACGACGAGGCGATTGTGCTGCGGACGTGGCCGTTTGGCGAGGCGGATCTGCTGGTGAGTCTGCTGACGCGCGAACGGGGTGTGCTGAAGGGCGTGGCGCGGCATGCAATGCGGTCGAGAAGGCGCTTTGGCGGAGCTTTGGAGCCGGGGACATACGTGAAGGCGGAGTATGCGGAGCGGCCGCGGGAAGACCTGGTGCGGCTGGATAGCTTTGAGATCCTGTGGTCTCCGCTGCGGGCTCCTGTGGATTGGTTGCGGATGGCGGGCATGCAGCTGGTTTTAGAGGTGCTGGAGCAGGCGTTGCCGGAGCTGGCTCCGGAGGACAATGTGTTTCGGTTGGCGATGACGGTGTTGCAGGCTATGGAGGGGGCGTCCAGGAGCTTGGGAGCAGGTCTGGGTTCGTCGACCCCACCCTTTGCGGAGCAAAGGATGGGCCACCCGGGTTCTGCGTCGGTCTGGTTGCCGGTGACGTACTTCTGCGTGTGGATGTGCCGGCTGATGGGGTGGTGGCCGGAGTTGGGGGTGTGCGCGGCATGTGGGGTCGATTTGCGGGGGGAGCGGGTCTGGTGGTCGGCGGTGGCGGATGGGGTGACGTGTGAGGAGGATCATCGGGCGGGGAGCCAGGGGTTGTCGGCCGAGGGGGTGGGGGAGAGTGTGCGGGTGGGGCGTATGCCGTTGGGGGTGTTGATGGAGGAGGAGTGGGGACGGGAGCGGGTGGGGGATTTGCGGGTGTTTGCCATCGGGTTGTTGGAGCGGCATTTGGAGCGGCGGTTGCGGAGTGGGTTGGTGTTGGGGTGAGGGCTTATGAGGCGGGAGGCGTCCGAAAAGAATGATGCAAGCTCCGCGGAGGATCGATCCAATGGAAAGAGAGTAGGGGGAGGTGTGTGTGGAGAGCTATGGGGCGGTGATGTTTGGGAAGGCGAGCCAGCGGCTGCAGGAGCGGGCGGGGTCGCGGGCGACGTACCAGCGGCTGGCAGCGATGGGGGCCAGGACGGACGGATTGGGAGCCGCGGAGGCGGAGTTTTTAGCCGAGCGGGATTCGGTGTATCTGGCATCGGTAACGGCGGATGGGTGGCCCTACGTGCAGCACCGGGGTGGGCCTATGGGGTTCTTGCGGGTGCTGGATGCGAAGAGGCTGGCGTTTGCGGACTTCGCGGGGAACAAGCAGTACATTTCGGCGGGAAATTTTGAAACGAACGACCGGGTGGCGGTGTTTGCGATGAGCTATCCGGAACAGGCGCGGTTGAAAGTGATTGGGCATGCGCGGGTGGTGGAGTTGGGAGGGGATCCGGCATTGGAGGCGCGGGTGGCGGTAGAGGGATACCGGGCCAAGGTGGAGCGGGTCGTGGTGATCGAGGTGGTTGCATTCGATTGGAATTGCTCGCAGCATATTGAGCCGAGGTATACGCGTGAGGAGATTGCGGTGATGATGGGTTCTCGTGTTGAGTAGCTTTTTGCGTGGGATGGCGGGAGCGTTGATGCATGGTGACGCCGAATGAGTGAGGATCTGGTTCTAGTTACGGGTGGGTCGGGGTTTGTTGCGGTGCATTGCATCGTGCAGCTGCTGGAGGCGGGGTACCGGGTGCGGACCACGGTGCGTTCGCTGACGCGGGAGGCGGAGGTGCGGGGGATGGTGGCTGTGGGTGGGGTGGAGGCGGGGGAGCGGTTGGGGTTCACCATGGCGGATCTGGAGAGGGACGCGGGGTGGAGGGAAGCTGCGGCGGGGTGCAGGTTTGTGTTGCACGTGGCTTCGCCGTTTCCGG
>CAXUDN010000144.1:0-4352 GCA_964249715.1 uncultured Acidobacteriaceae bacterium
CCGGCACCCTCTCCGGCGCCCCGAAAATCCGCGCCATGGAAATCATCGAAGAGCTTGAACCCGTCCGCCGCGGCGTCTACGGCGGTGCGATCGTCTACGCCGACTTCAGCGGCAACTTCGACTCCTGCATTGCCATCCGTACCATGTTCATGGAAGGCGACCGCGGCTACATCCAGGCCGGCGCTGGCATCGTCGCCGACTCCAGCCCCCAGAGCGAACAGGAAGAATGCGCCAACAAAGTCCGCGCCGTCATCCGCGCCATCGAACGCGCCCGCCGCACCTGATCCTCTGCGCTCGGCTGGCCTATCCTTTCCGGCTTTCTCTGAGAAATGGGATTGGACGCGACGGAAAGCTAGCTTGGATAGATCTCTTCCACCGACGGTAATCCTCCCAACACTTACTTCCGGGGCATCCACCAAAACGCAAGTTGTACAAAGAAATCCACGCATTTCGCCTTTCCTGATCTAAGGTGAAGGAGCGATGCCTGGCGATATAGAAGATCAAATACAGCATCTGGAGCGGGCCCTCGGGCACCTGCGTCTGACCTCCAAACAGGCGTTCGGTTTCGTCGACAAGGTCGAATTCGAAGGCATTACTTTTGACGTGAGCCGGCGCGCAGTCATCGCCGACCTTTCCCCGCTCTTCTTCTCCCACCTGATCGAACACATCGATGCGGAAGGCATCGGCGCAGCCGTCCGCAGACTCTACGACCGTCTCGCCCCCCTCCTCGTCTGTCGCCACCGCTGGACCCCTCTTCTCCGCGCCAGCGACGAACAAGTCAGAGGCATGGCCCGCACCGCCGCCGGCGACATCTGCCACCCCCACATCTGCAAGGTCTGCAACGCCTACGTCCTCGGCCTCGAACTCCCCGGAGTCGGCAGGAAATAATCCGGTAAAACGGTCCTACCCATCGCGGAGTCATACGTCGCGCTGCGTCCGTGGAAGGTTTTCTCGGCCATCGTGTGAGAGCCTTGCCGGCCCAACCCATCCCGCAGCTTAGAATCACCCTGTGGTCTTCGTCCTGGACAATTACGACTCCTTCACCTACAACCTCGTCCAGTACATGGGCGAACTCGGAGCCGAAGTCACCGTCCGCCGCAACGACGAGATCACGCCAGCTGAAGTCGTAGCCCTCCGCCCCGACCGTATCCTTCTCTCCCCCGGCCCTTGCACTCCCCAGGAAGCCGGTATCCTCATCCCCCTCATCGAGCACCTCGCCGCGCTTCCCACGGAAGCCCAAATTCCCGTCCTGGGCGTCTGCCTCGGCCACCAGGCCATCGGCGCAGCCTTCGGCGGCAAAGTCATTCGCGCGCCGCAGCTCATGCACGGCAAAACCAGCATCGTCGACCACGACGGCCGCACAATCTTCCAGGACCTGCCTCAACCCATGACCTGCACACGCTACCATTCGCTCATCGTGGATGAAGGAAGCGTTCCTGCAGATCTGGAGATCTCGGCCCGCGTAGCAGGCGAGGGAACCATCATGGCCCTGCGTCACCGCACGCTGCCCATGGAAGGTGTCCAGTTTCACCCCGAAAGCGTTCTCACCGACCACGGCAAGCAACTCATCGCCAACTTCCTGAGGCAGTCATGGCCGTAAGCCCGCACGCTCCTCACCCTCCAATTACCCATCGTATCGCCGCACTCGCCCTGGCCGTAGCCGCCACACTGCCTCTGGCCACGCAGGTTACCGCGCAACAGCAATCGACAGAGGTCATGGGAGCCGTTTCGACCCGCGACGCCCACGTCACCGGCGGCCTCGAAGTCGACGGCGAGATCGCCCGCCTCTTCACCAACGTCGGAGTCACCGCCTACTCCCACGATGCCGCCATCGCCCTTCATCGCGGCGGCCACGTTCTAGTCTGTTCCACCAGCGATTTCCACCTCCTCCATTCCGGCGCAAACGGCTCCCTTGTCTTCGGCCTCGATCGCGGCGCCATGGAGATCTTCTCCGACAGCAAACCCCAGGACGCGCTGCTCACCCCCGACCTCAAGTTCACCCCGGTTACCAAGGGCCAACTCGACCTCAAGCTCCGCGTCACCCGCGAGGGCGACACCTGCGTCGATAACACCGGAGCCAGCGCGCCCGTCCTCAACGTCACAGACCCCTTCTCCTCCGAAACCTACCGCATCCTCCCAAACCAACACATCCTCTTCGTCAAAGGCGACCTCCACAAAGTCGTCGACCACGAACGGTCTCCTTGCGGCTGCCCGCCTGCCACACCCAAGCAACTCGCCGCCAAACCCGGCCAGCCGCTCACGCCCTCTCAGGCTGCCGAGGCAGCCCATCCGTTCCCCCAGGCCCAAAGTGAGGGCCTCGCACCCGCGGCGGACGCCACCAACGCCGCTCCCCCAGGCACCGCCGGCTCGCAGGTAAGCACCACCTTCAACTACGGCGAAGGCCAGGGACCTCCTCCCAGCGTAGGCCCCGAACCCGCAGCTGGCGCCGCGGCGCCTCACAACGCGCAACCCCCACAAGAAGGTGGTTTCTTCCATTCTCTGGGGCGTTTCTTCCACCGCCTCTTCCATCCCGGCGGGGCCAAGCCCAACGATTCCTCATCCGCCGCACCCACGGCCCGCTAAACCCATCCCGGTATGCTTGTAGCTGACACCTACCCTGAGGTTGGATTGCGTTCCGAGCACAAGTACTACCCGGCGCTGGATGGCACACGCGCCGTCGCCGCTCTGCTTGTTCTGGTCTTTCATGCCGCCCAGGAAGGTTTGCCGCTCCCCGGCTTTGTGAGCTTTGGTCAAACCGGCGTTGACCTGTTTTTCGTCCTGTCCGGCTTCCTGATCACCTCCATTCTCCTCGCGGCCCGCCCCCGGGACTGGGCCGAGGTGCGAACCTTCTACATCCGGCGCAGCCTGCGCATCTTTCCGCTCTATTACCTTGCGCTTATCGTCTGCGCCATCTTCCTCTTCCCCGTAGGCTGGCCTTTTTGGGTCTACCTGGAAAACTTCTGGCTCTCCGCGGGCAAGGCGATCGCAGGTCCTGGACATCTCTGGTCCCTTGCTGTCGAAGAACAGTTTTACCTGGTCTGGCCCTGTCTCGTTCTATTCACCCCGCGGCGATTTTTGCTGAAGATTCTAGGCGCACTGATCGTGTTCAGCTTCGCTCTACGGGTTCTCCTGGCCGCACACCACCGCGACGTGTACTCCCTTACATTGACTCGTCTGGACGGCCTTTCCGCCGGGGCCATTCTTGCTGTCCTGCACAGCCGCGGCTCCCTGCGTAAATGGCGCCCTCTCCTTCTCGCGATGGCAGTCTGTGCCGCTGTTCTGATCGCGGGGATCGGCTCGGAATTCCGCAATACCGGCGAAGTATGGTTTACGGCCTCGAAATACTCGCTTCTCGCTGCCTTGTATTCAGGGTGCATCGGCTGGCTGATCTGCTCGCCTGAATCCCGGATCAGCCAGGCCTTGAGCCTCCGCCCGCTGCGCTTCATCGGGCGCATTAGTTACGGCCTGTACGTCTGGCACCCTTTCGTGTTCGTGCTCCTGTTCAGGGCAATGCACGGCTACTCGCATCTCTTCCAGGCGGCTCTGGGCTTCCCTTTGGTCTTTCTGATTGCGACCCTGAGTTTCTACGGTTTCGAACAGCCGTTTCTCCGTCTCAAAAACCGGTTCTCCCCTGACGCTCGCCTCAGTCCCCAGGCGCCGCTTCGCGTCTGATCCAGGAAAGCCGGCCAGGCCAGTACGCTACAATCACTCTGCACTACCCCGAGCGTGAGCGCACCAACCCACCGCTCGACGGCAACCATTCAAATCTGATTTTGGAGTTCGTTTATGGCGATTCCCGCCACGCAGATGCGTCCCGGCATGATCATCAAATTCAAGGACGATCTGCACCTCGTCTTCTCCGTTGAGCACCGCACCCCCGGCAATCTCCGCGCCTTCATCCAGGCCAAACTGCGCAACATCCGCACCGGTTCCATGTTTGTCGAACGTTTCCGCTCTCCCGACCCCATCGACCGCGTAGTCGTCGATGAGATCCGCATGGAGTATCTCTACAACGACGGCGATGATTTCTACTTCATGGACCAGGAAACCTACGAGCAGACCAACCTCAAGCACGATGTGCTCGGCGACGCCGTCGAATACCTCACACCTAACCTGCCTGTCTCTGTAAGCTTCTACGACGGCAAGGCTGTGGGCGTCGAGTTGCCGCCCTCCGTGGAGATGACCGTGATGGAAACGGAGCCCGGGATCAAGTCAGCGACCGCCAGTTCGGTTACAAAACCCGCCAAGACCGAGACCGGCCTCGTCGTTCAGGTGCCGCCGTTCATCAATGAAGGCGAAAAGATCAAGGTCGATACCGCCGAAGGCGCCTACATGAGTCGCGCCTAGGCTTA
>CAXUDN010000144.1:4452-6822 GCA_964249715.1 uncultured Acidobacteriaceae bacterium
CCCTGGGTCGGGTAGAAGCCGATGTACCCGCCACCTATTTCGACATACGGCTGAAAGGGAATGTGCTTCGGGTGCAGCAGGTAACCGGCGGTGGTTTCATGCGCGTCGGTCGCAATGTTGGTCTGACCGGTGCTGCTGTCCGTGGCGTATTGGTAGCGAAAACGCTCCTGGTAGTGATTGAATCCGTAGTTGAACGCGATGCCCGCCCACGGCACGGGATGAATTTGCAGGGAGCTCACAAAGCCCGCAGACCAGGTGGTGAACTGCTGCTGATTGAAGGTCGACGTGCTACTGGAGCCGTTCTGGATCGGATAGGTAAACGGCACATAGCCCGAATCGGTCTCAAGAGGGGTGGTGAACTGCCCGGTCCCGCCGACAGAAATGCTGGCTCCGTGTGCTTTCAGGTAGCCATCCTGGGCGAACAAGGACGCGGCTGAGAGTGCTAAAAGAGCGGGAAGGGTGCGGCGCAACATGGACATCATGGTGTCTCCTCGTAAGTGATACAAAATGAGAACGAGGATGCAGCACCGGACGGTTCCAGGGTTGCAGCAGCCGACGTTCTCGCAAAATCTCTACAACAGCGGGACGATCGGAGCTGTTGACCTGTATTGCATGCTTCACAACAACAGACGCGCGAAGAAACCATGGAGGTTGTCTATTTTTTGGCTTCTCCGTGTCCAGTTGCGCGCGGCACGCAGCTTTGCGAAACTGGTGTGTCATGGTCGTACACTTTCTTGTGCGAGGCCGGGTGCAGGGCGTCGGTTTTCGCTGGTTCGTGCATCGTGAAGCCGCGGAGCTCGGCCTGCACGGCTCGGTGCGCAATACCGACGCTGGCGAGGTCGAGGTGATCGCTTCGGGCGCACCGCAGGCCATCGCGGAACTGCGCACGGAACTGGGCAAGGGCTCGCGCGGCAGCCGCGTCGATGCCATCGTCGAGCACGAGCTGACCGAAAGCGAAGCCGAGGCGCTCGGGCCATTCAAAATCGAAGGGGCGTGGTAAGTTGCCGAAAGTTGAAGTCTCTGTCTGTGAGCCGCTCAAGGCGCTCATCCGTACCGTTCCGGATTTCCCCAAACCGGGCATTCTGTTCTACGACATTACGACCTTGCTTAAGGACCCCACCGGCTTCGCGCAACTCATCGACGCCTTCGCCGCCCACTACATCGACGCGGACGTCGATCTCGTCCTCGGCACCGAAGCCCGCGGCTTCATCTTCGCCCCCGCCATCGCCTACCGCCTCAATGCCGGCTTCGTCCCCGTCCGCAAGGCCAACAAACTCCCCGCCGCAACCGCCAAGGTCTGCTACGACCTCGAATACGGCCAGGACTGCCTCGAACTTCACCTGGATTCCGTAAAGCCCGGTCAGAAGGTCCTGCTCGTCGACGACCTGCTCGCCACCGGCGGTACCATGCAGGCCACCGTAGAACTCGTCGAAAAGCTCGGCGGAATCGTTGCCGGAATCGCTTTCGCCATCGAGCTTGACTTCCTGAAAGGCCGCGATAAGCTGGCCGGGCATGAAGTTTTCAGCTTGTTGCACTACGCAGAGTAAGTGGCGTGCGCGTGCGGTCGTTCTTGTTTTCGCTACCGTTTGCGGTAGCTTGTCAGCGCAGAGAACCTCCGCAACTCTTTCTTCGGCTGCCGGCGACCGACAGCCCAACCCGCGGGTGATGACCCCGGGCCAGGTAGCCGAAGAGAACGTGCTGACCGGCACCGGCAAGCCGCCGTTCCATCTCAAAATGACTTTTCAGACCTTCGACGTGTCCGGAAAGCCCTCGGTTGATGGATCGCTGGAGTACTGGTGGGCCGGAGCCGAGGGCTCGCGTTGGAAGTCACAGCTCCTGCTCTCAGCTCAGTCGCAAACTCAGGATCGAAAAGCGCGACAGCTTACCTCGTCCCTCGCACGCACTACTTAACAACGCAGCTGCTGGACAGCACACTGTTCGCAGGCGCCGAGTTGGGCTGGCCCCAAAGCAAAACCGAATTTGAGGAGCGTGTTCTCGGTACAGCAGTCCTGGAGTGTCTGGACGGGTTCCCGCCCGCAGAGCCTCATCCTGCACCGTTCGAGCGTTTCGAAGTGTGTTCCGATCCGAACACGGGTAGCATCCGGCTGATTGAAGGCTATGGGTGCTTCATCGCGAGAAACCAGCCTGGCCAGTTCGGCCCGACGCGCGTCGCCCTCGACACAACGATCACCTGGGACCGCTTGGAGGCGATCCATGGGCACGTGAACACACTGGAAGGTTTCATTCCCGCAAAGAGCGCAGTGGCCCTCTAAAAGCCCTCGGGGCAAGGAGCACCCTCCATTTCGGAGGAGAACGTCAGGATCCCCGGCGGCGTTCTTGCCGGACGAAAGCTAAGCGGAGCAATGCCTA
>CAXUDN010000144.1:6922-9124 GCA_964249715.1 uncultured Acidobacteriaceae bacterium
GCCAATATTCCGATCTTGCATCCAACCGCCCAGGACAACCATGACCCAGACCCACGCCTACGCCGCCTTCGACAAAGCCTCCCCCCTCCGCCCCTATACCTTCGACCGCCGCGACCCCGCCCCCGATGACGTCGTTGTCGACATCGACTTCTGCGGCATCTGCCACTCCGACATCCACCAGGTCCGCGATGAGTGGAAAAACGCCATGTACCCCATGGTTCCCGGCCACGAGATCGTCGGCCGCGTCCGCGCAGTCGGCAGCGAGGTCACACGGTTCAAGCCCGGCCAGCGCGTCGCCGTCGGCGTCATCATCGATAGCTGCCTGGCCTGCGAAAACTGCAAGGCGCAGCAGGAACCCTATTGCGTTCAGGGCGCTGTCGGCACCTACAACGCCAAGGACTACAACGGCGAGATCACCCAGGGCGGCTACTCCTCGGTCATCGTGACCAAGTCGCACTTCGTCCACTCGCTCAGCGACAACCTCGATCCCGCCGGGGCGGCACCGCTGCTCTGCGCCGGCATCACCACCTACTCACCGCTCAAACACTGGGGCGCCGGTCCTGGCAAGAAGGTCGGCATCGTCGGCCTGGGCGGGCTGGGGCATCTCGGTCTCAAGTTTTCCCATGCCTTTGGCGCGCACACGGTCCAGTTCACCACCTCGGAAAGCAAAGTTGCCGACGCCCGGAAGCTCGGCGCGGACGAGGTGATCATCTCCAAAGACGCTGACCAGATGAAGAAGCATGCCGGCAGTTTCGACTTCATCCTCGACTGCGTTTCTGCCGAACACGACCTCAACACCTACCTCAACCTGCTCAAGCTCGATGGCACTCTCTGCCTCGTCGGCCTGCCCGAAGTCCCGCCCGTCATCTCGCCCTTTTCCCTGATCACGAACCGTCGCTCGCTTGCCGGTTCCATGATCGGCGGCATGACGGAGACGCAGGCCATGCTTGATTTCTGCGCGGAAAAGAACATCACCGCCGATGTCGAGGTGATCGGCTATGACAGGATGCAAGAGGCCTTCGAGCGCGTCGTGAAGAGCGACGTCAAGTACCGCTTCGTTCTGGACAGCTCCACACTCAAGCAGGCGTAAGTCCTTTGCAAGCCGTCCAAGAGGCGTTCTGGAGGCGTCCGAGAGCCATCCAGGGGGCGTTATGGCCGGGCTGAACGCCTGGCCTTAACGCCCCTCGGAGCATCCCTTCTGACGTCAAAGCGTTACTCGGAAAGCAACACCGCTCGTTACCACTGGGCTGTCCGACCCCGCAACATAGGGCTACCTTTCCGAAAACCGGGGCATCCGATCTTTCAACGCGCCTCCAAACGGCGCTGGTGAGCGTGTGTGCGTATGCGCAGCGCCACCAAGGAGAGAACGATGTCCCGCACGACTTCCCGCTTCACTGCCATTCTGCCCGTGGCTGCGATTACCCTGACACTTGGCCTTCAGGCCCACGCTCAAGACGTCAATCCGACCGCGGTTGCCCCCGGCGCGCGCTCCGCGGAAGTCATCGCGCAGAGTGAAAATGGCACCTACATCTACCATGTCAAGGTCGTGCAGCGTGATCTCGACGCCGTAAACTACCTGAACCGTTCAGGCTCCACGAACGTCGGCTTTGAAGGCACCAACCTCATGCAGGCTGCCCGCGGCGAGGCCAAGGTTGACTCCAAAACCGGCAAGACCAACATTGACGCACACTTCAGCGGGATGAGCCCCGCCAACGGTTACGGTCCCGAATACCTCACCTACGTTCTCTGGGCCATCTCCGCCGATGGCCGTCCGCAGAACCTCGGTGAGCTTGAACTCTCCGGCAACAAGGCAAATCTTCAGGTCACCTGCCCGTTTCAAAGCTTTGGAATGATTGTGACTGCGGAGCCCTACTTCGCGGTTTCAACGCCGTCCGACGTGATCGTCCTCCAGAATGTCTTCCGCAAGGATACCGTTGGCGTCCTGCAGACCGTCAACGTTCACTACACGCTGCTTCCCAAGGGTCTGTATGCAAACACCGAGGGTCGCAAGTCCAATCCGGCTCCCATCACCGACCGTGAACACACCCCGCTGGCTCTCTTTGAGGCCTACAACGCCCAACGCATTGCGCAGGCCGCTGGAGCCGACAAGTACTCGCCCGACATCATGCAGGAAGTGCAGGGGGACATCACCAACGCGCAGGCCATTCAGGACGGCAAGCATCGCGATGTGCACATGGAGTT
>CAXUDN010000145.1:0-9075 GCA_964249715.1 uncultured Acidobacteriaceae bacterium
CGAGAAAGGTCTCGCCGGGGTTCGACGTGATCCGCACGCGGATGACGTCCGACAGCACTCTCGTACCGCCCGTGACGGCCGAGCGGTCGCCGCCCGCCTCGCGGATGACCGGCGCGGACTCGCCCGTGATGGCCGACTCGTCCACGGAGGCGACGCCTTCAATGACTTCACCATCGCCTGGAATCATCTGTCCCGCGACGATGCGGACCACGTCGTCCACGCGAAGCTGCGAGCTGGCGATCTCCTCCACCGCGCCGCTCTTGCGCACGATGTAGGCGGTGGTTTCAGACTTCGCGCGGCGCAGCGCATCGGCCTGCGCCTTGCCGCGGCCCTCGGCCATAGCCTCGGCAAAATTCGCAAAAAGCACCGTAAACCAGAGCCACAGCGTGATCTGCAGGTCGAAGCTGAAGTGACCCTGGTGGCGCAGGTGATCGGTGAAGAGCAGCACCGTGGTGAGCACGCTGCCAACTTCGACGATGAACATGACGGGGTTCTTCATCATGGTCGCGGGCTTCAGCTTGACGAGCGCGTCCACGCTGGCGCGCCGCATGATTTGCGGATCGAACAGGGAGCGCTTGTTTCTGTTATTTGTGACTTGCATAGGATCTCCGTGAAACTAGAAGCTCTGACCGGCACGCATCAGCAAGTGCTCGAGGATGGGGCCAAGCGCGAGAACAGGAAAGAATGTCAGCGCGCCGACGATCACGATAACGCCGGTAAGCAGCGTGGTGAACAGCGGTGTGGTCACTGGAAAGGTCCCGGCTGTCGCGGGAACGCTCTTCTTGCCCGCGAGATTGCCGGCAATGGCAAGCATCGGGATGAGCATGAGGAAGCGACCGATGAACATCGCGATGCCCAGGGTCGAGTTGAACCAGTGGGTGTTGGCGTTCAGGCCCGCAAACGCGGAGCCGTTGTTGCCGGTGGCCGAGGTGTAAGCGTACAGGATCTCCGACAGGCCATGAGGTCCATGATTCGCAAGACTCGACAGCCCCATGCTGGGAGAGAGAACCGTGACAGCCGAGAAGCTCAGGATCACGAGCGGAAAGATCAGTAGGTACAGCATGGACATCTGGATGTCGTAGGCCTCGATCTTCTTGCCCAGATATTCCGGGGTTCGGCCGACCATGAGCCCTGCGATAAACACCGACAGGATGACGAAGATCAGCATGCCGTCCATGCCCGCCCCTACCCCGCCGAAAACGATTTCTCCAAGCAGGATGTTGACCATTGGCACCATGCCGCCGAGCGGTGTAAAGGAGTCGTGCATGGCGTTGACGGCGCCACAACTTGCGTCGGTGGTGACGGTCGCAAATAGAGCGGAATTCGCGATGCCGAAGCGGACTTCCTTGCCTTCCATATTGCCGCCGGCCTGCAGGTCCGTGGCTTGCTGCGAGACGTTTGCGAGCGCGGGGGATGGGCGCGACTCGGCCCAATAGCAGGTGGCAACGCCGGCAAACCAAAGCACCGACATCGCCGCGAAGACGGCCCAGCCGTGCTTGCGCGATCCCACCATCTGGCCCAGCGTGTAGGTGAGACCCGCAGGGATCAGGAAGATGGAAAGCATCTGCAGGAAGTTCGTCAACGGGGTGGGGTTCTCGAACGGATGCGCGCTGTTGGCGTTAAAGAAGCCGCCGCCGTTGGTGCCGAGCATCTTGATCGCTTCCTGCGAGGCCACCGGGCCTTGCGCAATGGTTTGCGTGGCAACCGTGGTCGGCTTGCCGTCGGCGCCGGTGACGGTCTGCGACTCCATGAGTTTGGCGGTGTCGTAGGCGCGCAGGTTCTGCGGTACGCCTTGCGCGACCAGCGCGAGGGCGAACACGGCTGACATGGGCAGCAAGACCCAAAGGGTTCCGCGCGTAAGGTCCACCCAGAAGTTGCCGAGCGTCTTCATTTCCTTGCGCGCGATGCCGCGGATGAACGCGATCGCGAGGGCCAGGCCCACAGCGGCCGACCAGAAATTGTGCGTCGCCAACCCGAACATCTGGGCGAAGTAACTCATGGTCGTTTCAGGCGTGTAGGACTGCCAGTTGGTGTTCGTCGTAAACGACACGGCGGTGTTCCACGCCAGGTCCGGCGCTACCCCCGGAAGATGCTGCGGATTCCAGGGCAGATGGCCCTGCAGGCGCTCGACGACATAGGTCAGCAGCAGCGTGGCGGCGCTGAAAACGAGCATGCAGACGAGGTACTCGGTCCAGCGCATTTCTTCATCGGCATGGATGCCGGTAGCGCGATAAAGAAGCCGCTCGATCGGATGGAGCACAGGGTCGAGCCATGTGCGGCGATGCTCGAAAACCTGCGTAAGGTATGCGCCCATGGGCTTGGTCAGCGCCAGAACGCAGACAAAGAACAGGGCGATTTGTAGCCATCCATTGGTAGTCATTTAGAACTTCTCCGGCCGCAGCAGGGCGTAAACGAGGTAGACCATCAGCAGGATGGCGAGGACGAGAAGGATCGCGTTCTCAATCAACGGGCGACCTTCCTTTCAGGCGGTCGCACGCCGTGACGTACAGCAGCGCGACCGCAAAGCAAACGATGGTGGATAGAGTAAATACGGTGTCGAGCATGGTGTCTCCTTTACCGGGCGCCTTGCTTTGTGCCCCACCAGTACACGAGGCCGAGCGTCGCGGTACCTTGCGCCGCGTTCAGCACGCCTTGTGTGGCGGTGAGGAAGTAGTGTTGGTTCGAAAATTCGCGGTGGTACTCGGCACGCATCAGGAAGCCGGGTTCGAACTGATGCTCAACCGTTGCGGTCACTTCCTTGAGCGCCTGCGTGGTATTGCTGAAGAGCCCGCCGCGATCGTCGAGGTACTCGGTACGCGCCGCCAGCGCGTAATTGCGCGGAAGCTGGTAGCGCTCATAGAAGGCGCCGGCGGCCACACGGTTCGGCTGCGATGTGGAGTAGACCCGGTTGATTACAAAATCCGCTTCCCCCACCAGCGTGAGCTTCGGGGTCGCGGTCCAGGTCGCATAGGTGTCGAAGATGTGCTCGCGGCCGTTGGGGGTCGGGGGCTCCTGCGCGTCGGCTGCAACCGTGGCGGTGCTGTTGCGCTGCTCCTGGCCGAAGTAGTAGTTGACGTTCCACGTAACTGCTTTCGCCGGCTTCAAGGTGAAAATGAACGCCTGCGATTTGAAGCCGTTGAAATCGTCCGTCTGCTGCGCGCCATTGACCAGCCAGTAGGCGACGTTCACCTTCGAGTTGACGTTGTAATTCGCACGGAAGCCCGTGTGGTAAAACGGCAGATAGTTGAACAGATAGCTGCGCGAATAGTTGATCTGGTCCTTGGTGTAATTGCCTTCCACACCGAGCGAGCTGGCCCACTTGCCGAAGTCGACTTGCAGCCCGCTGCCGACGGGGGCCAGATAGCTTCCGTAAGCCTGGAAAAGATTGCGCCAGACCTGCGGGTTCAGCTCGTTGGCCGCGGAGCCCTGCAGGGTTTCTGTCGCCTGGCCGTATTGCAGATCGATCCGTCCGCCGAAACGCTGTCCCGGAGCCGCGACGGGCAGGTGCTCGACCACAATGCTGGCCTGGTTGATGCAGAAGCTGTTGCTTGAAAGGTCGTAGGCGCGAAGCTGGTTGGTGCCTCCGATCGGCTTGTTGAAGTTGTAGGCGTAGTAGCCGTCCACGCCGAAGTTGATGGTCGTGCCGCGAAAGAACCCGAGCGTCGCTGCATCCTGGGTCGCTGTAGCAGCAGTATCGGATGTGACCGGCGATGGCGATGGCGTCGCCGTCGCCGTGCCGGCAACCTCTGTTGCGGACGTGGACGAAGCTGCGTTCGAGAGGATCGGCGCACGGGGGCCGGCGGCCGGAGCGGGTTGAGCCTCCAACAGTTTCAGCCGTGCCGCCAGATCGTCGAGCTGCTGGTGGAGCTGCTGGATCTGTGCGTCGCGCTCTTGCGGGGAAAGGAGGGGTGGGGCTTGCTGATCCTGAGCGTATAGGCCATGGCGAAAGCTGGAATCAGCAGCGACGGAAGGAGCTTTCCTACGTACTTCATACTTGGCCTCAGGAGTCATTTCAGACCCTGAGCCGGTTCGAAGTCAGTACGAAGTTTGTTAAAGGTTGGTAGAAACGGCAGGCTCGGCGCGGAAGCGATACCCCACCCACGGCTCGCTCTCAATGTAGCTTTCTACCCCAGGCACGTCGATTCGCTTGCGCAGTTGCGCGACAAGAACGCGCAGGTTCGCGGGCTGCTCCTCACCGCTCGGCCCCCATACGCCACGAAGCAGGACTTTATGGGTCAAGACCCGGCCGGCGTTCCTGGCCAGCAGCAGAAGCAGCTCGAATTCCTTCGGCGAAAGATGCAGTTCCTGTCCACGGATAATGACTCGGTGTGCCTCGGTGTCGATGAGAAAGTCGCCAGCCTCTATGCTCGTGGGCTGGGCGGCAGGTTCGCCTCGCCGGCGCAACTGCGCGCGCACGCGGGCAAGCAGCTCGGTCACGCTGAAAGGCTTCGTGATGTAATCGTCCGCTCCGCTGTCGAGCGCCAGCACCTTGTGCGCGTCCTGATCGCGAACGGACAACACGATGATGGGGACATCCGTGAACTTCCGCACTGCCTTGGTCAACTCGACGCCGTCCATCTCCGGCATGGAAAGATCGGTGATGAGCAGATCGGGTCGGACCTGGTCGAACATCTCCAGAGCTTCGAGGCCATCAAGAGCTGTCGATACTTCAAAGCCATGACTTTGCAGCGACGCCCGCAAGGCCCGCACAATCTGCCGTTCGTCGTCGACGATCAGAATCTTCATTTCAGTGTGCTTCCTGAGTACAGTGTGCTTCCTGAGTAATGATGTGCAGGTCGACATGCGGCGCGGCGGCGGCAAACTGTTGAATCGCGCGGAAGTAGAGATATTTCTTCAACCCTGTCAGTGCGGAACGACCGAAGATCACCTGCGTCACGCGTTGCTCGGTGGCGAACTTCGCCGAGGCAAGCGCAACATTGGACCCGCTCAGGTGCACGACGCGAGCGCCAAGATTGGTGGCAAACTCGATATTTTCCTGCAGCGACCGTGCAGCCTCTGCTGCGCGGTCGCGGTCCGTATCCAGGTGCAGGACATAGAACTCTGCATCGGTAGCCTGCGCGAGACGGGCGCCCCGAGCGATCAGGTCGCGCGCCGCGGCACTCGCACTGATGCAGACGGCAACCTTTTCGGCAACAGCCCAGTGCGCTCCCAGGCGCTTCCTGTCTACGTACTCGTCAAGCGTTCGGTCGACCGCGCGGGTCACCCGCTGCAGCGCCATTTCCCGCAGCGCAATCAGATTGCCTCGGCGGAAAAAGTTGGAGAGCGCCCGTTCGGCACGCTCCAGCGGGTAAATATCGCCGCGGCGCATGCGCGTCACCAGCGCTTCCGGCGTCACGTCGCTGATGACGATTTCGTCGGCACGGTCGAGCACCCAGTCCGGCACGGTCTCGCGCACGGTAATGCCGGTAAGCGACTGAACGCGCGGCGTCATGCTTTCGATGTGCTGGATGTTGATCGTCGTAAGCACATCGATGCGCGCGCCGATCAAAGCGAACACGTCCTCGTAGCGTTTCGCGAACCGGCTGCCCTCCACATTGCTGTGCGCGAGCTCATCGATCAAAGCGATCTGCGGCTTCCGGGCCAGGATGGCATCGACGTCCATCTCCTCGAACAGCGTTCCCTTGTAATCGAGCGCGATGCGTGGAACCTGCTCGAGTTTTTCCGCCACCGCCGCCGTGCCGGCTCTTCCGTGAGTCTCCACAATGCCGATAACAACATCTTCGCCACGGCTCGCGCGGCGAATCCCTTCGCTCAACATCGTGAACGTCTTGCCGACACCCGGGGCGTAGCCGAGAAAAATCTTCAGCCGCCCCTTTTGCCGGTCTGCTTGTTCAGCGCTTGCCAGCCAGTCTTCAGGTCGTTTCCGCATGGTTGCCGAAGTGGTCATGAACGTATCATCTCGATGTGAACTCTCAACGAAAAATCGTCCTCATGCGTTGGATTGGTGTGTCTGCGGGCCTTGCGGCGATCACCGGCATCTATGACCGATTTCTGCATGTAAACGCAACCACGGTCGCTCTCACGTATCTTCTCTTCATTTTATTCCTCTCCACGCAATGGGGGTTGAGATACGCCATTGCAGGCTCGTTGGCCGCGACAGCCTGTTACAACTTTTTCTTTCTGCCGCCAGTCCACACCTTCACCGTGTCAGACCCGCAGAACCTGGTGGCCCTGCTGGTTCTGCTGATTACCTCTGTCGTCGCAAGCCGCATGTCCGAACGCATCCGCAACGAATCACGCCAGGCAATCCTGCGACAGTCCGAACTGGAAGTGCTGTACAGCCTGAGTCGCGCCCTGATCCAGACCGATGAGCTCTCTGTGCTCACCAACACCGTCCCCAGCGCGGTTGCGATGGCGTGTCGTGCGCGGTCGGTCGTTTTCTACCTGCTGCAGGGCGACAGGATGTACCAGCAGGGTGAAAGCTGGACCGCGCCGCTGACTTCCCCCGAGCTGCGCGCCCTCGCGAACGCGTCCGCGGCATCATGGAACCGGGAGACGCGGGAAGCCGTCATTCCCCTGCGCACGGGCGTTCGGCCGCGTGGCGTGTTGCTCCTGGGCGATGTGCAGTATTCCCTGCCGACTCTCGAAGCGGTGGGTGGGCTGGTTTCCGTCTCGCTCGACCGCGCCCAGGCGGTCGACGAGGTCACCCGCGCCGAGGCCGCCAAGGAAAGCGAGCGCCTGCGAACGATGATGATGGATTCCATCACGCATGAGTTTCGCTCCCCCCTGACGGCAATCAAAGTGTCGGTAAGCACCTTGCGCACCGGAAGTGTCACGGAGTCCGGCTCGTCGGAGTTGCTCGCTATCATTGAGGAAGAAACGGACCGGCTGGACCATTTAGTAGCGCAGTCAGTGGAGATGGCGAAGCTCGACACGCTCGACGTGGCAATGGACTTATCGCGGCAGGATGCGGCGAATCTTGTGGAACGCGCGCTACAGGAAGCTTCCCTCGCTTTGGCGGGACATCCGGTAAGCATGCGACTGCCCTCCGACCTGCCTCTGATTGAGGCTGACCCGCAATGGCTCATCAGGCTGATCGTGAACTTATTGGAAAACGCGGCCAAATACTCCAGGCCGAAAGAATCCATCTTTGTTACAGCAGAGCATCGTAACGAAATGGTTGCAATCAGCATCGCGGACCGTGGGTTTGGAATTGATCCGCTAGAGCAGGGTCTCATCTTCGACAAGTTCTATCGCTCGCGGGAACGCGCGGTAAGTGTCCCGGGGACCGGAATGGGTCTGGCGATTTGCCGAGCGATTGCCCAGGCCCATGGTGGTGAGATCGTAGTCACCAGCCAGCCGGGACAAGGTTCTGTCTTTACGTTCAGCGTACGCGCTGCCTAAGCGATGCCTGTGCAGGGTCGCCGAAAGGATAAGTCCTGCTAAACGCGTCTCACGCCAGTCAACGAACTGAACCCGCTCCGGACGGATCTGGAGCGGCAAACTTCCGCCTATGCGACTTGTCGTTACCAATCGGCTGTCAGACCCTTCTAGAGGCTCATGTGCGTGAAACTGGCGCTTGTAGCGGGATGGCGAGCTACTCGTTGGGTGACTTAGTATCAGGTCTCTTTGTTCTTCCAAGGCAAAGCTCTCTGATCATGGGATAGAACTCCTTCGCGTCTGGCAGTCTCTCCATCGTCAGGATCGGGTTGGAAGCGTTTGCAATAGTTTGCTGATTGAACTCTGCGACAGTCTGCGGTCCTGGCAGTCCGATGATGGTATTCCGCCGGATGAGTTCGGAGGTGTACGCCACGTCCAGCGCAATGTCTGCGGGTACCATTTCTCTCAGTTGCAGGGTCTGCGGACCAAGGTAAAGGAACGCGTCGATCAGGTCCGACACCACTACATCAGGCTTTGCTTTGAACGGGTCAATCACGTTGCACTGATCGTCGGTGGAGATGGGTGTGGGGAGAAATGCATCGAGCTTGAGGGATCCGAATGATGTTCCCCGAGTGCTGATCAACGAGGGATTCGGCCAGTTGTCAGACGGGATGACGGATGCGTCTTTAGCGTCTGTCCCGAAGTAGCCTAGGCCACTGATAACGAATGTGCTTTGGGGATACCTCTTCTCATAGAGAGTCACGGCATCACCCTTGTCCGGTCCTGACCCATGCAGCAAATGGAAGATGCCGAAGAGCATGAGAGCTTTGCGATGCTTTGACAGCACCTCCTTCTCCATCACCGAAGCAATGCTGCCATCCCGGTCTGTGAAAGAGCTGAAATCGTTCTGATCGTGGATCAGAGACCAATCTACTGGCGGGTCAGCAGCAAGCACTCGGATGCGCTGCCGAGCTGGAAGCGCCTGATTGATTGCACGAACGAGCGGGAAAAGCTGTTCATAAAATGCTGACTGTCCACATATGAGCTGTGTGGTGTTGCGCCAGACCTTCTGAACTTCACTATAGGAAACCTGTTCCCCAGCGATGTACCGGTCAAGCACCGGCTGGTAAAGCGAGTTTCCGCACTCCACGGCGATGTCGTTCACCGTGTTCGGAAATGACGGTTCCCGAACGAGGGCGAGGATAAAATCGTCAATGTCCTTATCATCATGGCCTGCGTTGATGCCAACTACCTCGTATCTGGCAAAGGCGTTGAGCACTGAAGACAAGGCTGGCTCCAACGGAGGCTCTTTAGGTTTCTTGGGCGCAGAGACTTGCGACACGGCGACCGATGAGGCCACTACAACCACTTGAAACGAAAGAAACGCCAGGTTCTTCAGTCTGGAACGCATTACTAACGATAAACGCGGTTGTCGGAAATTGGCGTCAGGCAGTCATACCTCTCCGGCGGGGACTGCTTGGTCATCTGCCGCTGGGAGCTCGCACCCGGAGAAAATCAACAAGCGCGATTCTTGCCTCCTGGATATGCGATATGCCCGTGGTCGTCGAGCGACCGCCAGATGGCCACCGCCTTGGTGGGAAAGCAGCGGTTGGAAAAGCTGACGATAAAGGGCGCACCCGGCCGCAGGATCCGCAACATTTCAGCGAACACCTCCAGGGGTCGCTGCAGGTACTGAACGCCAACACAGCACAGGGCGGCATCGCAGCTTTCAGC
>CAXUDN010000146.1:0-9012 GCA_964249715.1 uncultured Acidobacteriaceae bacterium
GGGCGGTTTCGGCGTCACGGATTTCGCCGACGAGGATCTTGTCGGGGTCGTGACGGAGGATGGAGCGCAGGCCGCGGGCGAAGGTAAGGCCCTTCTTTTCGTTCACCGGAATTTGGGTGATGCCGCGAATCTGGTACTCGACAGGGTCTTCGATGGTGATGATCTTGTCTTCTTCGGATTTGATTTCGTTGAGGGCGGCGTAAAGGGTGGTGGTTTTGCCGGAGCCGGTGGGTCCGGTGACGAGCACCATGCCGTAGGGTTCCTTGATGTAGCGGCGGAAGCGGCGGAGGTCTTCGGGGTCGAAGCCGACGACGTCGAGGGAGAGGTGCTTGAACTTCTCGCTCATGGACTCTTTGTCGAGAACGCGAAGGACGCAGTTCTCGCCGTGGACGGTGGGCATGATGCTGACGCGGAAGTCGATGAGGCGGCCCTTGTAGCGGACGCGGAAGCGGCCGTCCTGGGGAACGCGGCGCTCGGCGATGTCGAGCTCGCTCATGACCTTGATGCGGCTGAGGATGGTCTGGTGGTGCTCACGGGCGATGGGGGCCATGGCCTGCTGCAGGACGCCATCGATGCGGTATTTGACGAGGAGGGAATCGTCGTAGGTTTCGAGGTGAATATCGGAGGCGCGGCGTTCGAGGGCGGTGTAAACGGTGGTGTCGACCAGGCGAATGATGGGCGAGATGTCATCGTCACTGGTGAGTTTCTCGATGGAGATGTTTTCTTCGGAGTTTTCGTCGGCCCCGATGACGTCGAACGCTAAACCCTCGGTGGCTTCGTCGAGGACGCGCTGCGACTGTTCGGACTTTTTGAGGAGATCGGTGATTTGCGAGAGGGTGGCGACGCGGGTGATGAGGCGGGTGCCGAGGAGGCCGGAGATTTCGTCCAGCATCATGAGCTTGGAAGGGTCAGCGACGGCGATGGCGAGGCGGTTGCCGGACTGCTCGAGGGGGACGAAGTTGTAGCGGAACATGATGTCGACCGGCACGGATTTGAAAAGTTCGTGCTGGATTTTGAAGTTCTTCAGGTCGACAAACTCGGCGTGGTAACGGCGGGCGAGCATTTGCGCGCGTTCCTGCTCGGTGAGCTGGTCGTTGGAGTAGAGATTGGCGACGAGAGGTGCGGTGGCGGCCATGGGGGTTGGACTCCTGGGTGGGGCGGAGGTTTACCAGATGCAGGGGACTTCGCCGGATTGGCGGATGCGGGTATCGGAGGTGATGAGGGGCATGTTGTGAACCAAGGCCGTAGCGCCAATGAGGCGATCGGCTGGATCGGGGTTGGAGCCTTTGAAGAGCTGCATGGACAATTCCGCGATCTTAGGAGAGATGGGCAAGACGTTGTAGAGCGACGCGATTTCGTCGAGCGCGGTGGCGAGAGGCACTGCCAGCGTGATGCGCTCTTTGGAAACAGCCATCGCGATCTCCCATAAGCTAATGTCCGCGATTGCCAGACCGACACCGTCGATTCTCGCGCCCGAGATTGCCTCCGACGCCGTCCTGGAGAGCTTTTCCTGCTGTTGATTCAGCCAGATGACGATTTGCGTATCGAGCAGAATCAACGCAGGGCTTCCCAGTCATTCGGATTAACGATTGGAGGATTATCAAGATCCCCGTTCGCCCAGAAACTCCCCGTACGAAAGATTGCGAGCGGGTCATCCTCCTCTTCCGCAGGAACGATCTTCGCGACAGGCTTGCCGTTCTTCGTCACGAGCACCGGTTCGCGCTTCGTTTGCACTTCGTCCATCACCGCCAGACATTGCGCCTTGAACTTCGCGGCGCCCATGGTCTTCATCGTCGCACCTCGTGACCACTTTAGCATGACCACTTTCGTGTTAGCTGGCGACGCCACTGAGCGAGAAGATGGGGGCGTAGAGGGCTATGAGGATGAAGACGACGACGGTCCCCATGACGATGAGCATGATGGGCTCGATGAGGCTCATGATGGCGGAAAGGGAGGTTTGGACGTCTTCTTCGAAGAACTCGGCGACGGAATTGAGCATTTGGGGGAGGGCGCCGGTGGATTCTCCGACCTCTACCATTTCTACGGAGAGTTCCGGGAAGACTTTGGTGGATTCAAGGGAGCGGGAGAGGCCTTTGCCTTCGCGGACGCCTTCGACGGAGCTGGCGACGGCGCGGCCAATCTGGCGGGAGTCGATGGAGCGGGCGGCGGTTTCGAGGCTGGGGACGAGAGGGAGGCCGCCGGTGAGGAGGGTGGAGAGAGTGCGGGAGAAAAGGCCTACCTGATATTTGAGCCAGACGGGGCCGATGACCGGGGTGGCGATGCGGACGCGATCGATGAGGGTGGCGCCGCCTTCCGTTTTCGCCCAGCGGACGATGAGGTAGACCACACCGGCGAAGAGAATGGCGATCCACCAGCCGTCGTGCTGGGCGGTTTTGCCGAGGGTGAGGAGGAACAAGGTGAGGCTGGGAAGTTTGGTGCCGAGCTGGTCGTAGAGTTCCGCAAAGCGGGGGACAACGAAGGTGATCAGGAAGAGGAAGAGAAAGAAAATCATGACCAGCAGAAAGGCTGGGTAGATGAGCGAGGAGCGGATCTTTTTGCGGAAAGTAAGGGCTACGCGCTGAAAGGCGAGATAGCGGGCGAGGACCTCTTCGAGGTTGCCGGAGCGCTCGCCGGCGAGCAGGGTGGTGGTGTAGACGAGGGGGATGTTGCCCTGGGCTTCGAAAGCTTCAGAGAGGGACTGGCCGGTGCGGACGCGGGTGCCGACGTCTTCGAGCTGGGCACGGAAGGCGAGGTCTTTCTGGCGTTTGGAAAGCAGATCAATGGAGCCGAGGATGGGGAGGCCGGCTTTGATCAGCGTGAGGAACTGCTGATTGAAGACCAGAAACATGTCGAGTTTGATCTTTTTCTTGGCTCCGCCGCGGAAAGTGGAGCGGGGCTTGACGGAGTAGACGAGATAGCCGGCCTGGGTGAAGCGGGCGCGGAGTTCCTCAGCCGTTGCGGCGGCGTGGGTTTGTTCGAGGACGCGGCCACGCTCGTCGGCGAGGCGGATGAGGAATTCTGTCATCGGGCGGTCTTGGCTCTCTTCAGCTTAGACGAGGGTACCGCCGGTTCGCCTCACACGTTTGGGGGATGGCAAAGGAAGACCCCGCTCGAGGGCGGGGTCTGGGGTTTTCGGCAGGAGCTAGACGCTGAAGCTGGAACCGCAGCCGCAGGTGGATTTGACCTGGGGATTGTCGAATTTGAAGCCGGCGGCCTCCAGAGTCTCGACGTAATCAACCGTGCAGCCGTTGAGGTACATGGCGCTGGTAGCGTCGACGAAGACCTTGAGGTCATCGAAGCGGACGATTTTATCCATCATGCCGGCCTGATTTTCGAAACTCATGGAGTACTGAAAGCCTGAGCAGCCGCCGCCGACTACGCCGATGCGGAGGCCGGCGGGAAGCGGGTCCTGGGTTGCCATGATTTCCTTGACCTTGACGATGGCGCTCGGGGTCAGGTTGACGGGGTTGGACTTCACCGGGGCGGGACCGGTGACGACCTCGGGGGTGGGAACTGCGGCAGTGGCCATCGTTTCTCCTTTGCCCTCGGGCAGGGGCCGTTGGGGAACTTCACCAGTGTAGATGGCTGCGGGGCGGGGTTCAAGCCCATGCAGCGACACACCTTGGATGCCTGCCGGGGCTTTGAGGCTTCGGGAACTTAGACTGGAACCATGATGCGCATGGTGGAGGCCTTCGCGGCTGCATTCATCAACACGTTCGGTATCACGCAGCCGTCTGATGCGCTGCGCCGGCGGGCGGCATGGTTCATTTTGGGAATGATCCTGCTCACCATGGTGTTGGTAGCAGGCGTAGGCTATGCCTTCTACTCAGCGATGCGTCGCTAAAAGTGGTCTCATCTGTGCTGCTTGCTTCGCGAGATTGCCTGGAACCCGCTTTGGGATCGGATCCCAAACCTGCCATCGAGAATGGTTGGTTCGGAGACCACTTCGAATCGTCTCATGACCTTTTTGTGTTACCAAAGACACTTTCGCGTGATTGACAGGTGGATGTACGATCTTCTCGGCCCAGCACACCTGCCTTTTCGCACGGAGTTCCCGGCGGGTAGCGGTCCGATGTCTCACTTGGGGAGCTGTGGAGATGCATATTCAACCTTGGATGATCGAGACGTGGGCAGTTGTTTCGGCGGCGCTGGTCATCGTGATGATCTACCGCGCGACGCTGACGCAGCACGAGACCGACCAGTTGTTTTTGAGCGATGAGGAGAGCCGGTGTGCGAGTCATGAGGAACATGACCGGATTTTGACGCGGGTACACAGGCTGCGGCCGTTGTACCAGGGGCTAACGGGCGCGACCGTTGTCATGTCGGCTTTGATTGCAAGCCTGTACCTGGTGGAAGTGTGGCCGCAGTTGAGTTTTCACTTGCACTAGAAGTGCGGCTGGATCCCGAGGAACCGTCGGAAGGGGTCGCTTTGTGCGCGTGAAGAGCCATGCCTCTGCAACGGAAGTCGCAGAGGTGTAGGTGCTCGGAGACGCTATGTTGACTAAGCAACCGCCCCCGGATGGGGTGCTTTGCAGGTGTGTCAGCGCCAGCCGAAGCAGTTTGACTTCTTTCTAGACAAAGGATCTACCATGCAGATCAGTTCGAGCTTAGTCCTGACCTGGGCTATTCTTCTTCTTGCAACGACAGTGGTCATGGTTTGCCGTGGCACGGTGACTCAGCACGAACAGGACCAGCTGTTCCTCGGTGACGATGAGACCGCCAGCCTGAACCAGCGCGAGCATCACAGGCTTTTAAAGGTTGTGAGCATTCTCAAGCCTGCCTATCTGGTTCTTCTTGTGGCGACCATTGCCGTGTCCGCCTTTATTGCGGGGATTTACGTAGTGCAGGTCTGGCCGTACGTCCACATCCTTCCCCAGCATTAGAGCGATACGCATGGCCAGAGGGGCCGCCGAGGTTGCCCCGCCCTCCTGTCCAGGAAATCGTTTGCGGTTATGTTGTTGTCGAGTACACTGACCGGAAGAACCCAACTTTTGCGCACCAGCGGCAAGGAGTCTTCCATGGCACCGGTGTTCCCTCGCAACTCTTCCAGGCGTCGTTTTCTGCAGATGAGCGGTGTTGCCGCTGCACTGCCATTGCTGAGTGAAGGTCATCTGGCGTGGGCGGCGCTGTCCCCTCGAAGGGCGACCGTCGGCCTGGCAAGCCCGGGCTCTCCGGTAATGATCAACGCGAACGAGAACCCTCTTGGGCCTTGCGCGGAGGCGTTGGCAGCGATCGGATCGAGTGCCAGGACGGGTGGCCGGTACGATGCGGATGGGGATGGGGACAAGCTGACGGCTATGGCCGCGCAGCAATTGGGTTTGCCTGCTGACCATGTTGCCGTGTACGCGGGTTCGAGTGAGCCGTTGCACTATGCGGTTTTGGCGTTCACTTCGCCTTCTGCGCCGTATGTGACGGCTGATCCAAGCTATGAAGCGGGGGCATGGGCGGCGAAAGCGGCCGGGGCGCCCATTCACACTGTCCCGCTTACGGCGACGCATGCGCACGATGTCAAAGCGATGGTCGCGGCGGCTCCGAGTGCGGGCCTTATTTACATATGTAATCCGAATAATCCTACTGGGACGATGACCTCGCGGGAGGACATTCTCTGGGCGGAGCAACACAAGCCGAAGGGGAGCGTGTTGATGGTGGATGAGGCATACATCCACTTTGCGGGTACGCCGAGTGTTGTGGATCTGGTGGCGCAGGGCAAGGATGTCATCGTTTTACGGACGTTCTCCAAGATCTACGGAATGGCTGGGATTCGTCTGGGGTTTGCGCTGGGGCGGCCGGATCTGCTGGCGAAGTTGCAGCGGTATGGGATGAATTCCTTGCCGATCACGGCGGTTTCGGCGGCCTACGCGAGCCTGCAACAGCCGGCGCTGATTGAGAGCCGGCGGAAGATCAACGCCGATATACGGGGTGAGACGTTCAGCTGGCTGGATTCGAATGGATGGAAGCATACGGCGGCAGTCTCCAATTGCTTCATGATCGATACGGGTGTTCCGGCAAAAAAGGTGATCGACGCGATGCAGGCTCGCAACGTCTATATCGGGCGGGTCTGGCCGGCCTGGCCTACGCATGTGCGAATTACGGTAGGTACGGCGGAAGAAATGGCGCAGTTCCAGACGGCGTTTGCGGGGACGATGAAAGATCTGAAGGGGACGACAACGGCCTGAGGGTGGCCCTCGGAAGACAAGGATTGGGTTCCACAGCCTGATCTGCACTGCTGGGTCTACGCCAGGCTGGTTAGGCGAGCCTAGCGCCCTAGGGAGTACTTGCGGCGTAGCGGCCTAGCTCTTTGAGCATGGTGACATGGGGAGTGATGGCGGAGAGGGCGGCCTCTGCACCTCCCTGGTCTGGGTTGAAGCGTAGATCGATGAAGAAAACGTACTCCCAGGGGCGGCCGGGGACGGGCCGGGATTCGATCTTGGTGAGGTCATTGCCGGTGGCGGCGAGGGCTTCCAAGGCGGAGACCAAGGTGCCGGGGCGATGCTCGAGCGCAAAGGCGAGCGTCAGTTTATTGGCCGAGGTCTGTGGTATGTGCGGGGCGTCGAGGGATCGCCGCAGCAGGTGGAAACGGGTGTAGTTTTCGGGGTTGTCCTCGAGATTGGGAAGGACGATCTCTGCGCCGTAGAGCTCGGCGGCGAGGCGAGGGGCGAGGGCTGCCGTGTTGCGGAGGTTGTGCTCCAGTAGGTGGCGAACGCTTCCGGCTGTGTCGAAGAAAGGTTGAGCCTGGGCCTGGGGAAGGCCGGCGAGGAAGCGGCGGCACTGGGAGAGAGCGACGGGGTGGGAGAGGATGGTTTGGACCGCGGCGAGGGGAACGCCGGGGGCGGCGATGAGATGGTGCTCGATGCGGAGCAGGTGCTCGGCGTCGATGCGCAGGGGGCTGTGGAGTAACAGGTCGTAGTGCTCGGCTACGGAGCCGTGAAGGCTGTTTTCGATGGGGAGGACGGCTGCGTCGGCGCGATGGCTTAGGACGGCGGCGACCACGTCCGCGGAAAGGGTGCAGGGAAGGATGCCGGCTCGGGGACCCGCGATTTCGCGCGCGGCGATGTGGCTGTTGGATCCCTTTTCTCCCTGGATGGCGACGGTTTGGATGCCGACCAAAGCTCTGACCTTTCCTGCGGGTGGTGGGGTTCATGGAATGCTGAATAAAGGCTTTCTTGAGGACAACCAAGGTTCCCGGCTCAGCCTCTCACCATAGCAAATCCCGCAGTTTTGACTGCGGAAAATTGTATTGTCAGCTTGCCGCTTTGCTGCATGCGCCATCAGGAGAAGGTCTTTATGCTTTGGACTATTACGATTGTCCTCGTTATCCTCTGGGCCATTGGTTTTGTAGGTTTTCACCTTGTCGCCTGGTGGATCCATCTGTTGCTGGTGCTGGCACTGATCGTTCTGATTTTCAATCTGATAGGTGGGCGCCGCGGCATTTAAGTGAAGCGTAAACGGGTGGGCCAACGCAATGTTTGCCCGCCCCTATCTATTTTCATGCAACCGAGGTAGGGAGTTCGACTATGAGCACGAGCGATAGCACAGTCAAGGGCAAATGGGACGAGATTGCAGGGAAAGCGAAGCAGGCTTTCGGCGATGCGACAGGTGACAACTCCGCGGCGAACCAGGGCGCAGCGCAAGAGGTGAAAGGACATGGGGAACAGGCGTGGGGTTCCGTGAAGGAAGCTGCGCACGATTCTTCTGCCGACGCTCACACGGGGACCTATTCCGACACGAATACTGCCGCAGACAATACCGGGCACGACGTTCGCGCTTCCGTGACCTCGACCGCGCAAAACGTGAAGGACCACATCAAGAATGCAGTGGACGATTTCAAGAAGTAGATTTCTTCAGGTATCGAATGAAAGCCCGGCATGGTTGCCGGGCTTTCTTTTTGCTTCAGGGCCCCGTTCGCTGAAAGCGGCCTTGTCTTGGCGTTGGCGGGACTACAGGCGGTTCAGTCGGGATTGCCTTAAATCAGGCGCGCTTCTCGATGGCTGGGTAGGGGGCGGGGTAGGTGGGGCCTGTGTATTCGGCGCGGGGGCGGATGAGGCGGTTGTCGTCGTGTTGTTCGAGGACGTGAGCGCACCAGCCAGAGATTCGGCTGAGAGCGAAGATGGGGGTGAAGAGGTCGATGTCGATGCCCAGGGTGGTGTAGGTGGAGGCGGAGTAGAAGTCGACGTTGGCGTTGAGTTTCTTCTGGTCTTTCACGAAGAGCTCGATAGCGCGGGACATGGCGTACCACTTGGGATTGGCGTCCTGACCGAGGTCGTGGGACATCTGGCGGAGGTGTGTGGCGCGTGGGTCCTCCGTGGTGTAGACGCGGTGGCCGAAGCCGGAGATCTTTTCCTTGCGGGCGAGCATGTTCTTTACGTGTTCGATGGGATCCTCGCCGGATTTCTCAACGGCGTAGAGGAGTCGCATGACCTCCTCGTTCGCGCCACCGTGGAGCGGGCCCTTGAGAGCGCCAATGGCGCCGGTGATGGCGGAGTGCATGTCGGAGAGGGTGGCGGCGATGACGCGGGCAGCAAAGGTGCTGGCATTGAGTTCGTGGTCGGCGTGCAGGATGAGGGCAACGTCGAGCGCTTTGGTGGCGGTTTCCGAGGGTTTTTCGCCAGTAAGCATGTAAAGAAAATTACCGGCGTGGGAGAGATGGGGGTCGGCTTCGACGATCGGCCTGTCTTTGCGGATGCGGTCGAAGACGGCGACGATCATGGCGATCTGCGCGGTGAGTTCGAAGCTTTTGCGGAGATTGGCTTCGTGGGTTGTTGCTTTCGCATCGGGGTCGTAGATCGAGAGGAGGGAAACGGCGGTGCGGAGGACTTCCATGGGGCCGGCATCTTTGGGAAGAGTGCGGAGGAAGTCGAGGATGGCAGGAGGAAGTTTACGGGCAGCGGCGAGTTCCTGGGTGAAGGCGCTGAGTTCGGCTGGGTTGGGGAGTTTGCCGTTCCAGAGGAGATAGGTGGTCTCTTCGAAGGTGGAGCGGTCAGCGAGCTCGTGAATGTCGATGCCGCGGTAGGA
>CAXUDN010000147.1:0-8912 GCA_964249715.1 uncultured Acidobacteriaceae bacterium
AGGGAGAGGTCTGCAAAACCTTTATGCGTCGGTTCGATCCCGACCCGCGCCTCCAAACTTTTCAACAACTTGGCTTAAGGCGCTCACCCTCTAGCTGCCGTTACGCTGCCAATAAGCGAATAACCGCTTACACCAGTCGTTTGCGCCGCTAAGTGATTCGGCGGCGGCATCCGCCGATGGGTCAAGAACGTGAGCGTAAAACCCGGAAACAGGCGGTCCGGTCGGGGTCTCGGACCTCCAGATGAACTGCTCCAAACGTCATCACATCCTGATCTGCCATGCTCGGCAACATAGAACAGCGTTCAGACGACTTGACAACACTTCCAAGTGAGTCCGCTCCGAGAAGTTGAGGTCGCACGTCCAAACTGACCATCGTGAATAAGATCACTGTCATTCTTTCCCGATCTCACTCTTCCCGATCTCACTCTTTCGCAAGTTGCACGTTCGCGGCCTGCGGCCCTTTTGGACTCTCCTCCAGATCAAAGTCGACACGTTGGCCCTCACTTAAAGACTTGTAACCTTCCTTTTGAATGGAGCTGTAGTGACAGAACACGTCCGGACCACCCTCATGTGTGATGAAGCCGAAGCCCTTTGCATTGTTGAACCATGCAACCTTGCCTGTGAATTGCGCCATGCACGTCTCCGATCGGGTGACACCCTAACGGTACGGGACGGCCTCGAAGATCTGAGTTACGTATCGAACACAGTCGCGGTTATTCACTAAGCATGTCAGCTTCAACGCCAAGTGTCTGGCGGCGCAGCAGGGGAATTACGGAGTTGACTCAGACCCGCCAGAGGACAAGCCCCTCATCTCTCGCCCTTTTCCCTTCATTGATCTTCAACAAACGCTTGTCTAGACGCCAAACATACTCCCCCTGTGATAGCATCCCGGCGCTTCGCCACCCCAACCCACAGAGGAGCCCAATGCCCATCCACAAGCCCACCGCCGAGCAATCCAAGCCCATCACCCCAACCCGCAACACTCCTCATCCTGTTCGAACAGCAGCCACCCTCCTCCTCTTCGCGGCCACCGCGCTCCTGACCCAGCGCCTCTCCGCCCAAACCTGGACCCTTCAATGGTCCGATGAATTCAACGGCGCCGCCGGCAGCTATCCCAACTCCTCCAACTGGACCTACGACACCGGCAACAGCGGCTTCGGCAACCCCGAAATCGAAAACTACTGCGCCGCCGGCTCCAACACCGCCCCTTGCTCCACCGCCACCCCCAACGCCGCCATGGACGGCAACGGCAACCTCGTCATCAAGGCCATCCGCAACGCCAGCGGCCAATGGACCTCCGCCCGCCTCAAAACCCAGGGCCTCAAAACCTTCACCTACGGCCGCATCGAAGCCCGCATGAAGCTTCCCGTCGGCGACGGCTTCTGGCCTGCCTTCTGGATGCTCGGCGCCGACATCAACTCCGACCCCTGGCCCGGCTGCGGGGAGCAGGACATCATCGAGTGGGTCCAGTCCTACACTCCCACCACCACCTCCTCCACCACGCACGGCCCCGGCTACTCCGGCGGCAACGGCATCGGCGCTAAATTCACCTTCCCCAACGGTGGCCGCATCGACGACGCCAGCTATCACACCTACGGCGTCATCTGGGGACCGAACTCCATCCAGTACTACCGCGACAGCCCCTCCAACATCTTTCTCACCACCACCCCCGCCAACATTCCCTCCGGCGACCAATGGGTCTATAACAACCCCTTCTTCCTCCTCCTCAACCTCGCCATCGGCAGCGGTGGCTTCCCCGGCCCAACCGATAGCTCCACCCCCTCCACCGCCACCATGCTCGTAGACTACGTCCGCGTCTACACCGCCTCCGGGGGCGCCGCCAACCTCAACGGCACTCACACCCTGACCCCCCAAAACGCCACCAGCCTCCGCCTCGACGACAAAAGCGCCAGCACCGCGGACAACAACCCCATAGACGTCTACACCGCCAACGGCACCGGCGCCCAGAACTGGTCGATGTCCAACACCAACGTCTCCCCCGCTGGCTATTACAACCTCGCCACCGAGGGCGCGAACTGCCTCACCGCCTCAAGCACCACCAGCGGCTCCGCCGTCGTCCTCCAACCCTGCAATGGCTCCACCGCCCAGGCCTGGAACGCCGTCTCCACCAACGCAACCTACGCCTTCCATCCCGCTAACAACCCCTCCAACTGCCTCGACGTCCGTGGCGACGCCACCGCCTCCGGCACAGCCGTCCAGGCCTACACCTGCAATGGCGGCCCCAACGAACAATGGGCCGTCAACTAACCCCCATAGCCCCCTTAGCCCCCTTAGCCCCTTAGCCCCTTAGCCCACAAACCAATCCAAAAACACCCGGGTGGCCCATCCTTTCGCAAAGCGAAAGGGTGGGGTCTGCCCGCCGCCAAACCCAGCCCATCCCATGTCGGCGATCAACGACCACATGTCCGCAAGCTCCCTCGCCACTGCTACACTCCCCCGCAGTCACCCCGAAAATCCTCCAAAATGGACCCCTTCCGGAGTGATCCAGACCGCTGAACTCCAGCGGCTCTGCCAGGAGCTCGCGTGTCGACCATCGCCCTGCCCATCACACCCACCCGCCAACGCACCCGCTCTGACCGCCGCTTCTATCTCACCATGGCCGTCGCCTCCACCGCCGTCATCTTTACAGGCTTCGCCCGCAGCTACTATCTCCGGCCACACTTCCCCGGCCAGCGCGATCTCAGCCTCCTCGTTCACATCCATGGCTTCGTCTTCACCGCCTGGATCCTCTACTTCGTCCTCCAAACCGCCCTCATCGCAGTCCGCAAACCCGCCCTCCACCGCAACCTCGGGCTTCTCGGCGCCGCCCTGGGCAGCAGCATGATCGTCCTCGGTCTCGCCGTCGCTTTTGCCGCCATGCGCCTCAATCACGGCACCCCCATCCTCAGTCCCGAAACCACCTTCCTGATCGGCCTTCTCGACATCTCCACCTTCGGCCTCTTCTTCATCCTCGGCTGGGTCTTCCGCCGCAACCGCGAAGCCCACCAGCGCCTCATGCTCCTCGCCGTCATCGGCGGCCTGCTCGGCGCCGCTATCGGCCGCATCGTCGGCTACGGCGTTCCCATTCCCCTCGTCTCGGTCGTCAACCTGGCCTTCATCTTCGCCGGCCCCCTCTATGACCTCATCACGCGCCGCCGCATCCACCCGGTCTACCTCTATGGCTGCCTCTTTCTCCTCATCACCTTCACCCCCTTCCGCTTCCCCATCGGCGCCTCGCCCCAGTGGCACCGCATCGCCCACACCCTCGCAGGCCGCTGACATCCTCGCCAAATACCCCGCATGGCATACTATCCCCACCCCATGCCCACCAAGACCCCCTGGCCCGCCCCCCGCCGCCTCGCCCTTGCTGTCTCCGCGCTCGCCCTGGCGCCCATCACCCTGGCCCAGAAACCCCAGCTAACGCAAACCATCAACGCAGAGTTCCCCGCCCTCGACGACACCTACAAAGACCTCCACAGCCACCCCGAACTCTCCCACCACGAAGCTCGCACCAGCGCCATCCTCGCCGCCGCTCTCCGCAAGGACGGCTACACCGTCACAGAACACGTAGGCAAATACCCCGACGGCTCGCAAGCCTTCGGCGTCGTCGGCATCCTGAAGAACGGCCCCGGCCCCACCCTCCTCGTCCGCGCCGACATGGACGCCCTCCCCATCATCGAAGAAACCGGCCTCCCCTACGCCTCCCACGTCATGACCAAGACCACCGACGGCCAAAACGCCGGCCAGTCCACCGGCGTCATGCACGCCTGCGGCCACGACGTCCACGTCAGCGTCATGATCGGCACAGCCCACGCCCTCGCCGGGGCCAAATCCCAATGGCATGGCACCCTCATGCTCGTCGGCCAACCCTCCGAAGAAACCATCGACGGCGCCAAAGCCATGCTCGCCGATGGACTTTACGCCCGCTTCGGCAAGCCCGACAAGATCATCGGCCTCCATGACACCAACATGCTCCCCGCCGGCAAACTCGGCTTCGTCCCCGGCCCCACCCTCGCCAGCTCCACCTCCATCGACGTCCTCATTCACGGCATCGGCGGCCACGGCTCCGCCCCCAACCTCGGCCGTGACCCCATCACCCTCGCCGCCTACTACATCACGGAACTGCAAACCATCGTCAGCCGCGAAGAAGACCCCCAGGACCCCTCCGTCGTCACCGTCGGCGACATCCACGGCGGCACCAAGCGCAACATCATCCCCGACGAAGTCAAGCTCGAACTCACCACCCGCGCTTTCTCCGATAAATCCCGCAAGGTCGTTATCGACGGCCTCACCTCTCTCGCCGCCGGCCTCACCACCGCCTACAACCTTCCACCCGACAAAGCCGCCAAGGTCACCGTCCTCGATGACGAGTCCACCCCCGTCATGTTCAATAATCCCGCCCTCATGGCCCAACTCACCCCGGTCCTCAGCAAAACCCTCGGCCCGGACAACGTAGTCCAGCAAACCCGCGTCATGGGCAGCGAAGACGTAGGCGTCTTCGGTCTTGACCGCGAAATTCCTGTGGCTTTCTTCTGGTTAGGCGCCATGGACCCAACCAAATTCGCCGCCGCCACCGCCGCCGGCAAACCCCTCCCCGGCCCCCACACCAGCCACTTCGAACCCCTCCCCGACCCCACCCTCCATACCGGCGTCCTCGCCATGACCACCGCGGCCATCGCCCTCCTGCAATAGCCGCCTAGAACAGTAATTTCAACGCCAACTGAACCTGCCGGCTCGTATTCGCCGTCGCCGAAATCACCCCCGGCGACCCGAACGCCGCCGCCGTCGTCTGGTTCGCCACCGTCCCCTGCGTCGGCCCCGCCGAGTACACCACCTCATTCGGCAACTGCAGATTCGTATGGTTCACTACGTTAAAGAACTCCGCCCGAAACTGCGCCCGCACCCGCTCCGTCAACGCCGTCGTCTTCAGCAGCGACACATCCCAATCCGCATACCCCGGCCCCACCAGCGAGTCCCGCCCCGCATCCCCCACCGTCCCATACGCCGGAGCCAGAAACGCGTTCGGATTAAAGTACTCCGCTGCTCGCTGCGCCGTACTCCCTCCCGGATACAACGCCCCATGGAAGTTCGGATTGACATCCGGTCGCACCGGATTTCGCGTATCTCCCGACCCCGTCGGGTTGTACCCCAGCTGCGGCGAAAACGGAAACCCGCTAAACAGGTTTGCGATCGTGGAAATCGACCACCCGGAAACCAACCCGCCAGCCAGATGCCCGGCGCTCCCAAAAAACGCCTTGCCATCCCCAAACGGCAGCTCATACGTCGCATTGATCGCCACCGCATCGCGAATGTCCGTAGCCGCCGGCCCATAATCCAAATGCGGCAACGACGGCACCTCGGCAAACGCCGGCGTATTCGACGAAACCGACGTGTTCCACGCCGACCCATCATCCAGATTCTTGGCCCACGTAAAGTTCGCGCGGAGCTGCAGCCCGTGCGCCAGATCATGCCGCAGATCAAAGATCACCGCGTTGTAATTGCCTGATCCCCCACCCCACCACGACGTCGTGTTCGCCACCGCCGGGTTCGCCTTCGTCGTCGTCGGGTAGAACACCCGCCCATCCGCCAACACCGTATACACCGGCTCATTCAAATCCCCATTCAGAATCTGGTGGTAGCTATGCGACCCGTCATACGCGATGCTCAACGACGTAGACGGCGCAATCTGCTGCTCTACCTTCAGCGTGTACGCCAACAGCGTCGGCGTCCGCATGCCGCTGTCCACCGTCGACGGCGAAACCTGCGGTGTGCTGCTCGTCGGGTTCGCCACCGTCGTACCCGGGTAGCTGTACACCGTATTAAAAGGCGCCGCCTGGTCTAGCCGGTAATCCAGCGCATCGAGCAACGAGTGGTGCAGCCCCACGCCCGCCGTCACACTCGTCCGCCCACTGCCAAACACATTCCACGCCACCCCAAGCCGCGGCTCCGGCAGAAACAGCGCATGATTCTGGTTGAGGGCATTCGCCTGCACCGTCGGATTCGTGCTGATGGCGCCACTTGCGAAGCTGTACACCCCCGCCCGCCCCTGCACCTCGTTCCACCCCGTCGAGCTCTCACTCCGGAACCCCGCGCGTATCTCCAGCCGCGGCGTAAATCGGTACGTATCCTCCAGGAACGCATCCGCGAACAGCGCCCGCCATCCCAGCTCCGTCGTCTGTGGCGCATACGTAAACGTCTTGATGGTGCCCGCCAGAAACGTACTCAGCGACGCAAACGAAGCCTGCCCATACTGGTCCTGCGCTAGGTTATCGTTCGACTGCAGCCGCTGCATCCACACGCCGCCCTGAAGGCTGTGCTTACCCACTGTGTAGTACGCATGGTCATCCACTGTAAACAGACTCCGCACAATCCCATTGTTCGATCCAACATTCGCACCCGCCGTCGTGATCGACGAAGCCCCATTCGAAGCCGTCGAGCCCGCAATCACCACCGCATACGTCGGCACCCCAGCGCGCACCGTCGGTGCCGACGCCTGCTCCACCTCCGGCACATAGCCATAGAAGTAAAAACTCGCCCGCGAATACCCCACCCGCGCAATGTTCACCACCTTGCCGGCAATGTGCTGCTCCTGCGCGCTCAACACCTGCTCCCGCAGCGACTCATTGTCATACGAATACGGGTCCGTGGAAGGGCTCGACGCCGTCGAATCATCCACCGTATACACCGCATTGAACGAGTCATTCGCCGCCAGGTTGTAGTCAAGCCGCGTCGTGCCAAAGTCCTCGCGGATGTGCTGTGGCGCTGTGCCGATCCACTCCGCAATCCCGGTCGCTGCCCCGTTCGTCGTCACCTCCGGTCCATTCGCTGCCGGCCAGAGGTTCAGCAGCGGCCGCACACTCGCCACCGCCTTCGCCCGCGAGGCCGCATCCGGCACCAGCGTCACCAGGCTCTCCCCCAGATTCTGCCGGTACCCTTCATAATTCCCGAACAGAAACATCTTGTTCGTCCTCAATGGCCCGCCCAACGAAGCGCCATAGTCATTCCGCTGAAACTCCGGAATCCGCGCCCCGTCGAAATAGTTGCGCGCGTCGAAAAAGCTGTTCCGCGCAAACTCGTACACCGATCCATGCACCGCGTTCGTTCCCTGCGTCGTCACAATCGAGATCTGCGCTCCATCCCGCTTGCCATACGCCGCCGAATAGGTGTCCGTCACCACGTTGAACTCATGAATGCCATCAATGCCCAGCAGCTGTCCGGACGTCCCCCCCGGCGTCACGTTGATCAGCGATGCCCCCGTGTACTCAATCCCGTTCAGCAAAAACAAATTGTCCTGCGGCCGCCGCCCAGACACCGCAAACATGCTCCCCACCGACGAGTTCGATGTCCCCACACCCCCTGACCGCTGGTTCGTCGCATTCACCGTGCCCGGATTCAGCGTGATCAACTGGTCGTAGCTCCGCCCATTCAGAGGCAGCTCCTTCACCTGTCTCGAGTTCACCAGTCCCGCCGTCTGCTCCGTCGTCGAATTCACCGTACTCGCTGTATCGTTCACCGTGATCTGCTCTGAACCCGCCACCCGCAGTGCCAGCGTCAGCTCCCGCGTCTGCCCAATCGTCAGGGCCACAGCCTCATTGCGGTACTCGGTAAAGCCCGGGGCAGTCGCCGTCACGCTATACGTCCCCACCGGCTCCGAAGGTGCCGAAAACGCCCCCTCACCATTCGTCGTCAGGGTGCGTTGCGCGCCCGTGTCCACATTGCGCACGACCACCTGCGCCTTCGAAATTACCGCTCCGGTAGGATCCGTCACACGCCCCGAAATCGTGCCGCCCACCACCTGGGCGCGTACAACGGCCGGTGCTGCCATGCCGGCAAGAAGGAACGCGATACGACGAGAGCTTTGCAAGGGTGTCTCCTGATTCAGATTTCGCGGAACGATCTTTCTTGATTGATCCCGCTGTTCCTGCGGTCGCGGCCAAAAGCCTTGGGAGCAACAAAAAACCCACGCGCCGCGTACGGCTTAGGCGTGGGTCATATCGCTCGGGTTCGATTCCGCGGGAAAGGAGCTGTTCGCTCTTACCTTCCCCTGTGAGCTCTACGAGGCACGCACCCAGCCGCACGCATGCGACACACGCAGGGGCGACAACAGGTCGTGAGAGAGCTATTCACAGTAAGTCAAAGGTAGCGTCGATAGCTGAAACAAGCAAGTCGACGGCCTCGCATCTTTGCCGTCCCATTCATTCGCCGCCGCACACTGTTGACACATACCCACGGGAGAAATTCGCCCTTTGTACGTCACGATCCAGGGTCTTTCCGAAACTCAAGCGGCTCCCAGCCCGTCCAAAAAAGACCAGCCAAGGGGATCCCATGCTCGACTCACCCTACCGCCTGACAGCCTTGACCATCGCCGGCAGTCTCCTTGCCACCGCCGGCTTCTTCGCGGCTAGCTTCCATCCCATCTACAGCTCCCTCCCCCTGCTCTTGCTCTGTTTCGCCCTCGTTGTAACCAGCCTCCTCGGCATGTTCTGGGCAGCCAACACGCTGCGCAACGACGTTCAAAACGAACGCTGGCCCGAAGCCACCCTCGCCCCCTTCCGCCGCGTCACCGGCCACGTGCTCTGGAAGATCGCCATGGGTCTCTTGCTCCTCGCCATGTTCGCCGCCCTCACCCAGGACCACCATCACCGCACCTGGTTCTGGGCCGTCTTCGTCCTGCTCCAGACCCAAACCCAGATCGGCACTGCCTTCGCCCGGCTTCGCAAGCCCACCCCCCCAGGCCCCCTCCTGGACTGGTCAAAAGTCTCCCCCCTCCGCTCGAGACACTGGGGCGAACGCTAACGCAACGAAACCCCGCGCTTGCGTACTATTCCACCCAACTCATTACAATAGAATCAGACAGGGACCGGAAACCCCAAACAGCAGTCCCCATCCAAGTACCTTCCTAAGTCGTGTGT
>CAXUDN010000148.1:0-8902 GCA_964249715.1 uncultured Acidobacteriaceae bacterium
TCGAAAACTTGTAACCGCGCCGGTACTCGAACTTGTCCACCGCCTTCATCAGGCCAATGTTGCCTTCCTGAATCAGATCCAGGAACTGCAGACCACGGTTCGTGTACTTCTTGGCAATCGACACCACCAGTCGCAGGTTAGCCTCGATCAGCTCGCGCTTGGCCCGCTCGGCGTCCATGTCGCCCTGAACCATTTCGCGCTGTGTGCGCTTCAGGTTCTCCAGCGGAATGCCGATCTCGCCTTCCAGCCGTTCCAGGTCCGTGCGGCAGTTTTTCTGCTGCCGCCGGTATTCCTTGCGTAGTTCCTCGGAACGCGACTGCTCGTACTTGTGGTCGAGCGAGCGAATCTGCCGTTCCAGCGTCCGCATAGACTCGACGGTCTTATTGACCTTGTCCAGCAACCGCTTCTTCTCAGCATTGGTGTACTTCAGCTCGCGCACAATGCGCGTGACATACACCTGCTCGCGCCCCACCATCCAGCGGCAGCGGCGCTCTTCCTTCGCCTTTGCCTTGGCGTCCTTGCCTTGCGGATCGGCCAGTTTAGCCTGGAACTCCGCCGCCTTGGCCTGGTGCTTTACCAATTCGTCGATGCGCTTGGCCGTCTTCTTCACCCGCGCCAGCACGATCTCCTCGGTCAGCTCCTCCTCATCGAAGGTCACGACCTCCTTGATGTTCCGCACGCCGCGCTTCAGGTCTTCGCCCAGCCCCGTGATCTCACGAATCACGATCGGCGAACGCGAGATTGCCTTCATCACGCGCATCTGTCCACGCTCAATCCGCTTGGCAATTTCGACTTCACCTTCCCGCGTAAGCAGCGGAACGGTACCCATCTCCCGCAGGTACATGCGAACCGGGTCATTCGTCTTTTCCAGCGTCCCCGGCGAAAGGTCCAGTTCAACGTCCGAGTCCTCCCCGGCACCGCCCTCCCCTTCATCGTCCCGGTCTTCGCGTTCGCCGCGCCCACGCCGTCCCTCACCCGCAAGCACGTCGATGCCCTGGGTGTTGATCGTCGTCATCAAATCATCGAGATCATCGGGCGAGGTTATATCGCCTGGCAAAAGGTCATTTACCTCACCAAACGTGAGATAACCTTTCTCTTTTCCGGTCTCAATCAAACGGTCTACGTCTTCTTCGTACTTATCGATCTCTTCAGCCACGGCCTCGTGCACTCCTCAAGGGGTTCCCGCCGGGTGGGGCGGGACAATTTGGTGTCCGGAAAACCGTCGTCGCGAGCGGTAGAGAGCTGGCGCAGCTTTCCCTGGGTTATTACGGGGGCGCTGAGGAACGGTTGCGGTCAAAGCCGCGGGCGCAGGCCGAAGCACATGGACATCAAACCCGGCAAAACCTGAAGGTTTCACCCCTGTCTCAGAGGAACTCACAGCACTCAAAGGCGCTTATCGTCAGCGCGACAAGTCTACCATAGCTATAGACGCGATTGCGCTGCTAAAGGATGCGAGAACTCTCGCCTTTGTTGCCTGCCAACACGCTCTTCTGTCAACCCTATCCCGGAGCCTCCGCGTCCACAAATTCCACAATACCGCTCACAACGCCTCCTCCCCCGGGCATATGACCTCAGCCGCCGCTGAAAACCACCGCACTCTCAGCCAACGCTCAGCCGCCAGCCCAAACCCATCAGGCCCAACTGGCCTCTCCGCAACCTGGAAGGTCAAACCCCACGCCGCAATCCACTCTCCGACACCGCCTACAACTGTGTCCTCCACCTCCGCAACAACACCCGAAACCACAATCGCACCCCAAGTCCTGCACACCCCGGCCGCCGAGGCCCTCATCGATATACTCCGCACCCTCCACGGCCCCCTCACGGTCCTCCATAGAGCTCACAACGTTCAGTTTCAACACGTTCAACTCCATGGCGCACCCCTCCCTACTTTGTTTCTGCCTTTCTTATTGTCATTCCCGCAGGGAATCTGCTTCTTGTTCCGCTGGGCGGGAATTTGCGGACACTGGCAAATTCCCTTGTTGCCCTGAGCCACAGCGAACAGACGCATGCGGCGCTTCACCAAAATACCTGGCGTCCGAACCACCGGCGACAGTTGGAACCTAGTCGTCTAACTCGTCTTTGTCGTTATCGCGGGCTGGTGTAACCGTCACCCGCATAAAAGTCTGCTCCCGCTTGAGTCTCACAGTCCGGTCAGGGTTGGAGACCGTTGTGGCCTTTGCGCCTGAGTAGTCATAACACGCTCTAGTCGTCACTCCCGAAGAGCGATTCCTGGTGTTGAACTCGAAGCGGCTCCCCGGCAACGCCGCCCTGGCACGCCGGGCATCGCCGTTCTTTTACGTCGAGCCCATTGCATCCATAGTTATGCCCGCAGTCCCCGCAACGCAGGCTATATACGGTCTGACCCTGCCGCTGTAACGACAATGCGCCCGTAGACCGCTCGACCACCTGGCGGTTCGGATTCGCGAATCCTGGCTCGGTTGTCGGCGTACGCGGGCCCACGCTGGCCTTTCGACTCTGGCGGGAACCTCCCGTAAAGCCTGTCAGTCGCACGACTAAATTGACTTTGCGAAAATCAGGTCGCAGCACACCTGGGCGCCAACCTGAAACGTCCGTGTTCCCACCTCTTCAAAGCCGTTTTTGCGGTAAAAGGTGATCGCCTGCAAGTTGCCCGCGTGCGTTCCCAGCAGCAGCCGCTTGCGTTCCATAGCTCGCGCCTCTTCCACCGCAGTATCCATTAACGCCTGACCGGTCCGCAGCCCAGGAATCGGCTCAAGCTCCGCAGTCACCGGCGAAACCCTCATGACCTCCACAGCGCTCGAACGAAAACGGCTAAAGACGTAAATCCGCTTCAACTCGATATCGGTCGGGCGAACTACGAAGGTCGGCAGTTCCGGCGCGGTCAACATGGCGTAGCCCACGGGCGCTCCCCCGGGTACAGCTTCCGCCAGGATCATGCGCGTGTCCGGGTGTGCAAGGTAGGTCCGGTAGGAATCCGCTGTATGGTGCTTTTTGCAATGCGCCAGGATGTCCCCGCCGGGCAGCATCCACGTAAAAGCCTCCAGGAACGTCGCCGCCCCCACCAGCGCCAGAGCATCCGCATCGGCATCGCAGGCACGCCGGAGCGTCACGGCTTCCCCTCGGGCGGCTTTAGACTGTAGGACCGCGGCGGTCGGCGGGATGGAAGCAGGGGAGCAGCTCATGGCGCCTGACCTCATGATACCCTTTGACCCTTATTCGGACCCTGCTTCAGAAGGCTGCCGCATCCGAGTTGCACCCCATGAATTCAGCTATCACCTACCCAGTTCAGGTTCTTCGCGAACATCTCACCCAGATCGAAGCGGCCATCTCCGTCTGCTTGGCCGAGCCCGACCCCAAATCCGTCCACCAGCTTCGCACCGAGACGCGACGCGTAGAGGCCTTGCTCCTGCTACTTGCCCTTGTACCAGGTTTGCCAGAGCACCGAAAGCAGGCTGCAGCTCTCCTGCGAGCTATCGCCAAGCTGCGCCGCGCGGCAGGCAAGGTTCGCGATCTGGACGTCCATCGCAAAATGCTGGAGTCTCTCACCGCCGGCGATGATAACAAGAACAAAGATGCGACCGGAGCTGACAGCGCAAATAAGCGCTCCGCTGATCCGGCAGGCCTGAGCAAATCCGCAAAGAAACTGCGGAAACACATGGGTGCCGAGCGAGACAAAGCGGCGACAGCGCTGGAAAAGCTGCTTGAAAAGCGCCAGGTCAAAATAGCCGGAGCGACCGAGGATCTCATGAGCGTGCTGGAACCCGCGGAGGATCTCACCCTGAATGCGCCGGACGTTTTGCGCGACGCCCAATCGGTTCTTACCCGCAATGGCTTGCTCAAACCATCCGAAATAGCGGCCCTCACAGGGAAGGATCTCCACACCGTCCGAAAAGCCGCCAAAGCCGCTCGTTATGTAGCAGAATCCGTCGCGGACGATCCGGCTCTCCGCGAGGCCGCGCGCGCCCTCGAGGCTCTCCAGGACGCAGGCGGTCAGTGGCACGATACCCTCGAGCTCGCAAGGGCAGCTCGCCGCTCATTCGGCAAAAACCACCCCTTGACGGCTCTCTTTCGCCAGGAGCGCGAAGCCACGCTGGAGGCCTATCGGACCGCGCTCCAAGCCAACGCTGCCAAGGAAGCTCCCGCAGCCAAGCGCAAATCCGCCAAACGAGTCGCGTCGAAACAAAAAGCAGTCGCCTGAGTCGTTCCTCCCAAGCCGTTTCAGGTTACGCCAGGGGAGGGCGCTTATCCCCGTCGAGTCTCCCTACTCACCACCGCCGGGCCAAACTGGTAGCCTAACCGCGACGATGTCCGTTTTACCTCCGGCCGGGAACACGGCGCAGACCCACCCAGAGAACCGCGCCTTCTACCCAGCCCTGGACGGCCTCCGTGCCGTAGCCTTCCTCATGGTCTTCGGCCAGCATTACCTATCGCTGGCGTGGGGCTGGACTGGCGTAAACGTATTCTTCGTCCTGTCCGGCTTTCTCATCACCGGTATCCTTTTCGACACCCGCGACGACGCAAACCGTGCCCGCAACTTCTATGTCCGCCGGAGCCTCCGCATCTTTCCGCTCTACTACGGCCTCTTTGCCATCCTGCTTCTTCTCTGGCCTGTCATGCATTGGCACTGGAACCGCTTATGGCTGGCCTGGCCGCTCTATCTCGGCAATTTCCTCGCGTTCCTCTCGCCCTCTGCGCTCATCCCCAGATCGCCCCTGGAGTTAGCAGCCGATGCCCATCTCACCAGCGCGCTCCTACCGCACAGCGAGATCTACCTCGGGCATCTGTGGTCGTTGTGCCTTGAGGAACAGTTCTACCTCCTCTGGCCATGGGTAATCTTTTTCGTCCGAGACCGCCGCAAGCTGCTGTGGATCTGCGGAAGCGTGGTCGTCGCAGGACCGCTACTGCGCCTCGCGCTTCAACGGTTCGCGGCGCCCTGGATGCTCGCAGCAGCACTCCTGGATCACTTCACGCCCGCGCAAATGGACGCATTGCTGCTCGGCGGCTTGGTGGCCCTGCTCTGGCGCGGACCTGGCCGGGCTCACCTCCTGGCCCTTGCCCGCGGTCTGGCCTTCATCTGCACTGCGGCCCTGATCGCTTACCTGGCATTGGTAGTGCATGGCTTCCAAATGGCCCCGAGCCAATATCCACACTGGATGTACACGGGCGGACTGCTGTTCGCAAACATCTACGCCGCCTCCATCATGGTGTGCGCCCTGCAGCCCGGAACGTGGACCTGCTCTGTCCTGCGCTACAAACCGCTTCGCTGGATAGGCCGGCTCAGCTATGGGGCATACATCTTCCACGACCTCCTGCATGGCCTCTTTGTCCACCTCATCGTCCACGGTGACACACGCTTTGCGGCAGGTTCTCCCCAACGCGACGTGGCCGCAGCTCTCCTGGCCTTGCCCTCCACGCTGCTTCTCGCGTGGCTCAGCTTCCGCTTTTACGAAAGTCCGTTCCTAAATGTCAAAGACCGGTGGACCCGCACGGGATCCCTTGAACTCAAGCCGATACGTTGAAAAGCGCCTGCTGCGATACGCCTTTTCTTCGCTTCGACAGGATCTACTCTCTGACGCTCATTCGCTGCCGTCCATACCACTTGAGTCGAATTACCTCGGTGCAGCCCGCCGCTACGCAGCGGCAAGCTCTTCGGCCAAAGCTGGCTTCACCGCTGTCCCGAGCAACTCGATTGACCGCAGCATGCCCGCATGCGGAATAGGTCCGCCACTCATCATGAGGCTCACCCGCGACACGCCCCCCAGCGCCTCATCGATGTGCCGCAGTTTAGCGGTAACCGTCGTAGGAGAACCAACCACAAACGCCCCTCGCGGCCCACGTTGCGCATCGAAAGCAGCCCTGCTCATGGGCGCCCATCCACGCTCGCGTCCAATCCGGCCGAAGGTATGCGCGTACGCCGGCCACAACTCATCCGCCGCCTGCCCATCTGTTTCGCCAACGTAGCCCACAGAATGCACCGCCACATCCAACGACTCCGGCGCATGCCCTGCCCGCCGTCCCGCCTCGCGATACAAATCGACCAAAGACCGAAACCGCGCCGGCTCGCCTCCAATGATCGCCACCGTTAGCGGCAGCCCCAGCACCCCCGCACGCACAAAGCTGTTCGGCGTGCCACCGACGCCCAACCGAATCGGAAGCGCCGCCTGCACTGGCCGCGGCCACACGCCCTGCCCGGTCAGCGAAGCTCGGTGCTTGCCCTCCCAGTGCACCTTCACCTCGTCACGCAGATGCAGCAGCAAGTCGAGCTTTTCCGAGAACAATTCGTCATAGTTGCGCAAATCAAACCCGAAAAGAGGGTAAGACTCCGTAAACGACCCCCGCCCCACGATGATCTCCGCCCTTCCGTTCGAGATCAGATCGACTGTCGCAAACTGCTGGAAGACCCGCACGGGATCATCGGAACTCAGAACCGTTACCGCGCTGGAAAGTCGTATCTTCTCCGTCCGTGCCGCGGCAGCCGCCAATAACACGGCGGGCGCACTGGCCACATACTCCTCACGGTGGTGCTCGCCAATCGCATACACGTCCAGACCCACACGGTCTGCAAGCTCGGCCTCTTCCAGCATCTGCCGTATGCGTTCCGCCCCAGCCTTCGCCGGACTCTCACCCGGCCTCGGCATCACTTCCACAAAAGTATCGATCCCGATCTGCATCGCAGCCCTCACTCTCCGCCAGACGTGCTTCCAACTCTCCACCCTGGATTACGGCAGGGCTTCAGATGCAGCAAAAACGCAGAGGACGCAACCGAAGCGATAAGCCCAGTCACGTCCTCTGCGAAACTTGCGACATTGACGCGCCCGGACTGCCTACGGCATTGTCGCCGGATGTAAGCTTGCGGGCTCAACCGAGACCGGAGCAACCACACGCGGAACAACACTCGTCGTGCTCGGCAGCAAACGCGCAGGAATCGGGGGAATGACCTCGGTCTCTTCCGCGTGTACGGCTGGCGCCGCCGCCAGAGCACCCGGCCACTGATAGGGCATCGCGCCCATATCGCCGAAGCCGACCATGGGCTGACGACCAAGTTGCCATGCGCTACGGTCGAGCCGCACGTAAAGGTGCGCCGGGATGGTTCCCCTGTTACTCGCCAGGGCCACGCCGGTCAGCTTAAAAGTGTGCTCCCCCACCGTGAAGCTCAGCTCGCCCTGCTTTAATGCTGCCTCTTTTACCACCGCATCCTTAGCAGGGTCGGCCGAAACCACCGCCGTCCCCAAGCCGGGAGCAAACATGGTCAGAAAGCAAACGCCGTTCAGGTCATAGTTCAGCTGAACCTTGGCTACCATGCCGTCCACGGTATACACGCCGTCTCGAACACGACCAAAGAGCAGCTTCTCTTCCGCAACCCTTCTGTGTCCGGGCACATTGACCGTCGCTGAGCGCGGCGAGGGCGTTGCGGTAATAACAGCCTCGGTTCCCGTGGTCGCGGCAAAGGTTTGGGCTCTCAAATCGAGTGCGGCGGCGCAGCTAAGCGCAAGTACAAGGGTGGTCGAACTGGCGAATGACAAGCGACGCATCATGCTCTCCTGGAAAGTAGTTCTGCCTTTTAACTTTTTCTGCAAGGGGCCTCGAACTCAACCATTCGCACCAGCCGGTGACAGCGCGGCACACGCACCCGCACTGCGCGGGGCCTACACTCCCCCCGCATCCCACCTGTTGTGTACCCCTTTGGTTTGTGAGGTCCACAGTAGCACTATTTTGGGACGCGTCTACAACTTTTTGGTAACGCTCTGACGTGATTACCGCAAGCCAGAAGCGCCCTACGAACCAACCAGTCCCGTTCCTATCGCGGATGGCACGCTCCTCGCCGAGCGCCTCGCCATCTCTTCCCTGTACCCTGAATCTGTATGGCTCTCAATTGCGGCATCGTCGGCCTGCCTAACGTCGGCAAATCCACCATTTTCAACGCGCTCACCGCCTCCAAGGCCCAGGCCGCGAACTACCCCTTCTGCACCATCGACCCCAACGTAGGCATCGTCGCCGTCCCGGATGACCGCCTCGACAAAATTGCCGCCCTCATCAAGCCCAAGTCCCTCGTCCCCACCTCCATGGAGTTCATCGACATCGCCGGCCTGGTCGCCGGCGCCTCCAAGGGCGAAGGCCTCGGCAACCAGTTCCTCGGCCATATCCGCTCCACGGACGCTATCGCTCATGTCGTTCGCTGCTTCGAGGACCCGGAAGTCGTGCACGTCGCCGGCCACGTTGACCCGCTCTCCGACATCGACACCATCAACACCGAGCTTCTTCTCGCCGACCTGGACACTGTAGAAAAGCGCTCAGCTCGCCTCGAAAAGCTGCTGAAGAACGCTACCGACCCGAAGATCAAGGCCGAGGGAACAGCCGTTGCCAAGCTGAAAGAGACCCTCGAAGCCGGCAAACCCGCCCGCGTCGTCGACCTGACGGAGGACGAGCGCCAGGCTGCCCGCGATCTTCACCTCATCACCGCCAAACCCATGCTTTACGTCGCCAACGTCGACGAAGCCGCCCTCCTTACCGGCAACGCCCACACCGCCAAAGTAGAGACCCGCGCAGCCGAAGAAGGCTCCGAAGTCGTTCGCATCTGCGGCTCCCTTGAAAGCGAAATCGCTCTCCTCGAGCCCGACGAGCGCGGGGAATTTCTTGCCGACCTCGGCCTTACCGAACCCGGCCTCAATCGCCTCATCCACGCCGGCTACCGCCTGCTGAATCTGGTTACCTACTTCACCGCCGGTGTGCAGGAGGTCCGTGCTTGGACCATCGTGCGCGGAACCAAGGCCCCGGGCGCCGCAGGCGTCATTCACACCGACTTCGAGCGAGGCTTTATCCGCGCCGAAGCCTACGCTTCCGCCGACTTATTCCGCCTCGGCTCCGAACAAGCCGTCAAAGAAGCCGGCCTGCTCCGCTCCGAAGGCAAGGAGTACGTCGTCAA